>JBDUDR010000014.1:0-37437 GCA_040002845.1 Nocardioidaceae bacterium
TCGCCGAGCTGCCCGCCGGACTTGTCGCCCCGCCAGATGCGCATCTTCAGGTCGTGGCCCATCACTTCTCCTCGAACATCGACTGGAGCTCTTCGGGCATTGCGGGGAGCGGTTGCTCGTTGAGTTCGATCTTTCCGTCATTCTCGGTGAGGACGAGGTTCTTCGTACCCCAGACGGGATCAGGACCGGGGTAGTCGTCGCGGGTGTGCCCGCCCCGGGACTCGTGTCGCGTGAGCGCGGCCTTGGCGATGCACTCCGAGACACGCAGCATGTTGGTCAGGTCGAGCGCGAGGTGCCAGCCCGGGTTGTACTGCCGGTGCCCCTCCACCGCGAGACTCTTCGCCCGCTCCTTGAGCTTCTCGATCTCGGCGAGGGACTCCTTCAGCTCGTCGGCCTTGCGGATGATGCCGACCAGGCGCTGCATCACGTCCTGCAGGTCTTGTTGGATCGTGTACGGATTCTCACCGCCCTCGTCGGAGAAGGGCGCCAGCGCTTCGTCGGCGGCATCGTTCACGTCACTGTTGGAGACGGCGGGACGGTCACCGCCCAGGCGACCGGTGTAGTACGCCGCGTTGAGTCCCGCCCGGCGACCGAACACCAGCAGGTCCGACAGGGAGTTCCCGCCGAGACGGTTGGAGCCGTGCATGCCGCCGGCGACCTCACCCGCGGCGTACAGCCCGCTGACCAGCGATGCCCCGGTGTCCGCCTGGACCTCCACGCCGCCCATCACGTAGTGGCAGGTCGGACCGATCTCCATCGCCGCCGCCGTGATGTCGACGTCGGCGAGCTCCTTGAACTGGTGGTACATCGACGGGAGCCGCCGCTTGATGAACTCCGCGGTGCGCCGGGAGGCGATGTCGAGGAAGACTCCGCCGTGTGGTGACCCGCGACCCGCCTTGATCTCGGAGTTGATCGCGCGAGCGACCTCGTCACGCGGCAACAGCTCTGGTGGACGCCGGTTCGTCTTGTCGTCGTACCAGGCATCTGCCTCTGCTTCGCTGTCAGCGGTCTCGGCCCGGAAGAAGTCCGGGATGTAGTCGAACATGAAGCGCTTGCCCTCGGAGTTGCGAAGCACCCCGCCGTCGCCGCGCACCGACTCGGTGACGAGAATCCCGCGCACCGACGGCGGCCACACCATGCCGGTGGGGTGGAACTGCACGAACTCCATGTTGATCAGGGAGGCACCAGTACGGAGGGCGAGTGCATGACCGTCGCCGGTGTACTCCCAGGAGTTCGACGTCACCTGGTACGACTTGCCGATCCCACCGGTCGCGAGCACCACGGTGGGCGCCTTGAACACCAGGAACCGACCGCTCTCCCGCCAGTAGGCGAAGGCGCCGCTCACCCGCGGGCTTTTTCCGCTCTGGTCGGTCAGGATGCGAGTGACGGTGCACTCCATGAACACGTCGATGCCCAAGGCGACAGCCCGTTGCTGGAGCGTGCGGATCATCTCCAGACCTGTGCGGTCGCCCACGTGGGCCAGTCGGGCGTACCTATGCCCGCCGAAGTCTCGCTGCGAGATCAGCCCCTCGGGAGTGCGGTCGAACAGCGCACCCCACTCCTCCAGCTCGAGGACTCGCTGCGGCGCCTCCTGGGCGTGCAGCTGCGCCATCCGCCAGTTGTTGAGCATCTTGCCGCCGCGCATCGTGTCCCGGAAGTGCACCTGCCAGTTGTCGTCCGGGTAGACGTTGCCCATGGCGGCGGCGATGCCACCCTCGGCCATCACGGTGTGCGCCTTGCCGAGCAGCGACTTGCAGACGATGGCCGTCTTCGCGCCTGCATCATGGGCGGCGATCGCAGAGCGGAGACCCGCCCCTCCCGCGCCGATCACCACAACGTCGTAGGCATGCTGCTCGAAGCCGTGACCCTCATCGACCTCCGAGGGGTTCGTGCCAGCCTGGTCAGTCATCTAGAAGAACCTCACGTCCGAGATGGTGCCGGTCGCCAGCAGATATATGTAGTAGTCGGTCAGCCCGACCGAGAACAGGGAGAGCCAGGCCCACAAGGCGTGCCGTTCGTTGAGCCGGGACACCAAGGTCCAGGCTCGGTATCGGAGAGGGTGCTTGGAGAAGTGCCGCAACCGGCCTCCGACCGCGTGCCGGCAGGAGTGGCACGAGAGGGTGTACGCCCAGATCAGGACGATGTTGACCAACATGATCAGGCTGCCGAGGCCCATGTGGCCCCAGTTACCGTCCTCGTCCCGGAACGAGATCACCACGTCATAGGTCAAGATCAGCGAGACCAGGCCGGCGGCGTACAGGAACCAACGATGGATGTTCTGCAGGATCAGCGGGAAGCGGGTCTCGCCGCTGTAGCCCTTGTGTGGTTCAGCCACTGCGCACGCCGGCGGCGACAGCCAGAACGCCCGGTAGTAGGCCTTGCGGTAGTAGTAGCAGGTCAACCGGAACCCGAGCGGGAAGATCAAGATGACCAGCGCCGGGGAGAGGGACCACCAGCCGAGCGGCTGACCGAAGTCTGAGGAGCCCTCGACGCACTCGGTGGTCAGGCAGGGGGAGTAGAAGGGCGAGATGTACGGCTCGGAGAAGTAGCCGGAACCCTGGAAGGCCCGCCAGGTGGCGTACACGACGAACCCGCCGAACACCACGAACGTCGCCAGCGGATAGAGCCACCATCGGTCACGGCGCATGGTTCGGTCGGGGATGCGTGCCCTGCCGGGACCGAGTACTCCTGTGGACATGCCGGTGCCTTTCCGTCGGGCGTCCTGGCCGCCGCGACAGCATGGCGGGGAACGCGGGTCGGGCGCAAGGGTGCGACAACGCCTCAGGCTACCGTCCGCCGATCCGACACTTATTCCGCGCGATCCGACACTTATTCCCGCCGATCCGAGGTCATAGGGAACGAATAGGGTTGCCGGCGTGCCGCGCCACCGAAAGCAGCAGCCCGCATCGGCGGTCGTGGTCGGGGCTGCGATCGTGCGGCACGGAAGGCTGCTGGCGACCCGTCGAATGGCCCCCGAGCGGCTGGCCGGAGGCTGGGAGCTGCCCGGCGGCAAGCTCGAACCGGGTGAGTCGGCCTTGGAGGCATGCGTCCGCGAGGTGCGGGAGGAGCTGTCCTGCGAGATCAACCCGGCCCGGCGCCTGCCGGGGGAGCAGACGCTGTCTCAGGGGTTCGTGTTGCAGGTGTACGAGGCCGAGCTGGTGGCCGGCGAACCCGTACCGCATGAGCACGATGCGATCCGCTGGCTGGGTCCGGAAGAGCTGGACCAGGTCGCATGGCTGCCCGCCGACTTGCCGTTCGTCCGAGCGATTCGGTCGAGGTTGCTCCGTGGGATCGACATGGATGGCGGCAACATCGGTGGTGCGGTCAGGATCGGCGGCACGGTGCGCCGACCGACCGGTCCGTGGACTCCGACGATCCACGCGTTGCTTGGCCATCTGGCCAACCGTGGTGTTCCGCATCTGCCGACTGTGCTCGGCATCGACGCAGTCGGTCGGGAGGTGCTCACGTATCTGGAGGGCTACGTCACGGACACGGTCGAGGAGCTGCTGACGGACCGGCAGGTGGTAGCTGCCATGCGATGGCTGCGGAGTTGCCATCGGGCGGTGGAGGACTTCCGCCCGGACCGACCGGTGTGGAGGTTGGAACCGCATCGACTCGATGAGGACGCCATCATCTGTCACAACGACTTCGGTGCGTACAACATGGCATTCGACGGGGATCGCCTGACCGGGGTCTTCGATTGGGACGTTGCCGGGCCGGCGTACCCCATCGACGATCTCTCGTTCTTCGCCTGGAACTCGCTGCCATTGTGTCGGCCCGCCGGCAGCCCTGAGTGGCTGGCCGGGAGGCTGCAGTTGATGGCGGCTTCGTACGGGGAGCTCAGCGGACGGGCGATCCTGGACCACGTGGAAGCCCGGATCTCGGGAGCCGCGGACACCATTGCTGCCGGGCAAGCCGCCGGCGACCCGGGGATGCTCAATCTCAAGAAGGTAGGAGAGCCGGATCGCACGCGTCGCCGGCTCGAGTGGGTACTCGCCAGATCGGCGGCCATCCGAGCCGCTCTGAGATGAGTGCACCTTCGCCCCAGCATTAGTGTCGGATCGCGCGGAATAAGTGTCGGATCGCGCGGAATAAGTGTCGGATCGTGGGCGACTACGGGCTGGCCGACTCGACGCTTGAGAGGGCCCGCTCGAGGAAGTCGACCTGCAGCAGCTTGAGGTTCTCCGCGACGACCTCCTGCCGGGTCAAGTGTGTCACGCCGCTGAGCGGCAGGACGGTGTGCGGCCGTCCGGCGGCGAGCAGCGCCGAGGAGAGTCGCAGGGTGTGTGCCACGACGACGTTGTCGTCGACCATCCCGTGAATGAGCATCAACGGCCGTTCCAACTTCGATGCATCGTCGATGAGGGACGCCGCCCGGTATACCTCCGGCTGCTCGTCGGGATGTCCCAGATAGCGCTCGGTGTAGAACGTGTCGTACAACCCCCAGTCGGTTGGCGGCGCACCGGCGACGGCTACGTGGAAGACGTCCGGCCGACGGAGCACCGCCAGGGCGGCCAGATATCCGCCGTACGACCAGCCAGTGATGCCGACGTGATCGAGGTCGACGTCGTCGGGATAAGCATCGGCAACCGCGTGCAATGCCTCCACCTGGTCCGCAAGGGTCACCTCGGCGAGGTGGTCGCGCACCGTGCGATCCCACGCGGGACCGCGCCCCGGAGTGCCGCGGCCATCGGCGACGATGACACAGAACCCCTGGTCGGCGAGCCACTGGGACTCCAGAAAGGCTCGCGACGCCGCGACCACCATCTG
This sequence comes from Nocardioidaceae bacterium, assembly GCA_040002845.1. GTDB lineage: Bacteria > Actinomycetota > Actinomycetes > Propionibacteriales > Nocardioidaceae > JBDUDR01. The sequence goes on from JBDUDR010000014.1 coordinate 4,771, forward strand.
CGCATGTGGCCCGCCATACGGATCCATGATGACCGGCAGCCTCCTGGAGCCCCGCTCGTGCTCGCGGGGAAACAACACGGCGGTACGCAGCTCCCGTGCACCCGCACGAAGCATCGTGACCTCGGGCCGGAAACCGGCGTAGACCTGATGGTTCTCCAGCTCAGCGACGTCGATGCCATCACGCAGGACCACGACGCGGATGCCATCGGCATCCAGCGCCCCGCGAGCAACCACTGTGGTGCCTCCGGCGGAGTCGCCGGAATGCACGGCGCCTCCCGAGGTCAGCTGCGTCACCACCACGTCGTAGCCGATCCGTACGAGCTGAACCTCGATCGGTTCGGTCGACGCCGTCACGAGGACGCCCTCGTCATCGATGCCCACCACCTCACGTACATGCAGGCCGGGCGGGCTGACTGCCTCGCCGTCAACGCATACCCGGCGGGTGTCCTCGGAGTCTTCGCAGGTCACCAGCCGACCGCCGGCGCCCAGCGCCGGCACCCCCACGACCTGATCGAGCCATATGTCGTCGCTGAGCTCGCGCACCAGACTCGCGACTCCGGTCCCCGGGTCGACCGTGTGGATCTGCGACCGCGTCTGGTCGCGACACGTCACCTGGATCACGGGGTCGCCGTACGACGACCACGAGACCCGCGTGAGATAGGGGTACGCGACGTGGTCCCACGACACCTCCGAGCGGTCCCCGCCGATCCGAACCAGCCACAGCGTCACGTCGGCGTTGTCGGTTCCCGCTCCTGGGTATCGGTGGCGTACCGGCTCGCGATCAGGGTTTGCCGGATCGGCCACGTGCCACACCCGCACCGGAGTGTTGTCGTAACGCTCCACCAGCAGGGACTGACCATCCGGTGACCACCAGAAGCCGCGGTCGCGTTCCATCTCCTCGGCGGCCACGAACTCCGCCTGCCCCCAGACGACCTCCTCGCCGTCGGGCTCCACCAGCGCCCGCTCGTCAGAGCAGTCAGCGCCGACCAGCCGCAGGGCACCGTCGGCGCAGTACGCGACACGCTGGCCGACCGGGTCGACCCGCGGGTCGATCGCCGCGCCCACGGTCGGTAACTCGCGAGCACCGCCACGCACGACATCGGCCAGCCAGACCTTGCCTGACAGAGCGAACGAGGCGACAGAGCCCTTGGTGTCGGTCGCGTACGACACGATCCCGCCAGCTGACTCGCGTGCGCGCTCGCGACGCGCCCTCTCTTGTGGAGAAAGCTCTTCGCCCGAGCTGCCGAGCAGCTCGGCCGGATCGGCGACCACACGCTCTTCACCGTTGAGCACGTCGTAGGCCCACAGTGCGCCGGTGCGCGACGTCCCGGATGGAGTCCTGATGAAGAGAATTCGCTCGCCACCGGCGACCACGCGAAGATTGCGCGGCACACCTAAGCTGAAGCCCAGGGTGCGGGCGAACAGGCGTGGGAACGACGGTGCGTCGGTGATCGGATCGGTCATGCCGGCGATCCTTGCACGCCCCGAGCGGCAGGCGTCTTCCCCCGTACATTCCCAACAGGCCAGCCGCGAGGTGCGGGCTGCAACCCGTAGCCTGGGCTCATGTCCGATGATGCTGCAACGCAGATCGATGCAGACCGGCGTCTGCTGCTGGTTCATGCCCACCCCGACGACGAGACGATCGCAAATGGGGTCACCATGGCCAAGTACGCCGCCGAGGGCGCTCACGTCACGCTGGTGACCTGCACCCTGGGTGAGATGGGCGAGGTGTTGGTGCCGGAGCTGGCTCACCTGGCAGCCGAACGCGAGGACGGGCTCGGTCAGCACCGCATCGGCGAGCTGGCTGCGGCGATGGAGGTGCTCGGGGTCACCGACCACCGGTTCCTCGGTGGCCCCGGGCGATACCGCGACTCGGGCATGGCTGAGGCGGAGGACGGCGCGGCGACCACGCCTGCCGAGGTGCGGCCCGACAGCTTTTGGCGGGCCGATCTGCTGGAGGCCTCGGACCACCTGGTCGAGGTGATTCGCGAGGTACGTCCCCAGGTGCTCACGACCTACGACGAGCTTGGTGCGTACGGCCATCCCGATCATGTCCAAGCTCATCGGGTGGCGATGTACGCCGCCGTCCTGGCCGCGGTTCCGTCCTACCGTCTCGAGCTCGGCCAGCCGTGGGAGATCCCCAAGATCTACTGGAACGCTATGAGTGAGAGCCGCCTGCGCGAGGGGCTGCGGATGCTGCGCGAGGTGGGGGACAAGACGACCTTCGAGGGGATGGAGCCAGACGGGCCCTTGCCGTCTTTCGTCACTCCCGACAAATGGCTGACGGCGGACATCGACGGCACGGACTACGTCGACCAGAAGATGAAGGCGATGGCCGCGCACACGACCCAGATCGCCTTGGACGGACCGTTCTTCGCGCTCTCCAACAACCTGGGCAACATGGTCTGGGGCACCGAGTCTTATCGGCTCGTGAAGGGGTCTCCCGGCGACCCAGACCCCGAGACGGGGCTGGAGAACGACCTGTTCGCCGGGCTCGACTGAGTTGCCCACTCCGCCTTGGCGGCGCGTCGGCATCGGGGGCGGACTCGCGGCGAGTGTTGTCCTCGGAGCGGTCAGTTGCCTGGCGGGCGCCGTCGTGCACCGCGAGGCCGTCTTCGCAGACGGCTACGCCGTGCTCCCGTACGGCCTGGTGCTGGCCATGGCGACCACGTGGTCGGTCGGGAAGGCCATGCGCGATGTTTTCGGGGCGGCCGGCGGCATCTCTGTCGTGGTCGGTTGGCTGGCCGCGCTGTCGTGGTTGCTGCTCGGCCGCCCCGAAGGCGATTTCGTGGTTGCAAACGACTTCTTGGGCTGGGGGCTGTTGGCGTCCGGGGTCATCGTGCTTGGATGGCTGGTCGCATCATCCGTCGCCAGAACCGGACATCGCGACTGAATCCCAGCCGTGCTCAACTACGATGGGTCCGCGGCGGGCGTGTGAGACAGCATCTGACCCGCACGGGGTTTGGGTGGATCCAGCAAAGGGGTGCGAAGGCTGGTGCCGAGGTCCGGCGAGGTGGCCGACGACAAACGCACCGACGATGTGCGTTTCGGTCTGGTCTTCATCTCGGTGCTTGCCCTCCTTTTTGGCAGTTTGTACGTAATAGGCGCCTATATGACCCGGGACACGATCCCGCACGGCACGGCGGTCGGCAACGTGAAGATCGGCGGGCTGAGCCGCGACGCGGCCGAGGCGAGACTGAATCAGTCGCTCGATGGGCTGCTCCACCAGCCGATCCTGGTTCGGGCAGGCAACCGGCGGATCCGTCTCGATGCCCGAGCGGCCGGGATCGGGCTCGACGTCCCCGCCACGGTCGGCGAGGCGTTCGGGGGACCCCCCTTGAGTCCGCGACGGCTCATCCGGGCGGTCATCGGCGGCGACGAGGTGCCGCCCGTGCTGGATGTCGATGGTCAGCAGATGAGCCGGGCGGTCAAGAAGCTGGCCGACCGGGTGGACCGGCCACCCGCCGCGGCCACGATCACTTTTGACGACGGCGTGCCGCAGCCGGTGCTCCCGTCGGCCGGGACGGTGCTCGACCGTCAGCAGGCGGCTTCGGTGATCGAGCAGGCCTTCCTGACCACCTCCGACCCGGTCGATCTGCCCATGACCACCGTCGCACCACCCATCAGCCGCGCCGCGGTGGACACGGCGCTCAACGAGTTCGCAAAACCCGCCGTTGCCGGCCCGGTCAGGCTCCAGGTCGGCGGTCACAGCGTCGACGTATCTCCGGATCAGTTCGCCCCCGCGCTGACCATGCGGACCGTGGACGGAACCATCCAGCCGCACGTCGACGCCGAGGTCTTGTGGCGCCGGTTGAGCCCCGCCGTTGATGCAGTCCTCGCGAAGCCCCACAGCGCCCATTTCGTGGTGCGAAACGGGAGACCGGACATGGTGCCTGCGAAGACTGGGCGCACCGTGCTGCCGGGCGTACTGGCGGACCGACTGCTGTCCGTTCTGCCCAAGTCCGGATCGGCCAGGACTGTGGCGGTCCCCACGGTGCCACGATTCGCCTGGTTGACCACGGCGGACGCCAAGGCGCTGCGCGTCAACCAGCAGATCAGCTCGTACGACCTGTCATGGCCCGGCAAGGTGACTTCTGGGGTCCGCAAGGCTGTCCGTCGGGTGGGTGGAACCGTCCTGCGCCCGGGCCAGACCTTCAGCTTCAACAGCAGGGTCGGTCGTCGTCAGATCGACCTCTCCCCACTCGCGACAGCGGTGTTCAATGCGGCCTTCAAGGCGGGGCTGCAAGACACCCACCACGCCCCGCATCCGATCGCCCGCGCCGGGCTCCCGGCCGGTCGCGAGGTTGCCGTGGGTTGGCCCGACATCGACTTCAGCTTCTCCGACGACACGCCGTTCGGGGTCCTCATCCAGGCGACGCTTCAGCCGGCCACCAGGCGGCAGGCCGCCGTGGTACACGTTCGGCTCTACAGCTCGCCGTACTTCCACACCAGGATCAGGAGCAGCGACCACTACCGCCATCGCCCGTACGACACCAGGTATGACCCGAGTCACACCTGCACGCCTCGGGCAGGCGTTGACGGGTTCGACGTCGACGTCAGGCGCAGCGTCCTGCGGAACGGCAAGACGGTGGCGCACCGGCGCTACCACGTTGCGTACCTCCCGAGGGACCACGTCATCTGCCGCAAACCGCCGAGTGCGCACTCGACACGCGGGGGTCATTAGTCGGACGCCGCGACGATCACCACACTCCTGATCTGTTCATTCGGGTGCTCGAAGGTAGCGGTAGCGGTGATGAGTCGCGAATCCGAACCTCGCGTACATCGACAGAGCTGCCGCGTTCGTGCCGGCTACCTGCAGGTACGCGGACACGGCGCCATGCTCAGCGGCCCATCCGAGCAGTGTTCGTACGATGGCGCCGCCCTGACCGCGATGACGCCGGCCCGGATCAACAGCGACCGCGAACAACCCGACCCAGTCGCCAGCGGTGGAGGCCCGGCCGATGGCAGTCACCGGGTCGCCGAGCTGAGCGAAGCCGACCGCGTCACCACTGGTCAGCAGCGCCAGCAGGGTGGTCTCATCGGTCTCGTCACCTCGACCGTACTTCGCGATCCACTGTGTGGTCGGCGTAGCCGAGATCGTCACCCAATCGTGTTCGGGGTCGTCAAGGTGTCCTGACCTCAGGGCGGCCGCCACCGACGTCACTTGCACGAGTACGCCACCCTCGAGGGGCCGGTCGTCGTACCAATCGTGCTGGATGAGGGCTCGCTCCCAGGGTGAGTCGACAACCACCTGTGCGCGGGCAGGGAGCGCCTGGTCTGCGTAGAAGGACCTGACAACGTCAAGCGCCTCCACCAGCGGCCGGCCGGGGTCGCCGACGACAAGCACCGAGTTGGCCCGACCTGTGAATCCGCCTGCGGCCCGCAAGACCCAGTCGCCAAGAGGTCTTGTCACTGGCGGTAGCCAGCCGGTCGAGGCGACTCGCTCCAGCGCCTCGGCGCTGGTCCGCGGTCGAGGGTCGGGTCTGGGTGGGACGGGTTTCGCGGCAACCACGTCGGCATGCGCGATGGTGACCAGCGTGCCATCGGCCTTGCGTACCCCCATCGTCGAGTCACCCCATGACTCGAGCGTGCCGAGTGTGTCGGTGAGGGCGGGACCACCACTGGGACCGGTCTCGTCGCCGACTGTGGTCCGCACCACGACACGTCTGCCGACATCTGACCGTTTCAGCGGCATACAGGCTCCCGACACGTGGACCTGACTGGGTTGGGTTGCGACTGCAAGGCGATACTAGAGTTTGGGCCTGCCGCCACCAGGCGGGCTGAACAGTTGGAGGAGGACCCGGTGACCTACGTCATCGCACAGCCGTGCGTAGATCTGAAGGACAGGGCGTGCGTCGACGAGTGTCCGGTCGACTGCATCTATGAGGGTCAGCGGATGCTCTACATCCACCCCGACGAATGTGTTGACTGCGGAGCCTGCGAACCCGTATGTCCTGTCGAGGCGATCTTCTACGAGGACGACACCCCCGAGCAGTGGAAGGACTATTACGCCGCGAACGTGGAGTTCTTCGACGACCTCGGCTCGCCCGGCGGTGCAGCCAAGCTCGGCGTGATCGAGAAAGACCATCCGTTCATCGCCGCCCTTCCGCCGCAGGAGCAGAACACCTGACTGGTTCCGTGAGCCAAGTCGACGCGCTGCCCGGCCGGCCATGGGCGCGGCCAGGCAGCGGACCAGAGCCGGTTTCCCGGCGGCTACCCGACTTTCCGTGGGACCGGCTGGACTCATACGCCGAGCGGGCTCGAGCTCACCCGGACGGCGTGGCCGACCTCTCGGTCGGGACGCCGGTTGACCCCACCCCGGCCAGTGTGCAGGCCGCTCTGGCGGCGGCCGCGGATGCGCCCGGATACCCAACAACCGTCGGTACGCCGGCCTGCCGCCAGGCGGCCATCGACTGGCTGTCCCGGCGCTGTGGAGTCGGCGGGCTCGGGTTGGACAACGCACTGCCGTCCATCGGCTCCAAGGAGCTCATAGCGTCGTTGCCAACACATCTGGGTCTCGGGCCTGGAGACATCGTCGTCATTCCTGAGCTTGCGTACCCCACCTATGAGGTCGGTGCCCGGCTGGCCGGCTGCGAGGTGGTGGTGAGTGACTCCACATTGGCGCTGGGCCCGACGGTTCCCGCGCTGATCTGGCTCAACTCGCCAGCGAACCCGACCGGGCGGGTGCTCCCAGTCAGCCACCTGCGCAAGGTGGTCGACTGGGCACGTGAGCGGGGTGTGCTGGTCGTCTCGGACGAGTGTTATCTCGAGTGTGCCTGGGACACGACTGCAGTGTCGGTGCTGCATCCCGACGTGGCCGGCGGCTCGGTTGAGGGACTGCTTGCGGTGCACTCCCTGTCCAAGCGGTCCAACCTGGCCGGCTATCGAGCGGCGTTCGTAGCCGGTGACCCCGCTGTCTTGTCGGAGCTGCTTGCCGTACGCAGGAACCTCGGTCTGATGATGCCCGCACCGGTGCAGGCGGCGATGGTCGCGGCACTGCGGGACGACACGTCGGTAGCTGCTCAGCACGCCATATATGCCGCGCGTCGCACGGTGTTGCGGGCCGCCCTGGAGAGGGCGGGGTTCCGGATCGACCACTCGGAGGCTTCGCTCTACCTGTGGGCCACCCGTGACGAACCGTGCCTGGAGACGGTGTCGTGGCTGGCCGATGAGGGCATCTTGGTCGCTCCGGGAGACTTCTACGGGGTGGCGGGTGCGCGTCACGTGCGGGTCGCCATTACGGCCACCGACGCCACGGTGGCTCGCGCGGCAGCCCGTCTGTCCGCCGCCTCTCCCTAGCCCTTCCGCGATCCGACACTTATTCCGCGCGATCCGACACTTATTCTCCGCGATCCGACACTTTTTCCGCGCCGATCCGAAGGCGCAGGTTACATAACGACCACGTGGACCAAGCCCGACCGAGCGTCACCAGCGGACGTGCGCCCAGGATGAGATGGGCGCCAGCCATCGGCTGATTGGTCCATCGACCATGTCCGGCGGTCGAATGCAACGGTGGCGACGCCGAGTCGATCTGCGTTGGCGACCAGGTAGCTAGCGACGGCCCACCCGGTTCGCCGGCCGGCATTGACGGCGCGCACTGAAACATTCACCACCCGGCTCTGCGATCGCTCGGTCGAAACAGCGAGTGATAATCCGCCGAACACCTTCTTCAGGTCACTTCGCACCCCGTTTGCACGCCGGGTGAGCCCGTTGGCCTGGGGATGCTCAACTGAGGCGTCCATGGTCGGGATCCTGCACGTGAGGCTCGCCCGGCTGTAACCCGTCATCGCCGACGCGACGACGCGAGCATCCTCCTCGTGCCCGGCGTATGCGCTGCCGTCTGCCGAGTGCTGCACGAGCTGCGCGGCCTTGCTGATGTTCATCGACTCGTAGCCGTCGACACGCTGGAGCGCGTCATAGAAGGCGTTGGTCGCGTAGACCGGGTCCTGCACCTGTGATGCTGAACCCCATCCCTGGGAGGGACGCTGCTGGAACAACCCCAATGAGTCGCGGTCGCCGTGGTCGACGTTGTGGATCTTCGATTCTTGGTACGCCGTCGCGAGCGCGATCGACACCGCCCTGGCAGGGAGGCCCCTGACCACTCCGATCGCGGCGATGATCGATGCGTTGTGGGCCTGGTCCAGGTCCAGCTCTACCGAACGGCCACCCGCTGTGGCCTCGCAGTATTGGGGATCTGAAAGAGGTCCAGCGCCGGTATGGACCAGGTACCAGGCGCTACCGGTCGCGACCGCCAGCACGGTCGCCCACACCAGGAAGCGGCGGGTACGCCCGGCGTGTTCGGTCATGGTGTGCCTAACGGGAATAAGTGTCGGATGGCGGCGAACAAGTGTCGGATGGCGGCGAACAAGTGTCGGATGGCGGCGAACAACTGTTGGATCGTGCGCGAAGGTGCTGGCATCGGTCCGTCGTTTGAGCCCGGGTCAGTCGTTGGCATGGAGAGCGGCGCTGAGCTGGGTCCCGGATCCTTTCCAGGGGACCACCTCGACCTTGCCCGTGAGCGAGTTGCGGCGGAACAGCATGTTGTTGCCGCCGGACAGTTCGGCGGCCTTCACGACATGGCCCTCTGGGCCGGTGACCTTCGTACCCGCCGTTACGTAACAGCCGGCCTCGACCACGCAGTCGTCGCCGAGCGAGATTCCGATGCCCGCGTTGGCCCCCAGCAGACACCGTTCCCCGATCGAGATGACCTGGTGGCCACCCCCGGAAAGGGTGCCCATGATCGAGGCGCCGCCGCCGATGTCGGAGCCGTCTCCGACGACCACCCCGGAGGAGATGCGTCCTTCGACCATCGAGCTGCCGAGCGTACCCGCGTTGAAGTTGACGAAGCCCTCGTGCATGACGGTTGTGCCGCTGGCCAGATGAGCTCCAAGGCGCACTCGATCGGCATCGGCGATGCGTACGCCGGTAGGGAGCACGTAGTCGGTCATCCGCGGAAACTTGTCGACTCCGAACACATGGACCTGCTGGCCGGCAGTCCGGGCGCGCAACCGGGTCTCTTCGAAGCCTTCGACCTCACAGGGACCGAGGTTGGTCCACACGACGCTGGTGAGCAGCCCGAACACTCCGTCGAGATTGAGTCCGTTGGGTCTGACCAGCCGGTGACTCAGCAGGTGCAGCCGAAGGTACACGTCGGCCGAGTCTGCGGGGGGCTTGTCGAAATCTTCGATGACTGTACGCACGACCCGTCGGATGACTCCGCGTACCTCGTCTTCACCTTCCAGAGCCGACAGATCTGGCGAGGCGGCTGCCCGGTCCGGGGCGCCGAGACGAGGTTGCGGATACCAGACATCGAGAGTCCTGCCCAGGGGAGTCACGGTGGCTATGCCGCGCGCCCAGGCGGCAGTTGCACTCGGGCTCTGATCGGCGTCGAGGGTCACGCCCCAACGCTATCGACTTCTCGCCAGCGTCGAATGCGCAACGGGTCCACCTGGGGTCGTGCGAAACACGTCGGCGGATCGGGAAGGGAATGGTGGCTAGGCTTGCTCATGTGCCGCTCGTGACGTGGAAAGACTTTTGCGTCGACACCAACGGTGGAGAGGTGCTCGGCCGATTCTGGGCAGCTGCTCTTGGCTTGCGCTTCGAGCCCGACGGCGACAGCGGCACTCTGAGCGGGCCGACCAAGCAGCACCAGGTGTGGTTCAACACCGTCCCCGAGCCGAAGACTGTCAAGAATCGGGTTCATCTCGACGTCCATGCCGATTCCGTGGCCGAGCTGGTGGCCCTCGGCGCCACCCGGGTCGAGGAGCGGTCGGGGCTGAACACCTGGACGGTAATGCTGGATCCCGAGGGTGGCGAGTTCTGCGCGTTTGTACGCGAGCAGGCGCCCGAGCAGAGGTTGTTCGAGATCGTCGTCGACGCCGCTGATCCCAAGGCGAGCGCCGCTTGGTGGGCAGAGGTGTTTGGTGGAATGCTCGGGGGGCACGCTGACCAGGGCTGGTGGTGGGTCGACTCCATCGCGGGCGCACCGTTCGAGGCGATGTCGTTCGTGCCGGTTCCAGAGCCCAAGACAGTCAAGAACCGCATCCACTGGTATGTGACGGTCGACAGTCTGGATGCCGTGGTCGACGCGGGGGCAACTCGGTTAACCCGTGAATCTGAGGCGGACGCGTGGCATGTGATGGCTGATCCCGAGGGCAACGAGTTCTGCGCATACCTCGCAGACACGTGACCGCGGGCGCTGGATGGGACGCGAACAAGTGTCGGATCGCGCGGAATAAGTGTCGGATCGACGGGGCACGAGGGATGGGAAACAATGTCGCGCATGGCTGCCCTCCACCTTGACCAGGATGTTGTCGCCCTGACCGGCGCGCTCGTCGACATCGAATCGGTGAGCGGCAACGAGGCGGAGATCGCCGATGCTGTCGAGGCGGCGCTATCCCCCCTTGGGCACCTCGACGTGGTCCGCGACGGCCACACGATCGTTGCGCGCACGCACCTCGGAAGAGCGGAACGGGTCTGCATCGCCGGCCACCTCGACACCGTGCCGATCAACCAGAACCTGGGGGCACGGGTCGACAACGGGAACCTGTCGGGACTCGGGGCGTGCGACATGAAGGGAGGCGTGGCGGTCGCGCTCAGACTGGCGCACGACCTGCCAGAGCCCAATCGCGACGTCACTTACGTCTTCTACGAATGCGAAGAGGTCGACGCCGTGCGCAACGGACTCGGCAGGCTGGCCAGCACGCGTCCCGACCTGCTGGAGTCGGACTTCGCCGTCTTGATGGAACCCTCGGACGCGGTCGTCGAAGCCGGCTGCCAAGGCACCATGCGGGTCGACGTGATCGCCACCGGAGTACGCGCGCACAGCGCCCGGGCCTGGATGGGCAACAACGCGATCCATCGGGCCGCCGAGATCCTCAACACACTCACGTCCTACGTACCGCGGACCCCAGTGATCGACGGACTGACATACCGGGAAGGACTCAACGCGGTCGGCATCAGCGGTGGAGTGGCGGGGAACGTCTTGCCTGACGAGTGTCGGGTCTCGGTCAACTACCGATTCGCTCCGGACCGTTCAGAGGACGAGGCGCTTGCGTACCTGCGGGAAATCTTCGCCCGCTTCGAGCTCGTGCTGGGTGATTCGGCACCTGGGGCGATGCCTGGTCTGGACCGGCCGGTCGCAGCAGACTTCGTGCGTGCGGTCGGTGGACAGCCGAACCCGAAGTTGGGCTGGACCGACGTGGCGCGGTTCACCCTGATGGGCATACCCGCGGTGAACTACGGCCCCGGCGACCCCCATCTGGCGCATACACAGGGTGAGTTCGTGCCGGTCAAGCAGCTCGTCGACTGCGAGGAGAAGATGCGGAGCTGGCTCACGAGCTGACCCCAACACAGGCGCAACCACCGCGTGCAAACGGTGTACGGAGGGTTGGTAAACGGACCGGGAACCTGCCTCTCGGCAGCTAGCCTGGCGGCTATGAGTGACTCGTCCACGAACTCCGACCGGCCTACCACGGGACCCCGGGAACGGCTCCGCGGACCCGTGATGCTGCGGCGCAGCCAGGTCCAGAACAGCACGACAGACCAGCGGTTGCTCGACTCTCGGGGGCCGAGTGACTGGGTGCACACCGACCCGTGGCGCGTACTCCGGATCCAGGCGGAGTTCGTAGAGGGCTTCGGGATGCTGGCGGAGCTAGGTCCTGCGATCAGCGTGTTCGGCTCCGCTCGCACCCGACCCGATGACCCGGTGTACGCCCAGGGTGTCGAGTTGGGCAGGGCGCTGGCCGACGCCGGCTTCGCCGTCATCACCGGTGGTGGACCAGGTGCGATGGAGGCAGCCAACCGGGGCGCGTCCGAGGCCGGTGGGGTGTCCGTCGGCCTCGGGATCGAGCTGCCGTTCGAGGCCGGACTCAACGAGTGGGTCGACATCGGCATCAACTTCAGGTACTTCTTCACCCGCAAGATGATGTTCGTGAAGTACGCCCAGGGCTTCATCGCCCTGCCGGGAGGGTTCGGCACCTTCGACGAGGTGTTCGAGGCGTTGACCTTGGTGCAGACCCAGAAGGTCACGTCGTTCCCGATCGTGTTGATGGGCACTGAGTACTGGGCGGGCCTCATCAACTGGCTCCGCGACACCGTGATGGGCGTGGCCAACATCGGAGACAAGGACCTCGCGTTGTTGCAGCTGACCGACGATGTTGACCACGCTGTCGGAATTATGGTCGATGCGGCTCGGGCCAGGCCAGATGCGGGAGCGGGCCGCAAGGTCGAACCCAAGCGACCCGACTGAGCAAACCCACCGGTCAGATGGATCAGGCGAGTCCGCGACGGGCGACCGCGGGCGGTCGGTGTCCGGCGATGGACGCGACCATGTCGAGCACCTGTTTGGTCTCACGTACGTGGTGTGCCCGGAACACTCGGGCTCCCTGCCAGGCCGAGACGGCGGTAGCAGCAAGCGTGCCCACCAGCCGGTCGGCGGTCGGTAGGTCAAGCGTCTCGCCGATGAAGTCCTTGTTGGACAACGCGACCAGTACGGGCCAACCCGTAGCCACCAACTCGTCCAGTCGGCGCGTCAGCTCCAGCGAGTGCCAGGTGTTCTTGCCGAAGTCGTGCGTCGGGTCGACCAGGATTGCGTTCCGGCGGACTCCCAGCGAGACGGCTCGCTCCGCCAACCGGGTTACGGTGGCGATCACATCGGCTACGACGTCGTCGTAGGCGACTCGATGTAGATCGGTGCGCGGCTCCAGACCGCCGGTGTGGCTGCAGACGAGGCCGACGTCGAACTCGGCGGCGATCACCGCGACCTCGGGATCATGGCCCGCCCAGGTGTCGTTGATCAGGTCGGCTCCCCGCTCGCACAGCTCTCGCGCTACCTCGGCGCGCCACGTGTCGACGCTGATCACCAGGTCGGGATGCCGCGAACGGATTGCAGATACCAGGTCAGCCGTGCGGCGCAGCTCCTCGCCCACGTCCACGAAGCCACCGTTGCCTGCCCTCACACCACCCACGTCGACGATCGAGGCCCCCTCGGAGACGACTGCGTCGACTCGGTCGAGTGCCGCCCCGAGCGCATACGTGGCGCCGTCGTCGAAGAAGGAGTCGGGGGTGCGGTTCACGATCGCCATCACGGCGAACTGGTGGTCCTCAAGCGTCGTACGCCCGAGGTGCAACTTCATCTGGACTCCGCTCTCGTCGTACGCAGTCGTCGTCGTGACCTCGTACCGATCCGATGATGTGTCTCGTTGGTCGCCTCGCCGACCTCGTGGCACCATCGACTCTGTGATGTGGGTCTTCGCCATTCTCGCCGTACTGCTCATCGGCGCGATCATGGTGGTCGCTACCGGGCGTGGTGGTTCGATGCACCGGGTCGAGGGCGATCGCCCCGATTCGGTGGTGCCGTTGGGCCGGCCGCTGACGGCTCGCGACCTGCGTCAGGTCCGCTTTGCCGCGGGGCTGCGCGGCTACCGCACCGACGAGGTCGACTCCCTCCTGGACCGACTGGCCGAGGAGCTGGAGGCTCGTGAGCTGGGGGGATCCCCGCGCTCGACCGGCTCCGCGTGGTTCGAGGGTGGCCAGGCTGGTGACCTCGACCAGCTCGGCGGCGCTCCGGCCAACCCGATCGCGGACGAGGTGGCCGCGCAGTTGACCGATTCGTTCAGCGACACCGACCCGACGCGCTTGCGCAGCGACGACATTCCGACCGGTCCGGACAGACCCCACTGATGGCCGCCTCGTCGACATCATCGGAGCAGCGCGCCGACGGCCTGGTCCGATGCTCCTGGGCGACCTCGGCGCCGGAGTACCTCGTCTATCACGACGAGGAATGGGGTCAACCCGTTCGGCAGGACGCGGCGCTCTACGAGCGCATGACGTTGGAGTCGTTTCAGTCGGGGCTGTCCTGGCTGACCATCTTGCGAAAGCGGGAGAACTTCCGAGCCGCCTTCGAAGGATTCGATCCGGACGTGGTGGCGGACTATGGGCCGGACGAGGTCGATCGCCTGATGACCGACCCCGGCATCGTACGCAACCGCAAGAAGATCGAGGCCGCCATCGGGAATGCCCGAGTCATCGGCGGGCTCGACGGGTCATTGACCGATCTGCTGTGGTCGTTCGCGCCGAGCCCTGAAACCCCCGCTCCTCGATCCATGGCTGACCTGCCGGCGAAGACCCTGGAGTCGACTGCCATGGCCAAGCGTCTCAAGGCACTCGGTTTCGCCTTCTTGGGGCCAACCACCTGTTACGCGCTGATGCAGGCAACCGGAATGGTCAACGACCATGTGGCCGGCTGCTGGCGACGCTGAGTCAGGGGATCAGTAGGCCAGCTGCTCCTCCCAGTCGACCGGGCGCCCGGTGCGGGTGAAGTCGAACAGGTTGAAGAGCGGCTCGATGGTGCCGACGTGGCGGGGGTCCTGCCCGGGATCAGTCGGGGCGTCGAAGAGCTCGGACGCCCAGAAATGGCGGATTGTGTCCCCGTCGCGATGGAAGACATTCAGCATCGGCCGTTGGGCTCCGTCCGCGGTCTCTCCGTGGTAGTTGCGGTTGTACGTGTTGCCGGTCGAGGACAGCATCCGCAGCCGTCGCCACCCGCGCTCTTCCGCGAAAGCGAGCAACCTCTCGAGCGGTGATTTGGCGACAATCGCAAGGTTGAGACGCTGGCCGGCGTGCTCAGCGGCGTCGTCGAGCTGGTCCAGCAGCGCTGTGCAGGATGGGCATGGACCCTCCTCGAGCTTCAGGAGCCCAGTCTGGCCGCCCTGCGGCCCCGGCCGCCGGTCGCCGGCGTCGCGCGGGAACATGAAACTGTAGATCATCAGACTGTCCCTGCCGGGCGCGAACAGCTCCGACATCCGGACATCGGTCGTGGCGCCGGCTTGTCCTGCGCCTTGGAAGATGTAGTTCTCCCGCACCGCTCCACCGGGCGGAAGCGCCCGCCTCGCGGCAGCGACCGCCTCCATCTCACGACGCAGCTCGATCTCCCGCTGGAGCAACCGGTTGCGCGCCGCCCGGTACTCCGCCGACTCTCCCGGAAACGTAAGGTTCACGGTTTCTCCTGACTTGTTGGCTCGCGTACAGCCTGCTGCGTTCGACCCTGACCGGCAAGACTGTGACCCGCGGCGAGCAGTTGTCCACTTCGCTGCGGACCGGCCGTCCGCTGCCCGACGATGAGCACATGACAGCGCTCACCCGGAGCCCTCTTCGACTGCTCCGCGTCGTACTGGCAATGCTCTGCGCAGCAGCCGCCGTTGCTGCAACGGCAACCTTGGCGCCTGTGCCCGCCACGGCTGGGGCCTCGCTCGGGACGACCCGGCCGAGCGCGGTGATCGGTGTACGCGTGTTCGGCCACACAGTGCAGGGTCGCGAGATGAAGGCGTATCACCTCGGCGACCCGAAGGCTGCTGTGACCGTGGTCTCGATTGCCGCTATGCACGGGAACGAGCGAGCACCGCAGGTCACTCTGCGGCGGCTGCGCGACGGCCGACCCATCGACGGCGTGAACCTCTGGGTCATTCCGAGTGCCAACCCGGACGGTGCAGCGCGACACGATCGCCACAACGCCCACGCGGTCGATCTGAACCGCAACTTCCCGACCAGATGGAGACCGCTCACCGGCTACTACTACTCCGGACCCAGCCCGGCCAGCGAGCCCGAGACGAAAGCCGTGATGCGGTTCCTGGACAGGGTCAAGCCCAACTACGTGGTCTCGTTTCATCAGCCATTGCACGGCGTCGACACGTACGGAACGAAGAATCCTGCATTTGCCAAGACGTTGGCCAAGTTCTTGTACCTGCCCCGCGCGAAGTTCTCTTGCGGTGGCGTCTGTCACGGCACCATGACTCAGTGGTACAACGCCCACCACCGAGGCTTTTGTGTGACTGTCGAGTTCGGGGTACATCCATCGTGGCGCTACCTCAATGTCGTGGCGCCGAACGGCTTGCTGCGGGCTATCCGAGGCTCGCGCTGACGGGGCCTGTCGCTCGCCGAGGTACGAGTTGCGCACTCAAAATCGCCACTCGGGGGTCATGAACACGTACCTCGGTAATCAGGTGGCGTGCAACGCGCCCTCAACGCGCGAGCGGCGTGCCGAGAAGCCGTTTGCGCCGCGACACTCCGACAAAACTGCCGAAAAACTGGCGTCTCGGCTGAACACGGCGTGCTTAGAGCGCGTACGACCTAGAGCGCGCTGACGACGTACGACCTCGGCCCCATAACGATCCGCGGATGACGTGCGGGTTTGAGCCTGGTGAGGATCGACGCAAGCGAGTCCTTGTTGATCGCGACGCATCCCGCCGTCGCCTTCCCGTTGTGCACGTGCAGGAAGATGCCGCCGCCGCGCGAGGTGTCGGAGCGGTGTTTGGCGACCCACTGCTGACGCTTCGGCGAGTACGAGATGCCACTGGGCAGGTTGAACCCGATCACTACCGCGTAGCCGTACTGCTGGCGATACCGCCACAGGTGCTCGGCATAGTCGGGGCGCCACCTGGTCCGGTCGGCCTTGGAGTACTGGTAGACGTTGTACGTCGCCGGATCTCGCGGCTCGTACGGCCAGTAGTCGTTGCTGTCGAACCTGCGGTAGTCGAGCCGAGTGCCGGGGTCGGGAAGTGACCCGAAGGCGCGGCGGATGCGGAACAGACCGGCCGGTGTGGTGCCCGTGGACTGCACTCGCCGATGCGCGCGTGCCCAGCCGCCGTAACCGACCCGGGCGCGGATCGGCGGGCTGGCGGAGCGCCACGATCCACCGAGCTTGCGATGCCAGAACCGCAGGGTCGCCCAGGTGTCGTTCCAGCCGCGGGAGGTGACCGTGATCAGCTGGCGGACCCCGGTCGAGACCGTCAAGGACGCTGGGAGAGACCGTTTGGCCACGGCCTGCTCATGGCGGTCAGATGATGCCGAAGCCGACAAGACCAGGCCCGGTGCGGTGGCTGCCAGCAGCCCGGACAGGGCCGCTGAGACCACAACCCGTGTCACGACTTGCTTGATGTTGCCCCGAGCCACCCGAGATCACCTTCCGTGAAACGTCGGCTTCCTTTTCTCCACGAACGCCGCGACCGCGTCACGATGATCCTCCGTTTCGCCCGTGTTCGCCATCATTTCCGCCTCGAGTGTCAGAGACTCCTCGAGCGAGTGAGAGGCGGAGTACGCCAACGACCGGCGGATCGCAGCGAAGGCAACCGTGGGTCCCGAGGCGAGCTGGGTTGCCAGCAGCCGGACCTCATCTGCCAACGACCCAGTGGCAACGACCTTGGTGGCGATGCCGAGAGCCAGAGCTTCCTCGGCTGACACGGTACGGGGGAGCATCAACAGCTCGGCTGCCTTGGCCTGGCCGACCAGTCGTGGCAGTGTCCACGACGACCCGGTGTCGCAGGAGAGTGCAATGCCGGTGAACGCGAGGTTGAATCCCGCGGTGTCGGCGACGATGCGGAAGTCACAGGCGAACGCCAACGATGCCCCCGCCCCGGCGGCTACCCCGTTCACCCCCGCGACCACCGGCTTGGGCATCGTGGCCAGTGCCGAGCAGATGCGGTTGTAGTGCTCGGGCACCGTTGACCAGATCTGCTCCAGCGGCTTGTTCGCCAGGTTGTCGACGTGCTCCCGCAGGTCCTGCCCCACGCAGAACGCCCGTCCGGTGCCGGTCAGAACGACGCAACGCACCGACCGGTCGGCGGCCGCCGACTCCAACGCGTCCCGCAGCGCAGTCTTGGTCGCCGTGTCGAGGCTGTTCAGCGAGTCTGGGCGGTTCAGCGTGATCGTGCCCACGCCGGCTGCCAGGTCGTACAGCACCGGATCACTCATCCATGGCCTCCATCCACTCACACCCTCAAACAGGCGTCGACAAACCGGCTCGCGCCCGGCAGGAGTCGCTGGGTCTCTGCATCGAAGAACTTCGCGGCTTGCTCACCTGGCCAGCCGGCCGGCAGCAACGCGCGCGGCAGGCCGGGATCGCGGAACAAGAACTTGCGCCATTCGTGCACGAGCCGGCTTCGCACAACGAATGCCAGCTCGTCGCCGGCGTCGTGACCGGCACTCGCGGCGATCTCTTCCGCGTCTCGATGCCACGCCTGGTACGCCCGTCCGAGGGCCTCGAGGTCCCACGCCTCCGCCGCCAGCGTGGCGGCGTCACTCTCGAGACGTGACGAGAACGTGTGCGCGGCGACCGACTCGTTCTCCAACAAGGTGGCCACCTCGCTCGACGCGTGCGCGGCGATCCAGGCCCGGTCGCCGAGCGGGGCGTACCCCAAGAAGGTCAGGCCGGCCCGCACCCGGTCGCGGGTAGCCCGGTCCGGGATGCCAGCTAGAACGACCAGATGCCACTCGCCGTCCCACTTGGAGGTGTTTGTGCGGTAGATCCGGGCGGCCGCCTCGTCGAGCCTGCGCATGGCACGCGGGGTCAGGCGGTAGCCCGGACCGCTGGGCAACCGCTCGGGCTGCAGCCAGCCCTGGCGGACCATGCGAGACACCGCAGTTCGCACCGCAGGTGCCGCCACGCCGAGGGGAGCGAGCATGTTGACCAGGGCAGCGACAGGCGCGCGCCCGCCTCGTACTCGCAGGTGGTCGCCATAAAGATCGAACAGCGCCGACCGAGCGTTCACGTTGGCGAGTCTGCCGTACGCATCCTCCGGTGGTGAAGAGGTCGAAATCAGAGTGCCTTTCCGGCCAGCCCCGTGGTGCGGGATAATAGGGGCCGAACCGCGCGTACCACGGCGGCCCTTTGCGACTCGGCGAACGGCCCCATGACGCTGAGAACCCAAGGAAGGGGTGCGCCCATGGCGGCGATGAAGCCGCGCACCGGCGATGGACCGCTCGAGGTCACCAAGGAGGGCCGCGGCTATGTCATGCGCGTGCCACTCGAGGGTGGTGGCCGGCTCGTGGTGGAGCTGAACGCTGACGAGGTCAATGCGCTCAGCAACGCGCTCAAGGAGCACGCCTCCTAGGCGTCTCCTCTTCGACATCGGACAACCGACGAGGCTCCGGTACGCATCCGTGCGACCGGGGCCTCGCCCTTTCCCGCGATCCGACACTTATTCGGCGCGATCCGACACTTGTTCCCGGCGATCCGACACTTGTTCCCGGCGAGCTGGGCAGGGGTCAGAGTTTCTGCGCGATGAGCAGCCCGTCCCCAACCGGAAGGAGCAGCGGCAGCAGCCGCTCATCAGCGGCCACGGTCCTGCCGAGCTCGCGAATCGTCACGGTGGACGGATCGCGCTGCGCCGGGTCGGCGACCCGGTTGTGCCACAGGGCGTTGTCGAAGATCACGACACCTCGGGGCCGGAGCAGCCGGATTGCCTCGGTCAAGTATTCGCCGTACTCCTGCTTGTCCCCGTCGCAGAAGACGATGTCGTAGTGACCGTCGGTCAACCGCGGGAGCACATCAAGGGCGGGTCCCGGGATCAGCCGGAACCGTTGTGGCGCGACGCCGGCCTCCAGGAACGACTCCCGGGCCAGTCGCTGGTGTTCGACCTCGAGGTCGACGCTGGTCAGCACGCCATCCTCGCGCATTCCGCGCAGCAGCCACACTCCGGACACACCCGTACCGGTGCCCACCTCCACCACGGCCCGCGAGTCGAGGAGCGAGGCCAACAGCCGCAAGGTCGAACCCCCGCCGGCCCCGATCGGCACGACACCCACCTCTTCGGCGCGCGCCCGGGCGGCGGCCAGCACCTCGTCCTCGGCGATGTAGTCCTCGGCATAGGCCCAGGTGGCAGATGTGGGTGCGCTTGCGATGACAGCCTCCAGGGTCGGCTCCGCTGGCTCCGAGCCAGCGAGATGTACTGCGAGTTAGGCGAGAGCCTATCCGTCCGGTTTGGGTGGCTGGAACCTCCCGTGTCGACCGGTCGTTCTCCCCAATGCCCGGTCCAACCCGTTCACAGGCTGTTTTCAGGTGCCGCTGTCATACTCAGGAGTACGCAGGGTGACGCAACATCAGGTCGAGACCAGGTGGGGAGGGGTCGTCGTGGACGACGGCATGCCTGAAACCTGGTCACCTCCCAGCTGGGAGGAGATCGTCCGCACGCACTCAGCCCGCGTCTATCGCCTCGCCTACCGGCTCACGGGCAACGCACACGACGCCGAGGACCTCACCCAGGACGTGTTCGTCCGGGTGTTCAGGTCGTTGCACAACTACACGCCAGGCACCTTCGAGGGCTGGCTCTACCGCATCACGACCAACTTGTTCCTCGACTCGGCGCGCCGCAAGAAAAAGATCCGCTTCGACGGGTTCGTTGACGACGCCCAGGAACGGCTGCCCGGGCGGGAGCCGACGCCAGAGCGGGCGGCTCTGGACCAGATGTTCGATGTTGACGTGTGCAACGCACTGAGCTCGTTGGCACCGGAGTTCCGCGCCGCGGTCGTTCTCTGTGACATCGAGGGATACTCCTACGAGGAAGTCGCCAGCACCCTCGGGATCAAGCTCGGGACGGTACGCTCCCGCATCCACCGCGGTAGGGCGATGCTCCGCAAGGCGTTGGCCCACCGCGCTCCGGTAGCCGGCCGGGTCAGGGTAGGAGGTCCCGTCGATCCGACACCGTCACCCCGACGTTCGATGTCCCAGCCTCACCCGGGGGAGGTGTGATGGGTCATCTGGGCAGCCGCATCTCCGCATTTGTCGATGGCGAGCTCCCTGCGTCAGCTCGTGATCATGCGTTGGCGCACTGTGAGCGATGCGCGTCATGCCGTCGGGACGTTGCAGTCGAGCGCTGGCTCAAGGTCCAGCATCGTTCGATGACTCCTGCCGAACCGTCCGCGACGTTGCTCGGCAACCTGTTCGCAATCGGTCAGTCCGCTGACCTCGAGACCAGCAGCGAGCACGCGTTGTCGGAGTTGCACCGGCGCGAGGGATCGCTGGCGCCAGCCGCGTTCCCAACCGCGGCGACCGGAAGCTACCTCGGGTCGGCGCAGCCGTTGGGCCCTTCCAGATCTCACTCCGCCCTGCTGAGTGACCGTCGTCGGGCCGCGGGACTCGTCATGGCCGGGGCCGGATCGGTGACTGCCGCCGTCTTCGGCCTTGCGTACGTCCTGGGCGCCCCTGCTGCGACCACCCGGCCGGCGCCCGTGACCCCGGAAGTGGATCAGTTCTCCGCCGAGTTCACCGGAACATCCGACAGCCTCCCGTTCTCCGATCCCGCGTTCGGCATCTACTCCGCGGCCTTCGACTCTGGTCGCCCTGGCCACCGGTGACCGGAGAGCTGGTTGCCCGGTCGACCGCCTCAGCCAAGGGCGGGACGCTTCATCGAAGCATCGCAGCGGCGTTGACTCTGGGTGCAATCAGCGCGTTCGCCTTCATGGGTTCGGCACCTCCTGCATCGGCGAAGTCGCACGCTCGAGCTGGTGGCGAAGCGGCAGCGGTTGCCTTCCTGCGGCTCGCTGTCGCGGCCCCCGACTCGGTGTCCTACTTCGGCACCCGTGTCGTGTTCGCCGCGAGTCCTGGGGGAGCCAGCACCGTGCTGGTCGACGTTCGTCATGTCTATGGCCAGGGCACCAGGATGACGGTGCGTGGTGGCGCCAGTGACGGGTCGAATGCCATGTTCCTGGGCGACCAGGGGGCCGGGTCGCAAGGCTTGCACCCAAACCAGCTCAGCCTGCTGGTCGACAACTTCGACCTGAGGGTGGAGGGGCCGGGTGACATCGCCGGCCGCAAAGCCGTCGTGGTGAGCGCGGATCACCCCGGTGTGGCGTCCGCGAAGTTCTGGATCGACCGCGCGACCGGGCTGTTGCTGCGCACCGAGGTCTACGGCGCCGATGGCCGGCTGTGGCGAGCGAGCGCCTTCGTCCGCGTGAGCATCCATCCACACCTCTTCATGCAACACCTGCCGCCGATCGTGCAGGTTCCGGACGCTGTCGCGCTGTCCCGACGCTCGCTGCCCTCGCTACGGCAGGATGGATACCGTTGTCCGGCGCACCTCAGGTCGGGGTTCGCTCTGACCGATATCGATCGGGTACACGAACCCACACCCGCGGTGCACATGACGTACACCGACGGCCTTTCGGTGATCTCGGTCTTCGAGCAGCGTGGCTCTCTCGCGGCATCTGCTGTGGATGGCTACCTGCCGGTCTCGATCGACGGTCAGCGGGTCTATGTGAAGTACGGCCTGCCCACGTCGATCCTGTGGGCAAGCAACGACATGGTCTACACGGTGCTGACGGACGCACCGGACTCCACACTGGCTCACATCGTGGCGGCGTACCCAAGCCGCGCGCCGGAGTCCTCCGATGACTTCTGGTCGCGCCTCTGGCGGGGCCTGGGACGGCTGATTGCCTGCGCCTTCCCGCTCGCGATCGGCGTCTGACGCCAAGGTGGCGTCGATGCCGTACGGCAGCCTAGGTGGCGTCGAGGTCGTACGGCGGCCGTTCTCCCGGCACCAGCGGGCGATGACCCGGGCGCACGTCTCGCGGCTGACTGACCGCGACGTCTGCATCGTCATCATCGAGTGCGCCGTCGAACGCACCCAGCACGTGCTTCTGCACCAGCGTGCGCGGGTTGAGATCGGCCAGATTCAGGTCGGAGAAGTCCGACCCCAGCTCCTTGTTGAGTTCCGACCGGGCGTTGTTGGCGAGATCGCGGATGGTGCGCACCATCCGGCCCGCCTGCCTGGCCAGGTCGGGTAGCTTGTCCGGCCCGACGATGAACACCGCGGCGATCAACAGCACGGCGAGCTCAGGCAGCCCGACATCGAACATCGCGGACTCCCTTCGTCGTGGTGCCTCCAACCCAGCCTAATGCGGCGGCGGCCTCGCTCTGGCCGCCCCTCGGGTCCCGCCGAGACGCCAGCTTGTCGGCAGTTTGGTCGGCGTGTCGCGGCACAGCTGGCTTCTCGGCCGGGTGCTTCAGTTGCGACTCGCCGGGCTGAGGCCGAGCTGCATTCCCGCCAGGCCCCGCCCACGTCCGCCGAGCGTCGCGGCGAGATCACGCAACCCCTCCGCGGCCGTTCCCCCCGCCGGATTGAGAGCGACCGGCTGGCCCAGATCGCCGCCCACCCGGAGCGACTCCTCGAGAGGTAGCCGAGCCAGCACGGGTACGGCGTACCCGAACCGTTGCGTGAGCGTGTCCGCCACCCGCTGTCCACCGCCAGTCCCGAACAACTCGATCTGGTGCTCGGGTCCGCAGTGAGGACACGCCAAGTAGGACATGTTCTCGACCACACCGACGACTCGCTGGTTCATCATCGACGCGATGGTCCCGGCTCGCTCGGCAACGTCGGTCGCCGCCTCTTGCGGCGTGGTGACGACTAT
The DNA here is from genome assembly GCA_040002845.1 of Nocardioidaceae bacterium. Lineage (GTDB taxonomy): Bacteria > Actinomycetota > Actinomycetes > Propionibacteriales > Nocardioidaceae > JBDUDR01. Next base: position 27,952 of record JBDUDR010000014.1, read on the forward strand.
CACATCGGCGTTGGTCAGGTGCTGACCGACGGAGATCGCCATGTCGCCGGTGCCAGGAGGTAGATCGAGAAGCAGTACGTCGAGGTCGCCCCAGTAGACGTCGCTGAGCATCTGGACCAGCGCCCGGTCGAGCATCGGACCACGCCATGCGACTACCTGGTCAGGACGGGCCTTCAGCATGCCGATGGAGATGACCCGAAGGCCGTGAACGGGCACCGGCATGATCATGTCCTCGACCTGCGTCGGCCGCTGGTCGGCGACGCCCAGCATGGCCGGGATCGAGTGGCCGTAGACGTCCGCGTCGACGATGCCGACCTTGTAGCCCTGAGCGGCCATCGCAACCCCCAGGTTCGCGGTGACCGTCGACTTGCCGACGCCGCCCTTTCCAGAGGCGATTGCGAAGATCTTGGTCAGGTTGTCGGGCCGCGAGAAGGGAATCTCCTTCTCGTTGCGGCTACCCCGCAGGTCTGCCTGGAGCTGCTGGCGCTGCTCGGCTGACATCACGTCAAGCACTACCTGTACGTCGGTGATGCCGTCGACTCCGCTCACCGCCGCGGTCACCTCGCGAGTGATCGTGTCTCGCATCGGGCAGCCGGCGACCGTAAGCAGCACCTCGACGCGGGCCGACCCCGAATTGTCGATGTCCACCGAGCGGACCATGCCGAGCTCGGTGATGGGGCGCTTGATCTCGGGGTCGTTGACGGTGGCCAGCGCGGACTGCACCGATTCGACGAGCGTGCCTGATGACATGAGCCAAGGCTACGTGCCCGATCGACAATGCGTCTGCCGGCCGTAGAAGGGTCCGCCGACTCGCGGGTTCTAAGATCTCCCCGTATGGCCCCTGGACCTACGGTGTTCGTCCACGTCGGCGTCCCAAAATCGGGTACGACGTTCTTGCAGAGCGTGCTTCACCACTACCGAAAGCAACTGCTACGTGTCGGTTTGCTATATCCACCCGGACCTGGCCCTAGGCACTTCCTGGCTGCGCTCGACGCCCGCGGCAACCACTGGTTCGGCGGTACGCAGCGCGACGCGGAAGGCGCCTGGAAGGCGCTGGTGGATCGCTGTCTGAATCACCACGGCACATCGGTGATCTCGCACGAGGTTCTCGCAACGGCCTCGAAGGGACACGCTCAGACTGCCTTGGCGCTACTGGCCGGCGCGGAGGTCCATGTCATTGTCACAACCCGCGACCCCGCGCGGCAGATGCTGGGCCAGTGGCAGGAGCTCATCAAGCATGGACGCAGCATGGACTTCTCGGATTACTCCTCGAGAGTGTTACGGCACGCGTCTGACGCCGATGCGGAACCTGAGTTGGCCCTCTGGCGGTCTCAGGATCTGCCGGCGGTGCTTGCAAACTGGGGGCAGGGCGTTGACCCGCGCCGAGTCCATGTGGTCACCGTCCCGCCTCCATCGGCTGACCCTGCCTTGCTGTGGCAACGCTTCGGTACCCTGCTGCGGATCGACCCGGCTGCGTTCGACGGCTCCTCGATCGGACGGCGCAACCCGACGCTGGGCATCGCTCAAACCGAGGCGCTGCGCCGGGTCAACGTGGCGCTGGACGGAGCATTGACCGGGTCGGACTACGGTCGAGTGGTGAAGTCGTTGTTCGCCCAGCAGGTCCTCGGGTCGCAGCAGTCATCGAGGCGACCGAGACTTCCCCAGGAGCTGCTGGCTCCGAGCCGCGCACTTGCGTCCACCTGGGTGGAACACATCGAGTCGTGTCAGTACGACGTGGTCGGGAACTTGGCGGAACTTGTTCCCGATCAAGACCCCGGCGACCATGACGAGCCCACAGCTGCTTCACATCAAGAGGTCGCAGGCGTTATGGCTTCCGCCACCGCGGAGCTGCTCGTCACGATCGCGAACCTCCGGCGGGAGCGACGCAAGGGTGGTCAGGACACAGGCTGAATGATCGCTGAGCGACGCGGTCACGGACGATGCGCGCCGCTAGCTTTTGGGCGGCCGCCGCCGCGGTCCCACGGCGGAGTCTTGCGGATCTCGCCAGGCCGCCGGCTTCTCCGAGTCTGTCGACGCCCGCTCCTCCAGCTCGGCCAGGACCGCCCGCAGCTCCGAGCGGAGGAAGTCGCGGGTGACCACGTCTCCGATCCCCATCCGCAGACTGGCCACCTCACGGGCGAGAAACTCCATGTCGGCATGGGACCGCCAGTTGGCCTCGCGATCGTGCTCGAGCTGTACGCGCTCCCGCCCCTCCTGCCGGTTCTGAGCCAGCAGGATGAGCGGGGCGGCGTACGACGCCTGGGTGGAGAAGAACAGGTTCAGCAGGATGAACGGGTACGGATCCCATCGGAGTCCGTAGATGCCGATCACGTTGATTAGCACCCAGACGATGACGAACACCGTCATGTACGCCAGGAACCGTGCGGTCCCCATGAATCGTGCGAACGTCTCCGCGAACTTGCCGAAGGTCTCCGGGTCGTACGGCGGCCGGCGCACGAACTGCCGCCCCGGTGCCTTCGGTACGTCGAGCCGTGTCTTGGTCTCACGCGCCATGGCTCGCCTCCGGGGCTGAGTCGCGGTCGCGCCAGTTGTCCGGGAGCATGTGGTCGAGTACGTCGTCAACCGTGACAACGCCAAGCAGGCGGCCATCCTCGTCGCAGACCGGGCTGGCCACCAGGTTGTAAGCCGCCAGGTGGCTCGCCACGTCCGACAGGGAGGACTCCGGCCGGAGCGTTTCGAGGTCGTTGTCGACAACCGCCGACACCAGCGTCGACGGAGGCTCCCTCAGCATCCGCTGGAAATGCGCCACGCCGACGAGCCTTCCGGTCGGGGTCTCGAGCGGTGGACGGCAGACGAACACCATGGCTGCCAGCGATGGAGTGAGCTCGACCTGGCGCACCCGCGCCAGCGCATCGGCGACGGTGGCGACGGGTGGCAGGATGATTGGTTCGGTGGTCATCAGCCCACCCGCGGTCGACTCCTCGTAGGTGAGCAGTCGCCGGACATCCTCAGCCTCCCCGGGCTCCATCAGCAACAACAGTTCTTCGGCCATCTCGGGCGGGAGCTCGGCCATCAGGTCCGCGGCGTCGTCTGGATCCATCTCCTCCAGGACGTCCGCGGCCCGCTCGGTGTCGAGCGCGCCCAAGATCTCGACCTGCGTCTCCTCCGGCAGCTCCTCGAGGACGTCCGCCAGCCGGTCGTCGGCGAGAGCAGCCGCCACCTCGTTCCGGCGCTTGGGAGACAGCTCGTGGATCATGTTTGCGAGGTCTGCCGGTCTCATCGAGTCGATCGCGGCCAGCAGATGGGCTGCGCCCTGTGCCTCTGTGTCAGCCGTCAGACCCGTCACGTCGTACCAGTCCAGCACCCTGGTGTTGCCCCGCCGGCCGAACCGCTTGGGGCGCTCCAGCACAGCGACCTTGCTCAACACCCAGTCGTGGCTGCGTGTTTCCTCCATGCCGACGTCAACCACCACCGCCTCCGCGCCGGAATCGCGGATCACCACCTTGCGATCGAGGAGCTCGCCGAGCACCAGTGTCTCGGTCGAGCGTTGCTCGAAACGGCGCATGTTGACCAAACCAGTGGTGAGCACCTGCCCCGCTGCCAGGCCCGTCACCCGGGTCATCGGCAAGAAGATGCGGCGGCGCCCGAACACCTCGACCACCAACCCGAGCACCCGCGGCGGCTTGTCGTCGATGCGCAAGGCCACCACAAGGTCGCGCACCTTGCCCACCTGATCACCATTTGGGTCGAAGACCAGGAGACCGGCCAGGCGCGCCGCGAAGACCTTGCTCGGCGATCCGCTCACGCTGAGAGATTACCGGTCGGGGTCGCGATCTAAGGTGATTCCGTGCTGCGCTACGACATCGTCGATGTCTTCACAGACCGTCCGTTCGCCGGCAACCCGTTGGCTGTCGTACATGGCGCGGGGGACCTGAGTACGAGCCAACTGCAGGCGCTCGCCTCGGAGTTCAACCTGTCGGAGACAGCGTTCCCGACGGACCACGATCACGCGGACGGGTCGAGCTATCACGTGCGCATCTTCACGCCGGCGTCGGAGATCCCGTTTGCAGGCCACCCGTCGATCGGCACCGCATGGGTGCTTCGGCGCGACGACCTGATCCGGGCCGGTTCCGTCACGCAGCACTGTCAAGCAGGAGTCGTGACGCTCTCCATCTCGGCTGATCCCGCCGATGCGATCGAGCTCGAGGCCGCCCCGCGCGGCGTGAGCGAGCCGATCTCCGCCCCGTCTGTCCTGGGGGCTGTGGGACTTACGGCGCAAGACGCGCGCGGCATGGTTCGGGTCAGCGGATGTGGGTTGGACTTCGCGTTCCTGCGCGTCGACCCGTCCGCGCTCGAGCGGGCCGTCCCGGCATCCTCGCCGTTAGCCGCCATTGTCCCGGCGCCCGGGCGGGACTCGATCGGCGGAGTCAGCGTCTACGCAGTGCGGGCCGCTGATGAGCGACCGCTGCGCATTCGGGCCCGGGTGTTCTGCCCAGACGTCGGGGTCTTGGAAGACCCTGCGACGGGGTCGGCGGCCCTCGGGCTCGGCCCGGTCCTGGTAGCCGACGGTGCCTTACCCAGCTCCGGCGGGTCGTACGTCATCCACCAGGGCGTGGAAATGGGACGACCGTCCGTCCTGCATTGCCGGGTCGAAGCTGCGGATTCGATAGCGACACGGTGCTTCGTGGCCGGCCAAGTCACGCCGCTGGCCGCTGGTCGGATCCGCATCCCATCCGAAACCTGATCAGCTCAAGGGTGGCCGCTGGGTCTGCCGGCGATGCACGATCCTGGGCAGCGGGCCCTTGGTGGTCGCTGACGTCTCCACCGGTGTCGTTGCCTCGGAGTCGGGTCCCATCTCATCGGGTGCCTCGGTGTAGTCACCGGTCGGGGTCAACCGCACGACCAGGCCGTCTTGCGCCCAGCGGTCGACCGCCCCGGCCGGATCCACCAGGTTGAGGCGCCCGGCGACCAACAAGGGCGTCACGGCGTCCCACTCCTCAGTACCGGGCTCGACCCGCGACACCTGGGCCGTCCAGGTCAACAACCGCTCACGGGTGTCTTTGCTGTGAATCGTCACATCGGCGGTCTCCGCCTGGTCGATGTCCGGCAACGGCTGCTCGTCGATGGTCGTCAGCACGTACGCGCTGCCCTCGTACCAGACGTGCCAGCAGGCGTGCGCACGGGTCGTCCCGAGCGGACGCACCCAGCAGACACCGGACTTCTTCATGCCCTCCTCGACCAGGGCCGCCAGCAACTGCGGTGAGTGTCCCACGTGCACAGGGTGCCAGAACCAAGGCTCGAACAGGAGAGGATGGGGCGGTGAGAGCCCGACTGCCCTGGACTATGGCGGACCTGTCGCTCCTGGTGGTGGGGGTGGCTGGCGCGTCCATGTCGGGTCCGTTGATGACGGCGGCGGCGGCGCCGGCACTTGCTATCGCGTTCTGGCGCACGGGTCTGGCGGCTGTCGCGCTGGCACCCGCGGTGGTCGTCCGCCAGCGCACGCCCCTGCGGGACCTCGGCGGACGCGAACGGGGTCTGTGCCTGCTCGCAGGCCTGATGCTCGCCGGGCACTTCGCCACCTGGGCGTCGGCGCTGAAGATCACCTCGGTCGCGTCCGCCACTGCGCTCGTCTGCTCTCAGGTCGGCTGGGTCGTCGTCCTGTCGCGCTTGACCGGCGCCCAGATCCCCAGCCGCGTCGTGACAGGCTTGGTCCTGGCGCTGGCCGGGGTGGTTGTGGTCTCAGGCGTCGACTTCACCGTGTCGTTGCGCGCCTTCGGCGGTGACGGCCTGGCTCTGGCCGGCGGTTTGTTCGGTGCGGCGTACGTCATGATCGGGGGCGAGGTGCGGCGCACGGTGAACACGACCGTGTACGTCTTCGTCTGCTACGCCGCTTGTGCACTCGCGCTGTTGATGATCTGCCTGGTCTTCGGCCAAGCTCTCGGCGGCTATGACAGCACCGCCTGGTGGCGCATCGTGGCGGTGACCGTGGCGGCGCAGCTGGTGGGTCATTCTGTCGTGAACCATCTCCTGGTGAGGATTTCCCCCACGGTGATTTCCCTGTTCTTCCTGTTGGAGGTGCCGGGAGCGGCCCTGCTCGCGTCCGTATTCCTCGGCCAATCGCCACCGCTCGGTGTGTATGCGGGTTTGACGTTGGTGCTCGCCGGGCTGGCGATCGTGCTGGCCGCCCCGGCGCCGACGTCGCTGGAGTTTGATGACGTACGCGTCGAGTAAGAACCTCTGGGCGAGGCGCCGTCCGGGCGCTTTGCCGGTCAGGCGTGCTCGCTACGCTCTCCGGAGCCGCGCACCGCGCTCTCGGAGAGGGTGACCATGTCCAAGACGTACCGTTCCCGTCGGTCCTGCCTGGCGGTTCCGGGATCGAACCCAAGGTTCCTGGAGAAGGCCAAGACGCTCGACGCGGACCAGGTGTTCCTGGACCTCGAAGACGCAGTCGCCCCGTTGGCCAAGCCGGGCGCCCGCGGCACCATTGTGGCTGCGCTCAACGACGGCGGCTGGGGGGAGAAGATCCGGGTGGTACGAGTCAACGACTGGACCACCTCGTGGACCTACCGCGATGTGATCGAGGTCGTCGAGGGGGCCGGTGCCAACCTCGACTGCGTCATGCTGCCGAAGGTGCAGACCGCTGATCAGGTGGTTGCCCTCGACCTGCTCATCACCCAGATCGAGAAGACGGTCGGTCTCGAGGTCGGCCGGATCGGCATCGAGGCACAGATCGAGAACGCGCTGGGACTCATCAACGTCGACGCGATTGCGACCGCGAGCCCTCGGGTCGAGACGATCATCTTCGGACCGGCAGACTTCATGGCCTCGATCAACATGAAGTCCCTGGTGGTGGGCGAGCAGCCGCCTGGCTACGACACGGGTGATGCCTACCACTACATCTTGATGCGCATCTTGATGGCTGCCCGTGCCTACGACAGGCAGGCGATCGACGGGCCCTATCTGCAGATTCGAGACGTCGACGGCTTCAAGCGAGTCGCGGGCCGAGCGGCCGCGCTGGGGTTCGACGGCAAGTGGGTGCTGCACCCGGACCAGGTGGCGGCTGCCAACGAGGTGTTCTCTCCCCGCCAGGACGACTATGACCACGCGGAGAACATCCTGGATGCGTACGACTGGTTCATCTCCGAGCGGGGGGGCAAGAAGGGGTCTGCGATGCTCGGCGACGAGATGATCGACGAGGCGTCCCGCAAGATGGCCCTGGTGGTTTCCGCCAAGGGCCGAGCGGCCGGCATGTCTCGCACCGATGTCTGGCAGCCACCCACCGACTGACGGAGGGCTTGGGGCTCGTCGAGTAGCATCCCGACCTGGAGAGCGCCCGCCGTGCCAGCTGAGGAGTGAAGGGTCATGCGTCCCCGTTTGAGCAGGAGTGCCCGTTTCGCTGCGGTCGTCTGCGTGGGGGTGCTGGCGGCCGGCGCGGTGCCCGTCGAGGCGGCTCATATGACTGGTGGCGAGCCCGCTCGAAGTGGGGTGGGTGGTTGCCGCTTGTTTCCCGCGAACAACTACTGGAATGCCGAGGTCTCGCACCTGCCCCGGAACAGGCACAGCAAGCAGTGGCTGTCCCACATGTCGCCGCACACCCTCCTGCACCCTGACTTCGGGCCGAGCTTCGGCGCCCAGCCGGTGCCGTACGGCATTCCCATCACTGTTGTCGGCGCCCACCACCAGCGGGTCAAGGTGAAGTTCCACTATGCCGCCGAGAGTGACCACGTGCGCTACCCGTTGGGCAAGGACACCCGCATCGAAGGCGGTCACCAGAGCAGCGGCGACCGGCACGCGATCATCGTGGACAAGTCGACCTGCCGGCTCTACGAGACGTTCGCGACCCGGCATCGTCAGGGCGGCTGGCATGCCGGATCCGGTGCGGTCTGGAACCTGTCCAGCAACAAGCTGCGCCCAAATGGGTGGACCTCCGCAGATGCCGCGGGCTTGCCGATCCTGCCGGGGTTGCTGCGCTACCGCGAGGTCGAGGTGGTCGGCAAGGTCAGCCATGCGATCCGGTTCACCACGGATGTCACCGCCCGGCGCCACATCTGGCCGGCGCGACACGACGCCGGCTCGGTCTCGAGCCGCGCGTACCCACCGATGGGGGCTCGGTTCCGGCTGCGTGCCGGATTCTCACTCAACGGCTACCGGCACGACACCGTGGTCGTGCTCCGGGCGATGAAGCGGTACGGCCTCGTGCTCGCCGACAACGGGTCTCCGTGGTACTTCCAGGGCAGTGCCGACCGACGCTGGCCGACACGTCTGCTGGATGAGCTCAAGACGATTCCGGCCCGCGCCTTCGTGGCCGTGAACACTCACCCGCTGGAGGTTTCGCCCAACAGCGGGGCGACACACTGACGACCGGCCCGCCGCGCCAACGGAAAGGACCTCAGCATGGGTCGCCTCTGCGAGACCGAAGGTCTGACCGAGATCCAGACCGAGTTCCTCAAGACCGTCCACGACTTCGTCGACAACGAGATCCTCCCGGTCGCGACCGATCTGGAGCACCGGGACGAGTACCCGACGGCGATCGTCGAAGCCATGAAGGAGATGGGGCTGTTCGGGCTCACCATCCCTGAGGAGTACGGCGGGCTCGGAGAGTCGCTGCTCACGTACGCGCTGATCGTGGAGGAGATAGCCCGGGGGTGGATGAGCGTGTCAGGCATCATCAACACGCACTTCATCGTTGCGTACATGCTGATGAGGCACGGGACGGAAGAGCAGCGGGAGCGATACCTGCCGCGGATGGCAAGCGGTGAGGTACGCGGGGCGTTCTCGATGTCAGAACCCGGCTGCGGGTCGGACGTGTCGGCGATCAAGACCAAGGCGGTGCCGAAGGGCGACGACGCGTACGCGATCAACGGTCAGAAGATGTGGCTGACCAACGGTGGCTCGTCGACCCTGGTGGCGGTGCTGGTGCGGACCGACACGGGTGCGGACAGTGTCTACCGGAACATGACGACGTTCCTTGTCGACAAGGAGCCGGGCTTCGGCGAGGTGCAGCCTGGCCTGACCATCCCCGGAAAGATGGACAAGATGGGCTACAAGGGCGTCGACACGACCGAGCTCGTCTTCGACAACTACGAGATCGCCGCAACCCAGGTGCTCGGGGGTGAGCTCGGGAGCGGCTTCTACCAAATGATGGACGGCGTCGAGGTCGGCCGGGTTAACGTGGCAGCCCGGGGCTGCGGTGTCGCCTGGCGGGCGTTCGAGCTCGGCGTGGCGTACGCCCAGCAGCGGGAGGCGTTCGGCAAAAAGATCGCCGAGCACCAGGCGGTCCTGTTCCGGATCGCCGAGATGGGGACGAAGGTGGAGGCCGCTCACCAGATGATGGTGCGGGCGGCTCGCAAGAAGGACTCGGGGGCACGCAACGATCTCGAGGCCGGGATGGCCAAGTACCTCGCGGCCGAATACTGCTCTCAGGTGGTCGAGGACTCCTTCCGCATCCACGGTGGTTTCGGGTTCTCCAGGGAGTACGAGATCGAGCGGCTCTACCGCGAGGCGCCGATGCTGCTGATCGGCGAG
>JBDUDR010000015.1:0-35459 GCA_040002845.1 Nocardioidaceae bacterium
GCGGCGCGGGGTCTATCTACTCACAATCGTGAACGATCGGCGTTACACCATACTCAGACACACGCGAGCTTCTGGCTGAACAACCGTGACGAATAGCTCACCCCTGCTCAGCCACAAGGCCGAAACCCGCAGCGGCCAGCCGAGAAGCCAGCCCTGCCGCGACACGCCGGCAAAATCGCCGAAAGTTGGCGTCTCGCGAGAGGGGCGGCTCAGCAGGGGTGGATGCTGGCGGGCCCCTTGACCAGCCCGAGCTTGTCCTTCAACCGCACGATGCGCGTCACAGACTGGTCGATCCGATGCACGCTGATCTGGTGGTCGTGCACCGCCTTGAGCAACCCCATCACGGCGCCGGCGGGCTTGGCGGGCATGAGCAGCATGTCGACTCCTGCCTTTACGGCACGCACCGCGAGTTGCCCAGATGTGCCGTACGCCGACAAAGCCCCCATGGTCAGAGAGTCGGTGATGACGACCCTCGAATACCCCAGCCGATGGCGGAGCCAGTGAGTCACCATCGGGCGGGACAGTGACGCCGGCGTCCCGGTTGGGTCCAAGCGGTGGAACGCGACGTGCCCCACCATCACCAGATCTGTGCCGGTCGCGATGCCGTGCACGAACGGGGGCAGGTGTACGTGCCGCCAGGTCGACACGGACAGGTGCAGGTGGGGTAGCGCCTGGTGGCTGTCGATGACAGTGGATCCCAGACCGGGAAAGTGCTTGAGCGTGGTGGCCGTGCCAGTGGAGTGATAGCCACAGATCTGCGCATCGACCAGGCGCGAGACAGTCTTGGGCCTCGAGCCGAAGGACCTCACACCGATCGCGCCGTTCGGACCCGCGGTGTTCACATCGGCCACCGGCGCGAAGTCGACGTCGACGCCCATCCGCCGCATCGCGGAGCCGGTGCGATGCGCGACGTGACGCGCCCAGGTCGCGTTGCCGTGAAACTCCGCTCCGCCCGGCAGCTGTGACACAGCCCCTGGGAGGCGGGTCACGACCCCACCCTCCTGGTCAGTGCCGATGAGCGCTGTGATCCCGGCACGGTTCGAGACGGCGTGAACACGCCGCGAGAGCCGGCTGACCTGGGACTGGGTGGTGAGGTTGTCTGAGAAGTAGATGACTCCCCCGGGCTGTAACCGTCGAAGGATGCCGGCAGGGGCTGTCGTGCCGCCGAAAGAGACCACCAACAACTGCCCGATCTTGTCTCGTAGCGTCATGCGAGACACGCTCCGAGCGATCCGATCCCCTCCCGCCGCAGGGCGGGAGGGCGGGCTGACCGGCATCAGACGCCAGCTGCCCGAGGCCCGCGGCGCGGCCAACGCCGGGCTCCCCGCGGCTCCGATGATGCTGGTGGCGAGCAGGACCGCGACACCGAGGCGAGTCATCCGCAGCTCTGGGCGCATCAATGCCGCCGGTAGGCAGGCGCGACCTCGTTGATCGCGTCACCCATCCGATGCAGGCGCAGCGCGTTGGTAGAGCCTGGGATCCCGGGCGGGCTCCCCGCCACGATCACCACCTGGTCCCCCTCCTTCACCCGGCCGATCGCCAGCAATGACTTGTCCACCTGCATGACCATCTCGTCCGTGTGCTCGACGTACGGCACCAAGAACGTCTCGATCCCCCACGACAGCGCCAGCTGAGAACGTACCGCGCCCTCTGGCGTGAACGCGAGCAGCGGAACGCTCGAACGGTACCTCGCGAGCCGCCGGGCGCTGTCGCCGCTCTGGGTGAAAGCCACCAGGAACTTCGCTCCAACAGACTCCGCGATCTCCGCCGCGGCCTTGGCAATGACCCCGCTTCGAGTCTGCGGCTTCCAGTCGATGGCCGCCATCCGCGAAAGCCCATGGCCTTCGGTAGACCCGATGATCCGGGCCATCGTCTGCACGGTGAGAACGGGATATGCGCCGACGGCGGTCTCGCCCGACAGCATCACCGCATCGGCACCGTCCAGGACGGCGTTGGCAACATCTGATGCCTCGGCCCTCGTCGGCCGCGGAGCGGAGATCATCGACTCGAGCATCTGGGTGGCGACGATGACCGGCTTCGCGTTGCGGCGTGCCCGCTCGATGACCTGCTTCTGCAGGAACGGAACGTCCTCCAGCGGCATCTCCACGCCGAGGTCGCCCCGGGCGACCATGAAACCGTCGAACTCCTCGATGATCTCGGAGATGTGGTCGATCGCCTGCGGCTTCTCGATCTTCGCTATGACGGGAAGGTACTCGCCTTCCTCCTTCATCACCCGACGGACCGCAGCGGCGTCCTCGGCGTTGCGTACGAACGACAACGCGATCATGTCCGCTCGCAGGTGCAGGGCCCATCGCAGGTCCTCGATGTCCTTGACCGACAGCGCCGGAACACTGACCATCGAACCCGGCAGGTTGATGCCCTTGTGGTTGCTGACGGTGCCGGCGATCTCCACCCTCGTCTCGACGTCGGTCTCATCGACCTTGAGCACCCGCAGCCGGACCTTGCCGTCGTCTATCAAGATCTCGTCGCCGCTGGCAACGTCTCGGGGAAGACCGGCGTACGTGGTCGAACAGATCGACTCGTCTCCTGACACCGGGCGGGTCGTGATGCAGAAGTCCGCGCCTTCTGCGAGCTGGACCGGGCCGTCGGCGAAGTTGCCCAGCCTGATCTTGGGACCTTGCAGGTCGACCAGGATGCCGACCCCATGGCCCGAGTCGTCAGAAGACTGCCGGATCATCCGGTAGACCCGCTCGTGGTCCGCATAGCTGCCGTGGCTCAGGTTGAGCCGAGCCACGTCCATGCCGGCGTCCACGAGCTCGCGGATGCGTTGCTGGCTGGAGCTGGCCGGCCCCAAGGTGCACACGATCTTTGCTCTCCGCACGGCGCCGACCATACTCGCTCGATTGCCTCCTCTTTGTCTGTGCGCCAATCTGTGGAACAAAGTCGGCGGAGCGGCCCACCGGGGTGAGACCAAGCGGTGGAGATGGCTAGACAGCGAGAGGCCGTTCGGTGGGCAGGATGGGGGCCGGCAGCGCCGTGGATCCGGTGAGGTAGCTGTCGACGGCCGCCGCGCAGGCTCGGCCCTCGGCGATCGCCCACACGATCAGCGACTGGCCCCGCCCCGCGTCACCTGCGACGAACACGCCGTCCGAGGTTGACATGTAGGCGGCGTCGCGAGCTATGTTGCCGCGTTGGTCGACATCGACTCCTAACTGGTTCACAACAGGCCCGGCCGTTGGCCCGGTGAACCCCATGGCGAGCAGCACCAGGTCAGCTGGAAGTTCGCGTTCGGTGCCGGCCCGCTCGATGAATCCGCCCGAGCTCGTGTCCACATCGACGATCCGGATCGAGCGAAGCCGGCCTCCGGTGCCGATGAACTCCTTGGTCGACACCGCGTAGACACGCTCGCCACCCTCCTCGTGCGCTGCGGCCACCCGGTAGATCATCGGGTAAGTCGGCCAGGGCTGAGCGATCAGTCGCTCACCACCGGGGCGGGGCATGATCTCCAGCTGGGTGACCGATGCGGGACGCTGACGATGAACCGTGCCGAGACAGTCGGCCCCGGTGTCGCCGCCGCCGATGATGACGACATGCTTACCCTTCGCGGTGATCTGGTCCTGGACCTGTTCACCGAGGGCGGCGCGGTTCGCCTGTGGCAAGTAGTCCATCGCCTGATGGATCCCCGTGAGAGGCCGTCCGGGGATCGGCAGGTCGCGGGCCTCCGTCGCGCCAATCGCGAGCACGACGGCGTCGTACCGCTCGCGAAGCGCAGAGAAGGGGACTTCGCCTCCGACGTCCACGCCCGCGCGGAACACCGTGCCCTCGTGGCGCATCTGCTCGATGCGACGCTCCAGATGCTGCTTCTCCATCTTGAACTCGGGGATGCCGTACCGCAGCAGGCCTCCGATCCGGTCGGCGCGCTCGTACACCGCGACCGTGTGGCCGGCCCTGGTCAGCTGCTGAGCGGCAGCCAGCCCGGCCGGTCCGGACCCGACCACCGCGACTGTATTCCCGCTGAGCCACTCGGGCGGCTGCGGCCTGACGTACCCGCTGTCCCAAGCCCGGTCGATGATCGCCACCTCGACGTTCTTGATGGTCACCGGCTCCTGGTTGATCCCGAGCACGCATGCTGTCTCGCACGGGGCAGGGCACAGCCGGCCGGTGAACTCGGGGAAGTTGTTCGTTGCATGGAGACGCTCGATCGCGCCCTGCCAGTCGTCTCGCCAGACCAGATCGTTCCATTCCGGGATGAGGTTCCCGAGCGGACAGCCCTGGTGACAGAACGGGATGCCACAGTCCATGCACCGGCCGGCCTGCCCGGTGATGATGGGCAGCAGGGCGCGCCCGGCCCCCTCCGGATAGACCTCGTTCCAGTCTTGTACGCGTTCGGTGACCGGCCGCCGCGCGGCGACCTCGCGGCCCCGGGTCAGGAAACCCCTCGGGTCAGCCATGAGCCGCCTCCATCATCCGAGCGGTTGTCTCCGCCTCGCCCAGGCCGGCCCGCTGGGCCTCGGCCCTGGCGTTCAGCACCCGCCGGTAGTCACGAGGCATCACCTGGGTGAACCGGCCCAAGGCGCTCCGCCAGCCGTCCAGCAGCCTGGCCGCGACCGGCGATCCCGTCTCCTCGGCGTGTTGGCGCACGACCTCTCGCAGCTCATCCTGCGCAGCCGGGTCCACCCGCGAAAGATCGACGAGCGCGAGGTTGACCAGGGTTTCGTCCAGGTCCAGCACGTACGCGACGCCGCCGGACATCCCGGCCGCGAAGTTGCGTCCCGTGGGGCCCAGAACGACCACACGGCCGCCGGTCATGTACTCGCAACCGTGGTCGCCGACTCCTTCGACCACGGCAGTGACCCCGGAGTTTCGCACACAGAACCGCTCGCCCACCTGACCACGGATGAACATCTCACCGGCGGTCGCACCGTAGGCGATCACGTTGCCGGCGATGATCTGGTCCTCGGCAGCGAAGGTCGACGCGCGATCCGGTCGGATCACCAGCCGCCCACCCGACAGTCCTTTCCCGAGATAGTCGTTGGCATCCCCCTCGAGCCTCAACGTGATGCCCTTCGGCACGAAGGCGCCGAACGACTGGCCCGCCGACCCGGTGAAGGTCAGATCGATGGTGTCGGGTGGCAGCCCGTCGCCTCCGTAGCGGCTGGTGACCTGGTGTCCCAGGATCGTCCCGACGGTCCGGTTGACGTTGCGGATGGTCAGCTGCGCGCGGACCGGCACGGCGCGTTCCAGGGCGTCTGCAGCGAGGGCGACAAGCTCATTGTCGAGCGCCTTGTGGAGGCCATGGTCCTGAGTCGTGACGCATCTGCGGGCCGTCCCCTCAGATAGCCCAGGGACGTGGAGGATGGGGGTCAGGTCGAGCCCGCTGGCCTTCCAGTGGTCGACCGCCGGCTCGACGTTAAGGAGCTCCGCCGCCCCGACCGCATCTGCGAGACTGCGGAAACCCAGCTCTGCCAGCAGCTCACGTACCTCCTCGGCGACGAACTCGAAGAAGTTCACCACGAACTCCGGCTTGCCTTCGAAACGCTCGCGCAGCACCGGATTCTGGGTCGCGACCCCGACCGGACAGGTGTCGAGGTGGCAGACCCGCATCATGATGCAGCCCGACACCACGAGTGGCGCCGATGCGAAGCCGAACTCCTCCGCCCCGAGCAGCGCGGCGATGACAACGTCTCGACCAGTCTTCAGCTGACCGTCGCACTGCACCACGATCCGGTCCCGCAGGTTGTTCAGGAGCAGGGTCTGCTGGGTCTCGGCGAGTCCCAGCTCCCATGGCCCCCCGGCGTGCTTGAGCGAGGTCAGCGGCGAGGCTCCGGTGCCGCCGTCATTGCCCGAGATCAAGACGACGTCTGCGTGGGCCTTCGACACGCCCGCTGCAACGGTCCCGACGCCGACCTCCGAGACCAGTTTCACGTGGATCCGCGCTGTCGGGTTGGCGTTCTTCAGATCGTGGATGAGCTGGGCGAGATCCTCGATCGAGTAGATGTCGTGGTGCGGAGGCGGCGAGATCAGCCCCACGCCGGGGGTTGAGTAACGCGTCTTGGCTACCCACGGATAGACCTTGGTGCCCGGCAGCTGGCCGCCTTCGCCCGGCTTGGCTCCCTGCGCCATCTTGATCTGGATGTCGTCGGCCTGGGTGAGGTATTCGCTGGTCACGCCGAAGCGACCCGACGCCACCTGCTTGATCGCGCTGCGTCGCCGCGGGTCGTACAACCGGTCCGGGTCCTCGCCTCCTTCCCCGGTGTTGGACTTGCCCCCGAGCCGGTTCATCGCGATCGCCAGGGTCTCGTGCGCCTCCTGGCTGATCGAGCCGTACGACATCGCGCCGGTCGAGAAGCGCTTAACGATGGAACCGACCGGCTCCACCTCCGCGAGCGGCACGGGTTGGCGCACGCCCCGCTTGAATCGGAACAGCCCTCTCAGCGTCATCAACCGCTGCGACTGCTCGTCGACTCGTGCGCTGTACTGCTTGAAGACGTCGTAGCGCCCAGTGCGCGTTGAATGCTGCAAGCGGAAAACGGTCTCGGGGTCGAACAGGTGTGGCTCGCCTTCCCGGCGCCACTGGTACTCACCACCGATCTCCAGCCGGCGGTGGGCCTGCGGGATACCGTCGATCGGATAGCCCTTGCGGTGACGGAACAGGACCTCCTGGGCGATCTCCTCGAGCCCGATCCCGCCCAGCTTGGAGGTGGTGCCGGTGAAGTACCTGTCGACCAGCTCCTCCGACAGGCCGACTGCCTCGAAGATCTGGGCGCCGGTGTAAGACGCGACGGTCGAGACGCCCATCTTGCTCATGACCTTGAGCACGCCCTTGCCCAGCGACGTGACCAGGTTGGTCACCGCCTGCTCCGGCTCCATCCGGCGCAGATACGCGCCTCGGCGCGCGATGTCCTCGACACTCTCCATCGCGAGATAAGGATTGACAGCCGCCGCGCCGTACCCAATCAGCAACGCCACATGGTGCACCTCACGCACGTCGCCCGCCTCCACGATGAGGCCGACCTGCGTGCGGGTCTTCTCACGCACAAGATGGTGATGGACCGCGCCGGTTAGCAGCAGCGACGGGATCGGTGCCCGCTCGGCGGTGGAATTCCGGTCCGACAGCACGATGATGTGGGCCCCGGCCGCGATCGCTGCCGACGCCTCGGCGCACACCTGATCCAACCGGGTCGCGAGACCAGCCCCGCCAGCCTCGACGTCATAGAGACCCTGGACCACGTGGGTGGAGTAACCGGGCAGGTCGCCGTCCCGGTTGATGTGAATGATCTTGGCCAGCTGGTCGTTGTCGAGCACCGGGAAGGGCACCCTGACCTGGCGGCAGGATGAAGGACCGGGGTCAAGCAGGTTGTACTCCGGCCCGATCGTGCTCGACAGCGACGTGACCAGCTCCTCGCGGATGGCGTCCAGTGGCGGGTTGGTCACCTGTGCGAACAACTGGCTGAAGTAGTCGAACAGCAGTCGCGGTCGCTCGGACAGCGCGGCGATAGGGGTGTCCGTGCCCATCGACCCGATCGGTTCCGCGCCAGACCGCGCCATCGGGGTCAAGATGACCCGAAGCTCCTCCTCGGAGTAACCGAACACCTGCTGTCGTCGGGTGACCGAGGCGCGCGAGTGGATAACATGCTCGCGCGGTGGCAGGTCCGCGAGGCTGATGAGCCCAGCGTGCAGCCATTCGCCGTACGGCTGCGCGCACGCCAGGGACTGCTTGATCTCGGCGTCCTCGATGATGCGCCGCTCGTCCAGATCGACCAAGAACATCCGCCCGGGCCGTAGCCTGCCCTTTCGTACGACCGCCGACGGCTCGAGGTCGAGCACACCCGCCTCGGAGGCGAGCACGACAAGACCGTCCTGGGTGACCCAGAAGCGACCGGGACGCAGACCATTGCGGTCGAGCACTGCCCCGATCCGGGTCCCATCAGTGAACACGACGCTGGCCGGACCGTCCCACGGCTCCATCAGCGAGGAGTGGAACTCGTAGAACGCTCGCCGCCTGGGGTCCATGGCCGCCTGGTTCTCCCAGGCCTCCGGAATCATCATCAAGACCGCATGGGCCAGCGATCGACCGCCCATGTGCAGCAGCTCCAGCACCTCGTCGAAGGATGCAGAGTCCGACGCAGTCGGGTCGCAAATGGGGTACAGCCGCTCGAGATCACCCGGAATGGTGTCGCTCCGCAGCAGCGCCTCTCGTGCACGCATCCAGTTGCGATTGCCCTTGACAGTGTTGATCTCGCCGTTGTGGGCGATGAAGCGGTACGGATGCGCCAACGGCCAGCTGGGAAACGTGTTGGTCGAGAACCTCGAATGCACGACCGCGAGCGCAGAGGCCACCCGTGGATCGTCGAGATCGGGATAGAACACGTTGAGCTGTTCGGTCGTGAGCATCCCCTTGTAACCGAGGGTGCGCCCAGACAACGTCGGGAAGTAACAATCCAGCTCGTGCTCGGCTCGCTTGCGGATGGCAAATGCCAGGCGTTCAAGGGCCATCCCCACGACGGGACCCGCGGATGGACCGAGGAACACCTGCGCGAAGCTTGGCATCGCCGAGCGCGCCGTCGCACCAAGCGACTCCGGCTGGGTCGGCACGTCGCGCCAGCCGCACACGAGGAGCCCTTCCTCGTTGGCGATCTCACCGATCCGCCGCTTCGCCTTCTCCGCCAGCTCGGCGTCTGCCGGCAGGAATGCGGTCCCTACGACGTAGTTCCCCGTCATCGGCAAGTCGAAGTCGCACGCCTCCCGGAAGAAGTCGTCCGGCACCTGCAGGAGGATGCCTGCGCCGTCCCCTGAGTCGGGCTCCGCACCCGATGCGCCGCGGTGGTCGAGGTTTCGGAGTGCGGTGAGCGCCTGCTGCACGATGCGATGGCTGGGCACGCCCGTCAAGGTGGCGACGAACGCTACGCCGCACGCGTCGTGTTCGTGTTGCCCGTCGTATAGGCCCTGCGCCGGCGGGGTCGCTCTCATCGCAACACTCCCGTCGTCTCGCGTCATCACCGATGACTGTGACCGGGGCGAGGGACGACGGTGGCCCAAGCGGGGATGTGGCGAGCCTACACGACCAGAGGCCCTGGCCGCTTAGTTCACGCCTGCTCCCACCAGCACCCCGAACAGATAGGTGATGCCCGCGGCCGCCCCGCCCAGCACCGTCTGGCGCACTCCGCCGTACAACCAGCTTCGCGAGGTGACCGCGGTGACGATCGCGCCGCAACCGAACAGCGCGACCAGCGACACCACCAGGGCCGGCAGCAGGTTGTCGGCTCCCAGCAGGTACGGCAGCAACGGCAGGAATGCGCCCACCGAGAAGGCCAGGAACGATGACCCGGCGGCCAGCAGGGGCGACGGCAGGTCGTCCGGATCGACGCCGAGCTCTTCGCGGGCGTGCTCGGCCACCGCCCGGTCGACATCCTCGTGTATCTGGTTCGCGACCTCCATAGCCAGCTCGGCCGAGACGCCCTTGTCCACATACATCTGGGCGAGCTCAGCCGCCTCGCCAGCCGTGTTCTCGACAATCTCCCGTCGCTCGACGGCGATCTCCTTCTCGGCCAGCTCGGCCTGGCTGGCGACCGAGGTGTACTCACCCGCCGCCATCGAACAGGCCCCCGCAGCCAGGCCCGCCAGGCCAGCGATGACTACGGCGTTGGACGAGTCACCGGCGGTGCCACCGACGACTCCGGCGATGAGCGCGAAGTTGGACACCAACCCGTCCATCGCACCGAACACGGCCGGGCGGAGCCAGCCACCGGTCACATTCGCGTGGTCGTGTTCGATCTCCGGTGACTCGGCTGGCGCGGGTTGGCTCATACCCAGAAGGCTAATGCCGGTGAGGCCCGCGCTCAGGCCGCAGGCTCACCTAACTACCGGACCGGGTCGCCCTCACCAGGCGGACGACCGGTCTGGCCGGTGGCCTCCTCAGCGGCGGCGGCCTCGATGTCGGCCATGGCGGTCTCTTCGTCGGCCACTGTGTCATCGGCGTCATCGGGCTCATCTTCATCGAGGTCATCGTCGGTCGAGTGGGCGCCGTCGTACGGCGGCTCGCTGTACTCCTCGCGACCCGGATGCCGACGCGCCGAGTAGATGAAGAACAACAGGGCAGCCAGGAAGACGACCAGCGCGGTCCAGTCGTTGAGGCGAAGCGGGCCGATGTGGTTTACCGGGTCGATCCGGAGATACTCGATCCAGGCCCGTCCGGCGGTGTAAGCCATCACGTACAGAGCGAGGGCCCGGCCGTGGCCGAGCCGGAATCGACGGTCCGCCCAGATGACCAACCCGGCAACACCGAGATCCCATAGGGACTCGTAGAGGAACGTCGGCTGGAACGTGGTGAATCGCTCGAAACCGAGCGGCCGGTTGATCGGGTCGATGTGCAACCCCCAAGGCAGCGACGTCGGCTTCCCGAACAGCTCCTGGTTGAACCAGTTTCCCCAGCGGCCGATCGCCTGGGCGACGGCCACTCCTGGGGCGACGGCGTCGGCGTACCGGAGGAACGGCACACCTCGCCGGCGACAGCCGATCCAGGCGCCTAGCGCACCGAGGCTGATGGCGCCCCAGATGCCAAGGCCCCCCTCCCACACGTAGAGGGCGCGGATCGGGTGAGCGCCGTCGGAGAAGTACAGCTGCCAGTCCGTGATGACGTGGTAGAGCCGCCCCCCGACCAGGCCGAACGGCACCGCCCATACGGCCACATCGGCGACCGTGCCCGGCTGCCCCCCACGGGCCCGCCAGCGCAGGTCACCGATCCACACCGCCGCGACGACTCCGAGGATGATGCACAAGGCGTACGCGCGGATCGGGAACGGCCCCAGCTGCCACACCCCTTGCGAGGGGCTGGGGATCGAGGCGAGGATCATCGACCGCGACGCTATCAGTGTGCCGGCGGTCCGCTCAGGACCTCTGGTCGAGCAGGACGATGTCGTGTGCGAGATTGCTCACCGGAGTTCCCTCGGTCCAGACGACGGAGAGGTCACCCGCCTGGTCGAATCCGATGATCTGCGATCCGTGTGCCACGTCATACCCACCCCCCGGCAGACGTTTGACGCCGGCGATGGCCACCCCGAGCGCCGTGGCGACCCAGCGGATGCTGCTGATCGGTCCCGTGAGACCTTCGAAGTCGGGGTTGAACCGGTCCAGGTAGCTGCGCAGGACCTCGGGAGTGTCGCGAGCGGGATCGGTGGTGATGAACAGCATCCGCACGTCGCTGGCCACCGAAGGGTCCAGCCGGCTGACCGCCGTGGCGATGTCGGCCATCACCAGGCTGCAGATGTCAGGGCAGTTGGTGTAGCCGAAGAAGACCAATGTCACGGGGGTCGAGGTGGCCTGCCGCAGGTCGAGAGGGTGACCCGTCGTGTCCGTGAGCGTGAGATCGGGCATCTGGTACGGGCTCGGCACCACGGATCCGTCGAACCCTGATGAGTTCGCCGGTGTGCTGATCAGCACGCCGGCGGGGTTGGTGGCCTGATCGCCCGGGCCCGCCGCGCAGCCAGATACCAACGCCGCGGACACGAGCGTGCAGCACCCCAGGGCGAATCCGCGCGCTGTCACGACGTGTCCAACACCCGGATCCCCCGGGGAGTTCCCCTGCCTGGTCGGCGTACCCCGGCGGCGAGCTCTCTGGTGAGCGCGGACACGTCGCGGATGCCGGACTGGGGATCGGTGGCATCGAGCAACCGCCGAACCAGAGCCGACCCCACGATCACCGCGTCTGCGTAAGACGCCACGGCGGCCGCCTGGTCGCCATTCGACACGCCTAGACCCACACCCACCGGCAAGTCGGTGACGGCCCGGGTCCGGCTCACCAACCTGGGGGCCGCCTCGCTCGTCTGGTCTCTTGAGCCGGTGACTCCCATCACAGCAGTGGCGTAGACGAATCCCCGGCAGTGCTCCGCCGTCATCGCGAGCCGCTGGTCAGTCGACGATGGGGACACCAGGAAGACCTTGTCCAAGTCGTGCTGGTCCGCGGCGGCGAGCCAGGCGTCCGCTTCGTCTGGGATCAGGTCGGGAGTGATGAGGCCGGCGCCACCGGCACCAGCCAGGTCGGCGGCGAAAGCCTCGACCCCGTAACGCTCGATCGGGTTCCAGTACGTCATGACCAGGGTCGGGACCCCGTGGGCGGCCACCGACTCGACGGTCTGAAGCACATCGCGGGTCCGGACACCTGAGGCCAGCGCCTGCGCACAGGCCGCCTGGATGGTGGGACCGTCCATCACCGGATCGGAGTAGGGCAGACCCACCTCGATCACGTCCACGCCCGCGGTGACCATCGCGGAGATCGCCTCGATCGCACCGCCAACCGACGGAAATCCCGCCGGGAGGTATCCGATCAAAGCACCGCGGTCCTCGCCCCTCGCTCGGGATATGGTCGGGCCGGCCGACGTCACGGTCGATCCCGGTCGCCGTTGAGCTCGCCGAACCAGCGAGCCGCCGTGTCCATGTCCTTGTCGCCACGGCCGGACAGGCAGACCAGCACGGTGGCGGTCGAGCCGAGGTCACGGCAGACTCCGACGGCTCCCGCCAGGGCGTGCGCCGACTCGATTGCGGGGATGATCCCTTCGGAGCGCGACAACTGGGCCATGGCATTCATCGCCTCGGCATCTGACACCGGCGCGTAGTGGGCCCGACCGGTCTTCGCCAGCCAGGCGTGTTCTGGCCCGACCCCGGGATAGTCCAGGCCGGCCGAGATCGAGTGCGACTCGATCGTCTGACCGTCGTCGTCTTGCAGCAGGTACGAGCGGGCGCCGTGCAGGACCCCCACCTGGCCCGCCGTGATGGTGGCAGCGTGCCGCCCCGTCTCGTATCCGTCCCCGCCGGCTTCGAAGCCGAACAGCCGAACGGACTCGTCCGGGATGAACGCGGTGAACAGGCCGATCGCGTTCGAGCCGCCGCCTACGCAGGCGCAGGCGGCGTGCGGTAGCCCACCGATCAGGTTGAGACACTGCTCCCGAGCCTCGTCACCGATCCCCCGGGTGAAGTCGCGGACCATGGCGGGGAAGGGGTGTGCACCCGCGGCCGTACCGAGCAGGTAGTGGGTGTCGTCGACGTTGGCGACCCAGTCGCGCAGCGCCTCGTTGATCGCGTCCTTGAGCGTTCGGCTACCCGACGTGACGCTGACGACCTCAGCACCGAGGAGCTTCATCCGGGCCACGTTGATGGCCTGCCGCTCGGTGTCGAGCTCGCCCATGAACACGACACACTCGAGATCGAGGTAGGCGCAGGCGGTGGCGGTGGCGACTCCGTGCTGACCGGCACCCGTCTCCGCGATCACGCGGTGCTTTCCCATCCGCTTGGTCAGCAGTGCCTGTCCGAGCACGTTGCGAATCTTGTGCGCGCCGGTGTGGTTGAGATCCTCCCGCTTGAGGAGCACCCGGGCACCGGCGAGCTCGGAGAAACGCTGCGCGTCGTACAGCAGGCTGGGCAGTCCGGCGTAGTCGGCCTGCAGCCGCTTGAGCTCCGACCGGAACTCCCCGTCCGACATCGCCTGCTGCCAGGCGCACGTCAGCTCGTCCAGTGGCGCCACCAGAGCCTCGGGCAGGAACCGCCCACCGAATGGTCCGAAGTGCCCACTCGAGTCGGGTAACCGCGACTCCATCCGGGTCAGTGCCTTTGCTTGAGCGCCGGATGCGTGCCCGCGGCCACCAGGTCGGCGACCGAGGCCCGCGCGTTACCGCCTTTCACCAGCGCCTCGCCTACGAGCACGACATCGGCGCCGGCCTCGGCGTACTCGAAGACGTCGTGGGGGCCTCGCACGCCCGACTCGGCGACCCGGACGACGCCGTCTGGGATCAGCGGAGCCAGGTCCGCGAACGTTCCACGGTCGATCTCGAAGGTCCTCAGGTCGCGGGCGTTGACCCCGATGAGGTTGGCTCCTGCGTCAACCGCGCGGGCCACCTCCTCGCCGGTGTGCACCTCGACCAGCGGTGTCAGACCTATCGAGTAGGCACGCTCGACCAGACAGATCAGCTCGTTCGTGTCCAGTGCCGCCGCAATGAGCAGCACGAGGTCGGCCCCGGCCGCCCGGGCCTCCCAGAGCTGGTAGGACGTCACCACGAAGTCCTTGCGCAGGACCGGGATGTGCACGGCCGCGCGTACGGCCCGCAGGTCGGCAAGGGTGCCTCCGAACCGGCGCTCCTCGGTGAGGACGCTGATGGTTGCGGCTCCCCCGGACTCGTAGTCCCTGGCCAGCGAGGCGGGGTCACTGATGGCGGCCAGCGTGCCCTTGCTCGGGCTGGACCGTTTCACCTCGGCGATGACGCCCACCCCGGGTGAGCGGTAGACGGGCATCGGGTCCAACGCGACCGGCTGTCGTCTCGCCGCCTCCTTGACGGCATCCATTGGGACGCGTGCCTGACGCTCGGCGAGATCGAGGCGGACTCCCGCGATGATCTCCTCGAGTACGGACACCAACTCGGCCTCCCCGCCGGTGCTTCCCTTGTGTGGGAAGCGTGACAGCTCACCCTACTCGTCGCCGGATCGAGCTCCGGAGGCGATCCCCCGCTCCCGCCGAGACGCCGACTTTTCGGCGGTTTCGTCGGTGTGTCGCGACACGTTTGGCTTCTCGGCCGGCGTCGCGGACCCGCCCCTGGGGCTGTGGCCGGTGACTCCCGCTGGCTCGCGCTGCGCGCCGGCGTTCAAATCGGGCTGCCCGGCTGGGGCTTGGGCTTGCGGCTGAATAAGGGTGAGCCATTCGTCACGGTTGTTCAGCCAGAACTCCGACACTCAGGAACGGCGATGTACGCCCGCCGGACTACTGGCTGCGTTCCGCACCCATCCCCATCGCCTGCATCACCTTGCCGACGATCGCCCCGATGGGCAGCAAGACGACGCCGACCCAGAAGACCCACCAGTTCGGACCGGCCATCAAGCCGACCCCGCCGACGATGAACGCAACGAGGATGATGGTCACCGCGGTCCATGCCGCCGGGGTTGAACCGTGCTGTCCCGACATGGGTCGGTCTCCTTTCGCCGCGCTCATTGTGGCGGGTGCTCGTGCATTGCTGCCACCTCGGGGTCACACGGTGGGGTCCTCTCCCTCGTCTATCGCCCGCCACACGTCGACGTCTTCTCGTACGTCGGCGCTGTTGCTGCGAGCGGAGGTCGGCGCGTCGTACCGGGAGCCCATGGCCGGCCAGTCAGGACCCTTCGACACGGCGGCGAGCCCGGCGGCCAGGCTGAGCCCCGCACCGACCAAGGTCAGCCAGCGCCAGGCTGTGCCGTTCGCATCGGGCAACGTTCCGCCGCCGACGGATCCGACCGTCTGCTCTCGCAGTGCGTCGGTGATCGCTGGGCCTGCCGCGAGCGTCTGCCAGCCGACCACGACGGCCGCCACCACGAGCAACAGCCCCGCCAGCCGACGACCTTGGTTCCTCGTCGCTGCGAGGGTGGCCGCTCCCGCCAGCATCACCAACCCGAGAGCCGCGACCAGGGGCACCGCATCCGCCCCGTCGACCGCGACGGGCAACTCGGGCAGACCCTGACCACCGACGGTAGCAGTGGCCCAGGGCTTGGCAGCGGCCACCGCCACCAGTCCACCCCCGAGGACACCGGTCAAGAGGCTGACGCCGTACGCGCCTCGAGCCCTGCCGGGAGACGCTGACGGTCTGACCGTCACACCGGCCCCGCTGTCATCAACAGACCCGAGTCGAAGCAGCTGTGATCTCCGGTGTGGCAGGCGGGCCCGACCTGGTCGACACTGACCAACAGCGCATCACCGTCGCAATCGATCCGGACCTCGCGCACATGTTGCCGATGACCCGACGTCTCTCCTTTCACCCAGTACGCCTCACGGCTGCGGCTCCAGTAGGTCGCCTGGCCCGTGGTCAAAGTGCGGTGTAACGCTTCGTCGTCCATCCAGCCGAGCATCAACACCTGACCCGTGTGGACGTCGCGGATCACGGCGGCCACCAGCCCCTGGTCGTCTCGCTTCAAACGCGCCGCGACGATCGGGTCCAGACTCGACTGGGTGGGAGAACCGCGCGTAGTCATCCGACCATTCTGGCCGACTGTTGGCCGCGGTGGCGGCGGGGTCAGTCCGACCCCTGCTGAGCTGCCCACGACGCGTGCAGGCGCGAGTAGACTCCCTCGGCCCGGACCAGGTCGCGGTGTCGGCCGCGCTGCACCAGCCGCCCGTCGTCGAAGACCAGGACCTCGTCGGCTGCCTCGGCCGTCGAAAGGCGGTGCGCGATCGCGACAGCCGTCCGCCCAGCCAGCAGCCGCTCGAGTGCGCGGTTGATGCGTACCTCGATCGCGGGGTCAACGGCGCTGGTCGCCTCGTCGAGCACCAGCAGGTCGGGATCAGCCAGATAGGCCCGCACCAAAGCCACCAGCTGGCGTTCACCTGATGACAACGACTCACCGCGCTGCCCCACCGGGGTCTCCAAACCGGCCGGCAGTCCGGCAAGCCAGTCGCCGAGTCCGAGCTCGACGGCCGCCTCGGCAATCTCGCCTGTCCCGGCACCTGGTCGTCCGTAGGCGATGTTCTCTCGGAGCGTGGCGTCGAACAGGTAGCCGTCCTGCGGCACCATGACGACACGCTGTCGCAGCGAGCTGAACCCGATGTCGCGCAGGTCGTGACCGTCTATCAACACTCGTCCGTGGGTGGGATCCATCAGTCGCGTCAACAGCTTGGCAAAGGTCGTCTTGCCCGAGCCCGTCTCCCCTACAACGGCGATGCGTGCCCGTGGCGCGACCCGGAGACTGACGTCGCGCAGCACCAGTGGGCCGCCAGGGTAGGCATAGCTGACCCCGTCAAACTCCACGCCTACAGGTCCCCGCGGTAGGCCGACTCCATCATCGCCGGGGTCGACCACATCGGCTGGGGTGTCCAGTATGCCGATCACCCGCCGCCAGCTGGCGATGGCGTTCTGGGCATCGGTGAGCACTTGGGTGCCCATCTGAACCGGGCCGACGAATAGGGTCACCAGGAACGCGAAGGCGAGCACCTTCCCCATAGTGATCTGGCCGTCGACTCCGAGCAGCACCCCCACCACGATGACCCCCGCGTTCGCCAACCCGGCGGCCAGACCGCCCATCGAGAAGGTCACGGCCACCAGTCCCTGCGCCTTGGTCATCGCGTCACGATGACGATCTATCGCCGCGTCGATGCGGGACTGCGTACGGCCTTCGATCGCATGCGCACGGACCACCGCCGCGCCCACAACGGGCTCGGAGATCGCCGACAGCATCTCCCCTACGAGGCGCCTGACATTGGCGTACGCAACCGTCATGCGCGACTGGAAGTAGCGCAGGGACAAGAACAACGGGGAGAAGCAGAGCCAGACCACAATCGTCAGCTGCCAGGAGTAGATCGCCATGACGACGGTGGCGATGGCGATCTGACCGATGCTGACCACGGAGATGATGCCGCCGAACTGGAGGAACAAGGAAACCTGATCGACGTCGCTGGTCACCCGCGAGACCAGGGCCCCCCGTCGCTCGGTGTTCTGCGTGAGCACCGGCAGATCGTGGACATGCCTGAACGCCTTGATGCGCAGCGTTGCGAGCCCGCGCTCGCTGCTGGTGAACAAGCGGACGTTCATCACTGCCGCGCAGGCGGCTGTCACGGCGATTGCAACGGTCGCGACGACCACCATCTGCCAGACCACCCCAGTGTCGGGCCCACCGGATGCGTTGAGGCCGCGGTCGATGGTCTGCTGCACAGCGACCGGGACCACGATGCGGCCGATCGTCGAGACGGCGCCCAGCAGCAGCGTCACCTTGACGCCTTCGACCAGCTCAGGCGAGAGCTGGAAGCCGCGCCGCAACGTACCGACCGCAGATGCCTGCTGACCAGACGACATGGTGCTCACACGACCACGTCCTCTTCGTCGGCCAGGTCCCGCGCACCGGCGCGGCCAGCGGCCCGGCGTTCGTTCTCCCTGGCGTACGCGGTGACCAGATCGCGATAGCCGGAGGATCTCGTCACCAGCGCGTCGTGCGGGCCTCTGTCGGCGATGCGGCCCTGTTCGAGATAGAGGACCTCGTCAGCGAGCGCGATGGTCGCCAGCCGGTGCGCGACCACTAGCACCGTGCACGAGCCTGACGCGGTCGCCGCCCGGAGCGCCGTGAGGATGCGCGCCTCCACCTCGGGGTCCACCGCGCTGGTCGCGTCGTCCATGATCAACAGCCGCGGGCGCCGCACCAGGGCTCTGGCGAGCGCCAGTCGCTGCCGCTGGCCACCCGACAGCGACGCACCCCGCTCACCGAGCAGGGAGTCGAGGCCTTCGGGCAGCCGGCGTACGAAGTCTGCCGCCTGCGCTACCTCGAGGGCCGCCCAGATCTCCTGGTCGTCATGGTCAAAGCCCAGCGTCACATTGTCGCGTACCGAGTCGTCGAACAAGAAGGTCTGCTGCGGGACCAGCGCAACGGAGCCGGCCAGCACCCCCGGCGCCAGGACGCGAAGATCGACGCCGTCCAGCAGTACGCGACCTTGGTCGGGATCGACCAGCCTGGTCAGCAGGGTCATCAAGGTCGTCTTGCCGGCCGCCGTCGACCCGACGACCGCCACCGTGCGTCCCGGGTCGACGGTGAACGACAGATCCTGCAGCACAGGTTGCCTGTCGTAGCTGAACCACAGCGACTCGAGCTGCAGCCGGGCCGGCCCGGTGACTCCTTCGAGGGTGTGGGACCCGTAGGTGGTCTGGCCGGTCGCCTGCAGGACATGGTTGACCCGATCCCAGCCCACGACACTGCGCGGGAACTCCCCCAGCAGCCATCCGAAGGCCCGGATCGGGAAGGACACGATGGTGAACAGGTAGGCAACCTGAACGACCGCCCCCTCATCGGTCTGCCCGGCCTGCAACCGGTGCACTCCGGCCAGCAGAACCACCAGCACGCCGAGACTCGGCAACGCCTCGACGACGGGGTCGAACAGCCCTCGGATCCGGCCGACTGCAATGTTGGCGTCCCGCAGCTCATTCGCCTTGCGGGCGAATCGGATCGTCTCCTCCTCCTCGCGGCCGAGCGTCTTGACCACCAGTGCTCCGTCGAAGGACTCGTGGGCGACCTCGCTCACCTCCGCGCGCAGGGCCTGTGCCCGCGTGACCAAAGGCGACTGCAGGCGCTGGTAGGCGAGGTTCACGGCGAAGACGGCCGGGAACACGAGCAGGCCGACGATCGTCAGGACCAGGTCCGCAGTGGCCATGGCGGCGACGGCTACCACCAGCATCGCAATCACACCGACAGCCATCGGCAGCGGCGCGATCGGGGCCCAAGCCGCCTCGACGTCGGCGTTGGCGTTCGACAGCAGCTGGCCGGTGGGGTGGCGGTGATGCCACGACAGCGGCAGCCGGAGGTATTGGCGGGTGACCCGACGCCGGTAAGTGGCCTGCATTCGATACTGCATGATGCCCGCGCCCAACCGCCGGCCCACGATCCCGACAGCCCGCAGCATTGCAACGGCGACGAAGAGCGCCACGACGGCGACGAGCAGGACTGTCTTGGCCTGTCGCGCGTCGAACGACGGGACGATGACCTTGTTGGTCGCCCATCCGAGCACCCAGGCGTCAGCGACCGTCAGCGCGCCGAAGAGCAAGCTCCCCAACGTGCTCACCACGAAGATGAGGGGCTGCTCACGTATCGCCACCCCAAGAACCGCGAAGCCGCGGCGCAGGGTTGCCCGACCGGCCGGCCGATCGCCGGGGGACGCCAGACGATCGGCGTCTGCCGCGCTGGGACCTGCGGCGTCAGGGGTGCGGTTGGCCACACGGCTCCTCTCGACGCGTTCACTCTACGATCGAGGTGTGACGGCGTTCTCCAAGACCGAGCGAGCCGAGCTCTGCAACGTGCTCGAAGACGTTGGCCCGGAGGCGCCTACCTTGTGCGAGGGCTGGACGACCTACGACCTAGCCGCTCACCTGGTGCTTCGTGAGAGCGATCCGCTCGCTGTTCCCGGCATAGTGGTCCCGGCGCTCGCGAGACTCACCGACCGCGGGATGCGACGGCTGAAGGCGGCACACGACTATCCAACTCTGGTCGACAGGCTCCGCGCTGGTCCGCCGATCTGGTCGCCGATGGGCTGGCCCAGGATCGAGCCCGCCGTGAACACCATGGAGTTCTTCATCCATCATGAGGACGTCCTCCGCGCCGTCGAGCCAACTGCGCGACGCCACCTTTCGGCCAGGTGCCAAGGCACGCTGTGGGCCGGCATCAAGGCCCAGGGCAAGACCTTGGCGCGGCGATGCCCCACCGGGCTTCGCCTCGTACGCACCGACGAGGATGCGTCCACCACCGCCAAGTCCGGCGAGCCCGTAGCAACCGTGCGAGGTTTGCCGGCTGAGATCGCGCTGTACCTGTTCGGTCGTGGCTCCGTCGCCGATGTCGAGATCGACGGTCCGGCCGACGCCTTGCAGAAACTGGCGTCGAGCGACTTCAGCGTCTAGCCGGTCGCCCTGAGCGCTAGCCGGCCGGGCAACCGTTGAGCGTCTCACGGACAGTGTGGCCCCCAGCTCGAAGGGCTGCCTTGACGTCAGCGATCCGCAGCTGGCCGAAATGGAAGACGCTGGCGGCCAGAACCGCGTCCGCTCCGGCGTCGACCGCGGGCGCGAAGTGCTCGAGCGCACCGGCTCCACCACTGGCTACCAGCGGCACTGTTACGGCCTGCCGGATTGCGGTGATCATCTCCAGGTCATAGCCCTCGCGGGTGCCGTCAGCGTCCATCGAGTTGAGCAGGATCTCCCCGACACCCAGGTCCACGCTGCGTCGCGCCCACGCGACGGCGTCCCGCCCAGCCCCGCGACTGCCTCCATGGGTCGTGATCTCGAACCCGGACTCCTGATCGCGCGATCGGCGCGCGTCCACCGACAGCACCAAGACCTGGGTGCCGAACCGGCGGGCGATCTCCGCGATGGTCTCTGGACGGGCGATGGCACCCGTGTTGATGGCCACCTTGTCCGCACCGGCGCGCAACAGCCTGTCGACGTCCTCGACAGTGCGCACCCCACCCCCGACTGTGAGCGGGATGAACACCTGATCGGCGGCCCGGGCGACCACGTCGTACATGGTCTCGCGTGACTCCCTGGAGGCTGAGATGTCGAGGAACGTCAACTCATCGGCGCCCTCCGCGTCGTACAGCTGCGCCAGCTGGATCGGATCGCCGGCGTCGCGCAGCCCGGCGAAGTTGACTCCCTTGACCACACGGCCGGCGTCGACGTCAAGGCAGGGAATCACCCGTACGGCCACGCTCATGCGCGGGTCGCCTGGCCAACCGCTCCGAGCGCTTCGGCAAGGGTGAAGGCACCCGTGTAGAGCGCGGTCCCGATGATCGCCCCTTCGACGCCCATCACGGTGAGGTCGCCGAGCCTGCGCAGGTCATCCAGGCTCGACACGCCGCCGGAGGCGATCACGGGTCGCTCGGTGCGAGAGCAGACCGCCGCGAGCAGATCCACGTTCGGCCCTTCCAGCATGCCGTCCCTGTTGACGTCCGTGACGACGTAGCGCTGGCACCCCTCGCGATCGAGGCGAGCGAGTACGTCGTACAGCTGACCCCCGTTCCGGGTCCAACCCCTGGCCGCCAGCGTGGTTCCGCGAACGTCCAAGCCGATGGCGACCCGATCACCGTGTTCGGCGATGACTCGCGCACACCATTCCGGGTCTTCCAGCGCGGCCGTGCCGATGTTGACCCGACGACAGCCGGTGGCCAGCGCCGTCTGCAGCGAGTCGTCGTCGCGGATACCGCCGGAGACCTCGACGTTGACGTCGACCCTGCTCACGAGCTGACGGATGACGTCCCGGTTGTGGCCGCGCCCGAAGGCCGCGTCCAGGTCGACGAGATGGATCCATCGGGCGCCTTGCCGTTGCCAGCCGAGGGCGGCCTCGAGTGGATCTCCGAACACTCGCGCGCTGTCAGCAACCCCCTGGACCAGCTGTACGGCGCGTCCGCCGGAGACGTCGACCGCAGGCAACAGCACCAGTGGGCTAGCTGGTGAGCTCGGTGGGGATCCCATGACAAGACACTACGGGTGGCTCTGGTTGCTCGTCGGCGGGCGCTCGAACTGTCGACTCCCAGCAAGAATCACCACACTCTCTGAGACGCCGTTCTCGCCGGGACACGCCGCGAAAACCGCCGAATTGTTGGCGTCTCGGCGGGGTTAGCCGAAGAAGCCGAGGAGCTGCTCCAGCGGCGCCGGCTGGCGCGAGCCGTCATCGGTGTGGAACTGCAGCTGGGAGCCGTCGGAGTACGACACGGACACCGCGTAGCTGAAGAAGTCACAGCAACGCTGGGTGGGTTTGGTCGGGTCGATCGCCCTGAAGGCTGGCGAGGATGCGATGCGAAGCACCTCGGCGGCCGCCCGTGGGGAAAGGTCGCCAGGCTTGTCAGCCCTGACCGTCCAGCTGTCGTCGACTCCAGCGATGCCGCCGGTGCGGCGAACCGTGACCGTAGTGGCCCGCACCGACTGGGTAGACGACACCGTTGCCGAGCTGCTCGGGTCCCGACCAGGCTGGTTGGCACTCGAGGCCGTGTCCTGCGAACCGCACGCGGTGATGAGGAGCAGACAAGCCGCGGCCGAGGCGGCGACGACGCGCCTGGTGCTGTCCAGATCAGTCATGATGATCAGACGCTGCCGACCGGTGTCCGGTTCCCCGCCCGTAGAGCAGCCACCCAGTTGTGCAGGAGCCGTGCGCCGGCCTGTCCCGACTTCTCCGGATGGAACTGGGTTCCGATGAGTGGACCGTTCTCGACGGCTGCCACGAAACGGTCACCCCCGTGGCGAGCCCAGGTGACCAGCGGAGGTCGCATCCGCGCGCCCTCGGGCAGCGTCCAGTCGCGCACGCCGTACGAGTGCACGAAGAAGAAGCGCTGGTCCGCCACCCCATCGAACAGCCTGGACTCCGCCGGTGCCTCGACCGTGTTCCAGCCCATGTGCGGGAGCACATCTGCGCGTAGCCGCTCGACGACACCGGGCCACTCGCCGCAGCCCGTGGTGGAGACTCCATGCTCGAGACCCTGCTCGAACAGGATCTGCAACCCCACGCAGATCCCCAGCACAGGCCGCCCGCCGGCCAGCCGCCTGCCGATGAGCTCCGGACCGCGCACACTGCTGAGGCCCTGCATGCACGCGGCGAAGGACCCGACACCCGGGACGACCAGCCCATCGGCATCGGACGCCCTCCGGAAGTCGGCCGTGAGCATGACCGCGGCGCCGGCCCGTTCGAGTGCTCGCACCGCGGAGCGAACGTTGCCGGAACCGTAGTCCAGAACGACGACGTCCGGGACCGACCCGCGGTCTGACCCAGGGGCAGATCCGGTCACAAAGCGCCCTTGGTGCTGGGTACCCCGCGCTCGCGAGGGTCGAACGCGACTGCGTCCCGCAACGCCCGGGCCAAGGCCTTGTACTGGGCCTCAACGATGTGATGGGGATCGCGCCCTGACAGCACCCGCACGTGCAGCGCCATGCCAGCCGCGTGCGCGAGGCTCTCCATGACGTGCCGGGTCAGCGAACCGGCGTACGACCCTCCGATGACGGCGTACTCCTGGCCATCCGGCTCGCCCGTGTGGACGCAGTAGGGACGCCCGGACACGTCCACCGCGCATTGCACCAACGCCTCGTCCAGGGGCACCAGCGCATCACCGAACCTGCGGATCCCGGCCTTGTCGCCAAGCGCCCCCCGCAGGGCTTGCCCGAGCACGATCGCGACGTCCTCGACCGTGTGGTGGGCGTCTACGTGGACGTCGCCATCCGCGCGTACGACCAGGTCGAACAGGGCGTGCCGCGCCCAGGACGCGAGCATGTGGTCATAGAACGCCACCCCGGTCGAGACCTCGCCGCGACCAGCGCCATCGAGGTCGAGCTCGACCTGGACCTTCGTCTCGGTCGTCTCACGCTCGACACGACTAGATCTCGGCATGGGTCAGCACCTCCAACAGGGCGGCCCGGAAGGTCCGCATCTCGTTGCGGGTGCCGATCGACACCCGCAACCATCCGTCCGGCCCAGTCTCCCGGACCAACACCCCGCGGGTCAGCAGACCACGCCAAACGGCATGACGGTCGCCGAAGCGTCCGAACAGCGCGAAGTTCGCGTCCGAGTCGGGCACCTCCAGTCCCTGCGCGCGGAGCCAGCCGACCGTTTCGTCGCGCTCGGTCCGCAATTCGTCGACCCGCGCCAGCAGTTCACCGCTGTGTCGCAGCGCGGCAACCGCAACCGCCTGAGTCACCGACGAGAGGTGGTAGGGCAGCCTGACGATCCGCAGCGCCTCAACGACCGCCCGGTCAGCGGCCAGGTACCCCAGTCGGGCACCGGCCAACGCGAACGCCTTGGACATGGTCCTGGTCACGACGAGGTGCGAATGTGCGGGAAGCAGGCTCAACGCGGTTGGCGCACCGGCGCGTCGGAACTCCGCGTATGCCTCGTC
This sequence comes from Nocardioidaceae bacterium, assembly GCA_040002845.1. Classification (GTDB taxonomy): domain Bacteria; phylum Actinomycetota; class Actinomycetes; order Propionibacteriales; family Nocardioidaceae; genus JBDUDR01. Next base: position 24,308 of record JBDUDR010000015.1, read on the forward strand.
GACCACCACCAGCCCGGGAGCCGCCCGGCACAGGACCTCGATGTCCCGGATGGACAGGGCCGTGCCTGTCGGGTTGTTCGGCGAGGCGAGCATGACCAGGCTTGGCTGCTCGGTCTCGATCAGGTGGACGGCGTGCTCGAGATCAAGCCGAAAGTGCTCGTCCCTGCGCCCGGTGACCCATGGGGTCATCGTGTCGCGGGCGTACTCGGGATACATGGAGTACGTCGGCGCGAACGACAGCGACTTGCCTTCCGGGCCGCCGAACGCCTGGTGCAACTGCAACATGATCTCGTTGGAGCCGTTAGCCGCCCAGACCTGCTCCGGTCCCACGCCATGATCCAGGTAGTCGGCCAGGGCGCACCGAAGCTCGAACGCGTCGCGGTCCGGGTAGCGGTTGAGCCCGGCGGCCGCCCGGGTGACCGCTGCCGCGATATCGGCGACGACGCGCGAGCTGGGTGGGTAGGGGTTCTCGTTGACGTTCAGTCGGACGGGAGCATCGATCTGTGGCGCTCCGTACGGCTGCACTCCTTGCAAACCATGCCGCAACGGAAGCGCGCCGAGCCCGGGCATCACCGGCCCTCGAAGCGGATGCGGACCGCGGACCCGTGGGCCGGGAGATCCTCGGCGTGAGCGAGCGCGACCACCTGGTCCGCGACCGCCGCCAGGGCGCCGCTGTCGTACTCGACGACCTGGACGGTCTTGAGGAACGATCTCACGGATAGCCCCGAGGAGTGGCAGGCACATCGGCCGGTCGGGAGGACGTGGTTGGACCCGGCGCAGTAGTCGCCGAGGGAGACTGGAGAGTACGACCCCACGAAGATCGCGCCGGCGTTGCCGATCCTCCATGCGCGGTCAGCTGCATCGACGGTGTGGAGCTCGAGGTGTTCGGCCGCGTACGCCTCGACAACGACCTGTCCTTGGTCGAGATCCTCCACCAAGACGATCGCGGACTGCCTGCCCGCCAAGGCGGCGCGGATGCGTTCGGAGTGTTTCGTCGCCGCGACCTGTGTCTCGAGCGCAGCCTCGACCGCGGCCGCCAGGTCGGGGCTCGTTGTTACGAGCACGGCCGCAGCCAGCGGATCGTGTTCTGCCTGGCTGACCAGGTCCGCGCCCACGAAGAGCGCATTGGCGGTGTCGTCGGCCAGGATCGCGATCTCGGTGGGCCCAGCCTCCGAGTCGATCCCGATCCGCCCCTTGAGCAACCGCTTGGCGGCAACCACGTAGACGTTGCCGGGGCCCGTCACCAGGTCCACCGCGGGGCATCCGCCGGCGCCGTAGGCGAACATCGCGATCGCTTGCGCGCCCCCGACCGCATAGACCTCGTCGACCCCGAGCAAGCCACAGGCCGCCAGGATGGTGGGGTGTGGCAGACCGTTGTGCTCGCGTTGGGGCGGGCTGCTCAGCGCGAGCGAGTCCACACCGGCGACCTGTGCGGGAACGATGTTCATCACCGCGCTCGACACCAGTGGCGCCAGTCCGCCGGGTACGTACAACCCCACGCGACGCACCGGCACCAGACGCCGGGTCACCCTTCCTCCGTCGGCGATCTGAGTCACCGTGCTCTCGTCATGCTCGTTCGCGCACGAGTGACGCAGCCGCGCGATCGACTCTTCCAGGCCGGCCCGCACATCTGCGTCGAGGTTGGCGAGGGCCTGCTCGATCTGGTTGACCGGTACGCGCACGTCAGTCTGCTCGACACTGTCGTAACGTCTCGTGGAGTCGATGAGCGCAGGCAGGCCGCGATCCCGCACGTCATCGCAGATCGGACGCACGACTTCAACCGCCGCCTCGATGTCGAACTCCGCTCGAGGGACCAGGGCGCTGTAGTCCGGGGACTCGCCGGCCGGCGATCCCCGAAGATCAACGCGGCGGATCATCTGACGAGTGTACGAACTCGTCAGCCCGCCCGTTTTCGCGATCCGACACTTATTCGCCACGATCCGACAGTTATTCCCCACGATCCGACACTTGTGCCGCGTGCGGTGACGTTCCGGGCCCACTGCATCGCCGGTTACCGTGAGTGGGTGACCGAGGCTTTGCCGATGTTCCCGCTGAGCACCGTGCTGTTCCCAGGAAGCCAGCTGCCGTTGTTCGTTTTCGAGGATCGCTACCGGGCGCTCGTGCGGCACCTGCTCGACAAGCCCAAACCTGCCGACCGGCTCTTCGGCGTGGTGGCCATCCGCGAGGGTTACGAGGTTGGCGACCGGGGTGCGCACTCGGTCCAGGTGGTCGGAACCGCCGGCGAGCTCACTCGGGTCGAGGCGCACGATGACGGCACCTTCGACATCGAGGTGGTTGGCCGCCGCAGGTTCCGACTGCATGCGCTCGACAGCTCTGGCCCGTACCTGCGCGGCGAGATCGCCTGGCTTGCGGAGGCCGGCTCGGCGGTGCCCACCGAGATGGCCAGTGATGGGGTAGCTGCGACGGCGCTCCAGATGTTCGACAGGTACTTCGCCGCCATCTGCGAGCTGCGCGGCCAGCCGATGTCGCCGGACCATTCCATCGGGAGCCTGGAGGCGACCCGGGACACGGTCAGGTTGTCGTACGAGCTGGCCGCCGCCGCCCTACTCACGCTCCGCGACCGTCAAGAGCTGCTGGAAGCCGACGACGCCGACCAACGGTTGCGGATCCTGATCTGGTTGTTGCGCGACGAGATGCGGGCCATGCGCGCGATCCCGTCCCTACCCGCGACCGAGGTCGGTCGCACGGGCTGGTCACCTAACTGACCTCGGCCGGAACTCAGTTGACCGTGATGCGGAGGATCCCGTCCACGACACCGTCGCTGTGGACATGTGACGAGATCCCGATCGACGCCAACGGCTCGAGATTGTCGATGACTCGCTGCGACCCACCACCGTCGCGCACAGCGTTCAGGATCTGACTCTCGACCGAGTCGAAGTCCAGGTAGAACACCGTGCTTGCCGACTCTGCGTCGGGAACAGCGTTCCTGAACTTGTCGGTGTCGCCCAGGCCCCCATCCTTGGCCAGCTCGCTGGCGTAGTCGGCACTAGTGGAGACGGCGACGAACCCGTCACCGTTGACCTTGGTCAACTGCAGGTCACCACCTTGCGCGCTCGCATAGTCGACCAGCTTCTGGTAGACGTCGGCGAACTTGTCGGGGTCGGTCTGGAACCGGCCGCCCAGCGGCAATGTCGACGTGTCGCCGCTGTTCTGCACCTCGGACAGGTCCAGGCCCTTGGAGTCCATGGCCAACGTCACGTTGTCGCCGACGATGGTCTTGAGATCGTCAGGCAGCACGAGTCCGGTCTCCTGCTCGATCCGAGAGCTCAAGGAGTCGAGACTCTGGCCCTGGGTGTCCAGCGCATCGCCCAGCATCCCCCAGAGCCTGTCGATGTAGGCACCGCCATTCGACAGCGAGAACGCCGCGAACGTGGTGTCTGGAAGCTTGACGATGGGGTTGTCGACCGTTGACTGGGGAGCATCGACGCCGGTCGCGACCCCGGCGAGCTCGATGTAGTTCTCGTTGAAGCGGAGTGCCGCCGCCATCGAGTCGGCGCCCTGGGTCAAGGCGGTGAGCCTCGTGCCGGACGGGAAGGAGTCGCTGGGAACCAGGTCGGCAAATGCCTTGTAGTCCAGCCAGAACGAGACCACGCCTGGGTCGCCGAGGGCATCCATGTCCGCGTTGAACCTGTCGTTGTCAGACAGTGGCGAGTCCGTCGCGTCGGCGGCGTACTTCGAGGCCAGCGCCTGGGTCTTGGCGAACACCAGGTAACCGTCGGGACCGCGCGCGACTCCGTAGTCACTGTTGCTGCCCCCGCACTTGGAGTTGAGGGCTGCGAAGCCATCGATGCCCTTGCCCTGGTCGCTGACCTGCAGGGCAACAGCGAACGAGGGGTCGGAGCCGTTGGCTTCCGGGGGGAGGACGGCGACCCCCAGGCGGTCGCCGATCCAGGGGGCGACCTCCCTGTCGTAGTCCACACCCTGACAGTCGCCGCCGTTGTCTTGGATGTACTCGAAGAACTTGCGGCGCAGGTCCTGCGCGTCGTCGGTGATCCCGGTCTCCTCGGAGAAGGCCGGAAACTTGCGCAGCAGCCGAAGCGCGTTGATCTTCTGACTGGCCGACGGGTCCATGTCGATCCGGAAATAGGCGATGGCGTTGCCGGGCAGCGCCGCGGCAGGCTGCGGACCGCCTCCTGAGAGCTTGGTGTACGCGGCGTAACCCACCCCGCCAAGCACCAGGGCCAACACGACGGCGATAGCTGTGGCGATCAACCCTCGGCGGCCTCGCCGGCCACCACCGTCAGCGCCGGTAGTGGCGCCGGGCGACGCCGGCGGGGGCGCATAGCCACCGGGTCCTGGTTGGCCGTAAGGATTCGGGGCCGCCGGCTGCGGCAGCTGTGGGCCAGTCGGATCGGGTGCGACGGGAGGTCCTTGCGGGCTCAGTGGCTCCCCCGGGCCGCCGTACGGCGGATTGCTTGTCACTGGTTGACCTCTTTCGCGGGTTCGCATCGACGCGGCCAGGCTATCCGAGCCCCAGGTTCACCCATCGGTTTCTGGCGGATTCGCCTGGGACCGAAGCGGAGCGGCCGCGCTCTCCTCGTTGCGGCGCCACAGTGCGTACTGGGCGGCCAATACGCCCGCCAGAGCGCCGATCGGCCAGGCCAGCCGGACTCCCACGGCACGCAGGGTCAGCTCGACAGGGACCCGGTCGCCAGGATCGGCGGCGTGCAGGCGCGCTTCCACCGGCCCCTGGTCGAGTGTCACCCCGTAGTGGTAGCAGACGTACGACGCGAGCAGGCTGCCCGCGAACAACGCCACCACGGCGACCACGCCATGCCGGCGGAAGGCAGCGCCGAAGACCAGACCACCAAGCAGACCCAGGCCTAGGCCGACCACCAGGAACCAGCCGGGCGAGTTGAAGGACCTCCCCAGCTGCAACTCGTCCAAGCTGCCGCCGTCGCGCGTGACGAGGTAAGCAGGGAGGTCGGTGGCATCGAACCAGATGCGAGCGCCCACCAGGCCGAGCACAACGAACCCGATGATGGTGACCGCCGCGACCCACAGGCCCGACCGGATCGAAGGCACCTCGCGACCGCCGGCTGATCTCGGGCGTCGGATCCCGACGGGCTGCGATGCCTCAGACCCAGCGGCCGGGGTGTCGGGGGAGGTCGTGGACTCGGCGACCGGTGGTCGCGGCCGGTCATCAGAACCGGCCGCCGGGGAAGCATCGGTCACAACCGTCGATCCTACGTGGCCAGGCAGGACGGTCCGAGCAGTGCCTTCAGGTCGGCCATGAGGGCAGCAGAAGGAGTTACGCGGAGCCGTTCATCCAGACGCAGCAACTTGGTGCTCTCGCCCGACTGGAGTCGCAGCCGCACTTCGGTGCCCCCGGGATGAGTCCGGAGCACATCCTTGAGTTGTTCGACCAGGGGAAGGGTGCACCGCTTGGCCGCGAGGGTGATGACCACCGGGCCGGTCGGGCGGTGGGTGAGGTCGGGCGCCGTGACGTGGGTGGCATGCAGCTCCGGCTGGTCGTCACGGCGTTTGAGCCGGCCCTTGACCAAGACGATGGTGTCCTCGACCAGCAGGTGCGCCGCCGACTGGTAGGTGGACGGGAACAACATCACCTCGAGTGCGCCTTCGAGGTCTTCGACGGTGGCGACCGCCCACAGGTCACCGCGCTTGGTCCTCTTGCGCTGGATCGAGGTCACCAACCCGCCGATGATGACCAGACTGCCCTCGGGTCGATCCTCGTCGGCGATCAGCTGGCCGATGGTGGCGTCCGTGCTGTTGGCCAGCACATGTTCCTGACCGAGCAGAGGGTGATCGGAAACGTAGAGACCGAGCATCTCCCGCTCATAACCCAGCAGCGTCTGTTTGTCCCACTCGTCGATGTTGGGGATGGTCAGATCGACTCCACCGAACTCACCCTGCTCGGCCGGCCCGAACAACGAGTCTTGCCCCATGGCCTCGTTGCGCTTGATGTCGATGAACTGGTCGACGACCGACTCATGGATGGCCGACAGGGCCCGGCGCACGTGACCCTGCTCGTCGAAGGCGCCCGCCTTGACCAGTGAGTCGATGACCCGCTTGTTGCAGACCAACGGTGGCACCTTGGCCATGAAGTCGGCGAAGTCGGAGAACTTGCCCTTGGCTTCCCGCGTCCTGACGATCTCCGCGACCACGTTGCCGCCCACATTGCGGATGGCCGACAGCCCGAATCGGATGTCTGACCCCACCGGTGTGAAGTCGGCGTCGGACTCGTTGACGTCCGGCGGCAGCACCTTGATGCCCATGCGCCGGCACTCGTTGAGGTAGACGGCGGACTTGTCCTTGTCGTCCTTGACGCTGGTCAGCAAGGCGGCCATGTACTCGGCGGGGTAGTTGGCCTTGAGGAAGGCGGTCCAGTAGGACACGAGCCCGTAGGCAGCTGAGTGTGCTTTGTTGAAGGCGTAGTCGGAGAACGGCACCAGCGTGTTCCACAAGGCGGTGACCGCGCCCTCCGAGAAGCCGCGCTCCCGCATTCCGGCAGAGAACGTCTCGAACTGTGCGTCCAGCTCGGCCTTCTTCTTCTTGCCCATGGCTCGGCGCAACAGATCCGCCTCACCCAGGGAGTAGCCGGCCACCTTCTGCGCGATGGCAATGACCTGCTCCTGGTAGACGATCAGGCCGTGTGTGTCGCCCAAGATGTCGGCCAGCGGCTCCGCCAGCTCGGGATGGATCGGCGTGGCCGGCTTCCGGTTGTTCTTGCGGTCGGCGTACTCGTTGTGCGAGTTGGCTCCCATCGGTCCAGGCCGGTAGAGCGCCCCGACGGCAGAGATGTCTTCGAAGCTGTCGGGCCGCATGCTGCGAAGCAGCGAGCGCATGGGACCGCCGTCGAGCTGGAACACGCCGAGCGTGTCTCCGTGCCCGAGCAGGTCGAACGCCTTCCGGTCGTCAAGAGCCAGCTCCTCGAGTACGACGCGCACGTCCCGGTTGGTCTTGATGTTGTGGAGTGCGTCCTCGAGCACCGTCAGGTTGCGCAGCCCGAGGAAGTCCATCTTGATGAGACCGAGCTGCTCGCACGTGGGGTAGTCGAACTGGGTGATGATGGCGCCGTCCTGCTCACGCCGCATGATCGGGATGACGTCGATGAGCGGATCGCTCGACATGATGACCCCGGCGGCGTGCACACCCCACTGCCTCTTCAGCCCCTCCAAGCCCTGCGCGGTGTCGACCACGGTGCGGACGTCGGGTTCGGAGTCGTAGAGCGCGCGCAGCTCCCCACCCTCGTTGTAGCGCGCATGATCAGCATCGAACAGCGACCTCAGAGGCACGTCCTTGCCCATCACGGCGGCCGGCATCGCCTTGGTGATGCGCTCCCCCATGGCGAACGGGTAGCCGAGGACGCGGGCGGAGTCCTTGACCGCCTGCTTTGCCTTGATGGTGCCGTAGGTGACGATCTGAGCGACCCGGTCTTCGCCGTATTTGTCGCTGACGTAGCGGATGACCTCGCCCCTGCGCCGCTCGTCGAAGTCGACATCGAAGTCTGGCATCGACACCCGGTGGGGGTTGAGGAACCGCTCGAAGATCAGGCCATGCTGCAGCGGGTCGAGGTCGGTGATGCGCATGGCGTACGCCGCGATGGAACCGGGACCCGACCCACGTCCGGGACCGACTCGGATCCCACGGCTCTTGGCCCAGTTGATGAAGTCGGCAACGACCAGGAAGTAGCCCGGGAATCCCATCTGCAGGATGACGCTGACTTCGTAGTCGGCGCGTTTGCGCACCTCGTCGCTGATGCCGTGGGGATAGCGCGCGACCAGACCGGCCTCGACCTCCTTGACGAACCACGAGTGCTCGTCTTCCCCGGCCGGGACCGGAAATCGTGGCATGTAGTTGGCCACCTCGTTGAACTCGACATGGCAGCGTTCGGCTATCAACAAGGTGTTGTCGCAGGCCTCCGGGAGGCCGTGGCGGTCGACCCACAGGTCGCGCATCTCGGCAGGTGACTTGAGGTAGAAGTCACGTTCGTCGAACTTGAACCGGGAGGGGTCGGCGAGAGTCTTGCCCGACTGGACGCAGAGCAGCGCCTCGTGCGCGTCTGCGTCCCCCGCGTTGGTGTAGTGCAGGTCGTTGGTCGCGATCATCGGCAGACCCAGGTCGCGACTGATCTGCAGCAGCCCGTCGCGAACGCGTGTCTCGATGCCAAGACCATGATCCATCAGCTCGAGGAAGAAGCTGTCCTTACCGAAGATGTCCTGGAACTCTGCGGCGCTCGCACGAGCCTTGGCGTAGTCACCGATCCGAAGCCACGTCTGGATCTCTCCCGACGGGCACCCGGTCGTGCCGATCAGACCTTTCGCGTACGTAGCGAGCAGCTCGCGGTCGGCCCTCGCCTTGTAGAAGAAGCCTTCCAGGCTCGCACGTGACGAAAGCCGGAAAAGGTTGTGCATCCCCTCCGTGCTCTCGGCCAGCAGGGTCATATGGGTGAAGGCCCCGCCCCCTGAGACGTCGTCTTCCCCTCCGTCGGCCCAGCGCACTCGCCTGCGCTCGAATCGGCTGGTCCCAGGCGTGAGGTAGGCCTCCATCCCGATGATCGGCCGGACTCCGGCGGCTCTGGCCGACTTGTAGAAGTCGTACGCCCCGAACACATTGCCGTGGTCGGTCATCGCGAGCGCGGGCATGCCCATCTCAGCCGTCCGGGCGAAGAGCTCGGGAAGCCGGGCAGCGCCGTCCAGCATGGAGTATTCGGTGTGCACGTGCAGGTGCACGAACGAGTCACTCGACATCTGGCAGGGCCTCCAAGACACCATCTCGTCGCCTGGTCGACAACAGGTGCACAAACCCGGCCTACCCCCACCTTCCAGTGGGTGAAGGCAGCCGGTGAAGCACCGCGGGGAAGCGTCGTCAGCCTACGCGAGAAACCCTGCCACTCTCCGCCGACACTCCCCGCAGCCACCCTGCGCGGCGGGCCGCCGGATCCACCAGGTTTCAGGTCGTCTGGCGTACGACCTCCAGAGACCGGGCCAGGTCGTCTGGATAGCCCGACTCGTAGACGACGTAGCGGTGGGTGCCCGGGTGGGTGAACCCGAGACGTTTGGCGTGCAACCACTGCCGGTCGACGCCCAGCCGCTGGGCCAGCACCGGGTCAGCCCCATACGTGAGGTCGCCGACGCAGGGGTGTCTCAGCGCGCTCAGATGGACCCGGATCTGGTGAGTGCGACCGGTTTCCAGCTCGATCTCGAGCAGCGACGCATACCGATGAGCCTCGAGGGTGTCGTAGTGAGTGATGCTGGGCCGGCCTCCGGCGACCACGGCGAACTTGTAGTCGTGACGAGGGTGGCGGTCGATCGGGGCATCGATTGTTCCTCGCAGCGGGTCGGGATGACCTTGCACCAGCGCGTGATAGGTCTTGTCAACGAGTCGCTGCTTGAAGGCCGCCTTGAGTCCGGAGTAGGCAGCCTCCGACTTCGCCACCACCATGAGTCCGCTGGTGCCCACGTCGAGCCTGTGTACGACACCCTGGCGCTCGGACGGCCCGCCCAGGGCGACGCTGAAGCCGGCCGCGGCCAGATGGCCGAGCACCGTCGGTCCCGTCCAGCCGGGGCTCGGGTGCACGGCTACGCCGACCGGCTTGTCCACCACGACGACGTCCGCGTCGTCATGCACGATCCGCAGACCATCGACGAGCTCCGGTGCGACGTGCGGGGCTGCAGCGGCCGGGATCTCCACCTCCAGCACTGCACCGGCGGCGACGCGGTCAGACTTCGCGGGTAGGTGGCCATCGAGCAGGACCGCGCCGGACTCGACGAGGCTGACCGCCTTGGTCCGGGAGAATCCGAACATCCGTGCTAGGGCGGCGTCCAGCCGCTCGCCGGACAATCCCTCGGGAACGGGCAGCGTACGCAGGTCGCCGCTCACGAACGCCTCCCGTCGAGGTGGACGCCCCGCAGAGACTGAAGCGTGATCAAGGCCGCGCCGAGCACGATCGCGGAGTCTGCGAGGTTGAAGATGGGCCAGTGCGGCAGCTCCAGGAAGTCCACCACATGGCCGCGCAACGGCCCCGGACTGCGAAAGATCCGGTCGGTGAGATTGCCGAGCGCACCACCCAGGAGTAGCCCGAGCGCCACCGCCCACAGAGTCGACCCGAGGCGAGCGGCAAGCCGGGTCACGCAGATCGCCACGCCGATGGCCACCAGAGTGAGCAGAACGGTGTAGCCGGTCGCGGTGGAGAAGGCTGCGCCTGGGTTACGAGTCAGGCGCAGCGTCAACAACCCGCCCAGCAGCGAGATCGGCGCGTCACCGCTCAAGTCGCGTACGACCAGGATCTTGGACGCCACATCCACTGCATAGACGCCAGCGGCGACAGCTGCGAACAAACGGATGCGCTGAGGTGCAGACCTCGGGTGTGTCGGCTCTGGCTTCTCACCTGTCCCTTCGGGCTGGCTCAGCGGCGTTCCTCGAGCTGCTTGCATGTCACACACAGTGTGGCACGCGGGAACGCCATCAACCGCATCTTGCCGATGGGGTTCCCGCAGCGTTCGCAGACACCATAGGTGCCGGCCTTGATGCGGCTGAGGGCTCGCTCCACCTGCTGGAGCATGTGGCGGTGTTGGGCCGCGATGGCCATCTCGTGATCGCGCTCGAAGGTGTTGGACCCGACGTCCGCCTGATCGTTGCCGGCTCCCTCGCCGTGGTCCCGCATCAGGGTCTGGACATCGCGGTCAGCCACCGAGATCTCCCCGCGTAACCGCTCGGCGTCTCCCTGGAGAGCGCGTCGGACCTCGCGGAGCTCCCTCGGCGTCCAGGGCGACTCGGTCTCGCGCACCGCCAGCCGGCTGGCCACCTTCTTGGCTGCAGCCTTCTTGGCCGCCTTCTTTGCGGTCGCCTTCTTCGCACCGGTCCCGGGTGCTGGATGCCTGCGGTGGAGACCCAGCCGGCGGGCAATCGAACTGGCCGCCTTGTTGGCCCGGCCCCGCGGCTTGCTCGCGGCGGCCTTCTTCGCGACCGCCTTCTTCGCGGCGGCTTTCCTCGCGGCTGCCTTCCGCGCGGCAGCCTTCTTGGCCGGTGACCGCTGGGCAGACTTCCTGGCGGCACCCTTCTTGGCAGCGGCCTTCTTTGCCGGGCCCTTCCTGGCGGCACCCTTCTTGGCAGCGGCCTTCCTGGCCGGTGACGGCTGCGCAGCCTTCTGGGCAGCCTTCTGGGCAGC
>JBDUDR010000016.1:0-34824 GCA_040002845.1 Nocardioidaceae bacterium
CGGCGCGCTGCAAAGGGTTCTCGCGCAAGCGGCTTGACACAGGGCTACTCATGCCGCATTTCCATGCGGCTTACTTCTTCGAAGTAGACGCTGGTCCAAACCGGAATTCGACGACGTCCCCGTCGGCCATCACATAGTCCTTACCCTCGAGCCGGACCTTGCCCGCCGCCTTGGCGGCGGCCATCGAGCCGGCCTTGACCAGGTCGTCGTACGACACGATCTCGGCCTTGATGAAGCCGCGCTGGAAGTCGGTGTGGATGACACCGGCGGCCTCGGGCGCCGTCGCCCCGCGACGGATCGTCCAGGCCCGGGACTCCTTCGGGCCGGCCGTCAGATAGGTCTGCAGCCCGAGTGTCTCGAACCCGACGCGCGCCAAGACGTCCAGCCCAGGCTCCTGCACTCCAAGCTCAGCCAGCATCGCGCGAGCCTCGTCATCGTCGTCCAGCTCGACCAAGTCGGCTTCGAACTTCGCGTCAAGGAAGATCGCCTCCGCCGGAGTCACCAACGCGCGCATGCGGGACTTCATGCTCTCGTCGGCGAGTTCACCGGCATCGCAGTTGAACACATACAACTGCGGCTTGGCCGTCAGCAACATCAGCTCGCGGATCAGCACACGATCGATCGACGTCGTAGAGATCGGCGTACCCGCCTCCAACGCGGCCCGGGCTTGTCGTGCCGCCTCGAGGGCGGTAAGGGCCTCCTTTCGCAGCCGAGCCTCCTTCTCCAACCGTGGCAACGCCTTCTCCACGGTCTGCAGATCGGCCAGGATCAGCTCAGTGGCGATGATCGAGACGTCGTCGCCCGGGGAAACCTCGCCGTGGACATGCGATATCTCGGCGTTGCGAAACACCCGCGTCACCTGGCAGATCGCGTCCGACTCGCGAATGTGCGACAAGAACTTGTTGCCGAGCCCCTCCCCCTCCGAGGCGCCGCGGACGATGCCGGCGATATCGACGAACTGGACCGTCGCTGGAACCACCTTCGCAGAGTCGAAAATCTCCGCAAGCGTGGCCAGCCGAGGGTCGGGTACGCCAACCACGCCGAGGTTGGCCTCGATGGTCGCGAACGGATAGTTGGTGGCCAGCGCGTCGTTCTTCGTCAGTGCGTTGAACAGTGTCGACTTTCCCGCGTTCGGCAGGCCGACGATCCCGATGGTGAGTGCCACGGTCGACAAGGGTACGGGGAAGCACGTACAGCGATCCATCGTCGGGCACCCCGGTCATGCCGTGACGCCGCGCGCGAAGGTATGAGGGTCGGCGCAGCGGATGATCCGAAGCGTTCGGGTCGGTCGTGGGTAGCCTCAGCGGAGGTCGTCCTCGTCAAGCAGGGGCACCTCGAGCCGCTGCTCCGCGACGTCGGCAGATTCCGCCTCGAGCGGGGGGTCGACAGGGTCGGGTGCATCGGGCTCGAATTCGGGGTCCACTGCCTGATGCTGGTCCGCCACATCGGCGGGATCCGCTTCGGCAATCCTCTCTGGCCCAGGCTGCGACCCGTCATCACCGGTGGAGTGCTGCATCCGTGCTCCTCGAGGTCGGAAGGTCGGTCCCGTCAGGTTAACCCCGTTTCGTCCGGGATTCACTCCGTGCCGTGGCCGACGTCGGCGACTAGCCGCAACCCCGCCCGGTAGCATGCCGATGCCCGCAGATCATGTTGGGTGTGCAGCCAAGGAGGCGCTCGTGAACAACGTCAACCCCAATCCAGGCATCCTGCTCTACACCCGCATCAAGAAGTCTCCGTACTACTACGGTTCGCGCCGGCACGGCGTGCAGCTGTACAGCGTCTACAACCACCACTACCACCCAAGGCACTACCGCGACCCGTTCGACGAGTACTGGCAGCTCCTCGAGGGCGTCACACTCTGGGACGTCGGTGGCGCCGAGCGTCAGGTCGAGATCACCGGCCCGGACGCCTTCGAGTTCACCAACATGCTCACGCCGCGCAACCTCAACAAGTGCGCCGTCGGGCAGTGCAAGTACGCCTTCATCACGTCCCAGGAAGGCGGCATCATCAATGACCCCGTCCTGTTGCGGCTCGATGAGAACCACTTCTGGCTGTCCCTCGCAGACACCGACGTGCTGCTGTGGGCCAAGGGGTTGGCGTACAACGCGGGCTTAAACGTGCAGATCACAGAGCCCGACGTCGGCCCCATACAGATCCAGGGACCGAAGTCCAAAGAGGTCGTGACCGAACTCTTCGGAGACGACGTTCTCACGATTCCGTACTACCACTTGATGCAGCGTGAGCTGGACGGGATGGAGCTGGTGATATCCCGCACCGGCTACTCCGGGGAGCTGGGATACGAGCTCTACCTGAAGAACGCGTCACGCGACGGACTCAAGCTGTGGGACACCGTGCTCGAAGCCGGTGAGCCCTACGGCCTGTCGCCCATCGGGCCCTGCCACATCCGCCGGATCGAGGGCGGCATCTTGGCGCACGGCTGCGACATGACGATCGACGAGAACCCGTACGAGGTCGGGTACGGCTACAAGTGGATGGTCGAGCTGGAGCAGGAGCAGAACTTCGTCGGCCGGGAGGCGCTTCGCAAGATCAGCAAGGACGGAGTCCATCGCAGGTTGGTCGGAGTGGAGATCGCGGGTGGAAAGCTCGGAGCGTACAACGATGGTTCGATGCCGGACTTCTTCCCTGTCCTGAAGGACGGCGAGCGGATCGGCAAGGTGACCTCGGCCTGTTATTCGCCGCGGCTGGACAAGAACATCGGCTTCGCCATGGTCCCGATCGAGCACAGCGACATCGGGACTGAGCTGGATGCCGAACGCCCTGAAGGGAAGGTTCAGGCAGTCGTGGCGGACCGGGTGTTCTTCAAGCCGGAGCGTGCAGTGCAGCGGCTGTCAACCGACAGGCCTGGTTCGGCCGGCTAAGCCCGTAGGTCTGCAGGAAAGCCATCATCTACCAGCCACCGGCGGTCAGGTGGCCACGAACACCTCCAGCTCGCTGTCGTACCACCGTGACGAGCGTCCTAGCTCCTGCATGCCGAGCCGGCGACAGGCCGCCAGCGACCGATCGTTGTCCGGATAGACGACGGCGTAGACCTCGTCGAGCCCGAGATCGAAACCACGCTGGATCAACGCACGACCCGATTCGGTGGCGTACCCGAACCCCCAGCAGTCGGGATGCAGGTGCCAGCCCATCTCGATCTCGCCGTTCCGGGTGTGGTCCTCGTCGGGGAGCGGCGCGAGCAACCCTGCACCGGCGAGGGCGCCGGTCTCCTTGATCTCGATGGCCCACAGGCCGTAGTCCGCCTCCGCCGCGTTCCGTTTGTTCCAGATATCGATGAACCGCTGGGCCTGCGAGATGTCGTCCATCACCTTGGGATCCTTGCCCAGCCCCCGCACCACCTCCCAGCGGCGATAGATGTCGTAGACGCGGTCTAGGTCTTCGTTCCTCCAGTCGCGCAGCACGAGGCGCTCAGTCTCCAGGATCTGTGCCATCCCCCGAGGATAGGCGCGTCATCCCCACATTTGTCGGCACCGGATGCAATCGTGAGCGCCATGGAACTGACAACGCTCGTGTTCGCCGTGTTGGCCCTCGTCGCCGGGCTGGCCATCGGCATGCACATCGGCGCGGAGCGCTCGCAGCGCCAGCAGACCGAGCTGACCAGCCAGCTCCGTTCCCTGACCGCGCAGGCAGTCTCGGACTCCCGCTCCCAGGTTGCCGAGATGGCCGATGCTCGGTTGCAGGCCACCGAGCACGTCGTGTCACCGGTGAAGGAGAGTCTTGACCGCTTCGACGCGCGGCTGCGTGACATCGAGGCGACCCGGGCGTCTTCCCAAGCTGCGCTCAAAGAGCAGATAGAGCACGTACGCCTCACCGGTGAGTCCTTGCGTCGCGAGACGGCGAGTCTGTCCACGGCGCTGCGGCGCCCGTCCGTGCGCGGCCGCTGGGGCGAGCTGCATCTGCAGCGCGCCGTGGAGATCGCGGGTCTGGTCGAGCATTGTGACTTCGAACAGCAGGTCCACACGACAGGAGATGACGGGATCCTCCGGCCCGACCTGGTCGTCACGTTGGCCGGCGGCAAGCAGGTGGTGGTGGACGCCAAGGTGCCACTCGACGCCTTCCTGGACGCCACGTCCAGCGACGACCCCGATGAGACTGCCGCGCATCTAGGCCGGCACGCGCGCCAGCTTCGCCATCACGTCGACACTCTGGCCGGGAAGGCCTACTGGACGAGGCTGTCGGCCGCACCGGAGTTCGTCGTCCTGTTCGTTCCGGGCGAAGCGTTCTTGTCAGCCGCTCTCGAGGCCGATTCGCACCTGCTGGAGTACGCCGCCGGCAAGCAGGTCATCCTGGCTACGCCATCGACGTTGATCGCGCTGCTGCGCACGGTCGCATACGCCTGGACCCAGGAAGCATTGGCCGACAACGCCCGCGAGGTGCATGCCATCGGCCGTGAGCTGTACGACCGACTCGGCACGCTCGGCGAACACCTCGACAAGCTCGGTCGCTCGCTCAGCACTGCCGTGGGGACCTATAACAAGGCAATCGGCTCGTTGGAGACGCGCGTGCTCGTGTCGGCACGCAAGTTCCGCGATCTGAAGGTCAGCGACTCAGCCCTCGAAGGCCCGCAGGCCGTCGAGGAGTCGCCGCGTCAGATCGGCGCGGCCGAGCTCCTCGACACCGAGCCCGTCACGGTCGTGGTCGAGGGCACTCCTGGTCGCGAACAATGGTCCAGCGGGCAGCGCCCGTTGCGCGCATCGGGCGAGTGACACCAATTGCTTCAGGTAAGAGCGGCGCGCGGGGCGGCGCCACGCTCGGTGTGTCGAAGGTGCCCCCGCTTGTCAACGGGCCTAGCGTGGTCTTGTGCTGACTCCACACCAAGGTGTGTTTGATCGCACGGCGTTCGAAGACGACGGGTTTGGACAGGAACGAGACGATCTGGTTCTCGAGCCCATAGTCGTCGAAAGGCCCGCGGTCAGCTACCCGCGCGAGCCGGCACCCACGCAAGTGACGCAGACAACGATGTACCTGGCCGAGTCACCGCCCGGGCGCCGGAGCAGACCACCGGCGTACGAGCGCGCTCCCGCCTACCTTCGCGAACCCGATCCGACTCACGTTCCCAGGCCGAGAGCTGCCGGCACCTACCCTCCGCCGACGACCAGTCGGAGTCGCCGGGCGCCACCGTCGACTCCGACACCAGCGCCACGCTCCACCCAGTCACACCGACGGCGAGAAAGTGCAGGGCTAGAGACCAGCCTGGGCCGCGGAATCCCGGGACGCGGCATCATCCTCCTCGGCCATACAGCCGCTTTCTCCGTCGCCGCCGTCGACATCGCCCTCAATCACGAGCTCACGCTGTTCTTCTCACTCGGGTTCATCCTGATCGGCCTGCTGTGCGCGCTGAGCGTGCGTCGCTCTGACCTGTTCACAGCAGGAGTCCTGCCTCCGCTGCTGCTGGCCGTGGTGGTAGGGGTGTTCGCCATCGCAATGCCGAGCGCTGTCGGCGCCCCGTCCGGTTCCATCAGCCACGCCTGGGTAGCGGGGCTCGCGCATAACGCCGGTGGCCTGGTGTCCGCACACGCGGCCGCGCTGCTCATGATCGCGCTCCGGATGCTCAACGAACCAGCCAGACGCACCCGGGCTTTCTGAGGTCAGCCGGCCTGACCCGCGGTCCGCATGTCCTTGCGCAGTTCGGGCGGCAAGGCGAAGATCAACGACTCCTCGGCCGTGTGCACCGCCCGGGCGGCAGGGAAGCCACGCTCTGACAGGAACGAGAGCACGCCGTCCACCAGCTCCTCAGGCACCGAAGCTCCAGACGTGACTCCAACCGTCGACACGCCTACAAGCCAACGTTCATCTATCTCGCTTGCGTCGTCGACACGGTACGAAGCCTTCGCGCCCGCCTCCAGCGCAACCTCCACCAGGCGTACTGAGTTGGAGGAGTTGCCTGATCCGACCACCAGCACCAGGTCTGCGCCGTCGGCGATCTCCTTGACGGCCTGCTGCCGGTTCTGGGTCGCGTAGCAGATGTCGTCTGACGGTGGGTCGAGAAGCAACGGGAACTGCTCGCGGATCCGACCCACGGTGTCCATCGTCTCGTCGACCGACAGTGTCGTCTGGGACAGCCACGCCACCTTGGACGGGTCGCGTACCTCGATGTTGGCGACATCGTCGGAACCTTGCACGAGCTTGATGTGTGCAGGGGCCTCTCCCGCGGTGCCCTCGACCTCCTCGTGACCGGCGTGGCCGATCAGCAGGATGTCGTAGTCCTCGTTTGCGAAGCGTCGCGCCTCGTGGTGCACCTTGGTGACCAGCGGACAGGTCGCGTCAATCGTCTTCAGCTCGCGGGATCGCGCCTCCTGCTGCACGGCCGGTGAAACCCCATGCGCCGAGAAGACGACAGTTGCGCCCTCGGGGACTTCGTCGAGCTCCTCCACAAAGATCGCTCCGCGGTCCTCCAGCGTGTGTACGACGTGTTTGTTGTGCACGATCTGCTTGCGCACGTAAACCGGCGGGCCGTAGAGGTCCAACGCCTTCTCCACGGTGATCACCGCTCGGTCGACACCGGCGCAGTATCCCCGCGGCGCAGCCAGCAGCACCTGTAGCGCACCGGGGCCGGACGTGTCGGGCGAGACATCGCGAGCGCTTGCAGACTCCGAGGACATGCGGCCCATCGTACGTGCGCAGCGCGAGCGTCCGGCCCACCGCGTAGTCTCCGGCCATGGTGTTGCAGACCTCGCCCGAGAAACCGGCTCCGGTCCGGGTGATCTCGAATGCCATTCACGGCTGGATCTCCCGGCTCGGGTTCGTCTGGGTGGAGGGACAGATCACCCAGCTGACCCGGCGGCCGGGCACCCAGACGGTGTTCCTGATCCTGCGTGACATCGCCGCCGACGTGTCCATCCAGATCACCTGCCCTCGCCGGGTCTTCGACACTGTCGATCCCCCCGTCACCGACGGGGCGCGCGTGATCGTGCACGCGCGCCCGGCGTACTACATGAACCGTGGCAGCCTCAGCCTGGCGGCTGACGACATTCGGCCGATTGGCTTGGGTGAGCTGCTGGCCCGCCTCGAGCAGCGACGCCGTCTGCTCGCAGCTGAGGGCCTGTTTGCCGCGGAGCGCAAGCGGCGGCTGCCGTTCCTGCCCGACACGGTAGGACTGATCTGCGGTCGAGACAGCGCTGCCGAACGCGACGTCGTCGAGAACGCTCGCAGAAGATGGCCCGCTGTCCGGTTTGAGACCCGAAACGTTGCCGTCCAAGGTCCGAATGCAGCAGCGGACGTGATCGGGGCCTTGCAGTCCCTCGACCGACTTGACCAGGTGGACGTGATCGTGGTGAGCCGCGGAGGTGGTTCCGCCGAGGACCTGTTGCCGTTCTCTGACGAAGGACTCCTGCGCGCCGTGTTCGCTGCCCACACGCCGGTCATCAGCGCGATTGGCCACGAACAGGACAGTCCGTTGCTCGACCTGGTGGCCGACCACCGCGCCTCGACCCCTACCGACGCCGGCCGCACCGTGGTGCCGGACATGGCAGCCGAGTCCCGGCTCATAGCTGAGGCTAGGTCGCGGGCTCGTTCAGCTGTCACATCCTTCCTCGACCGCGAGCTGGAAGGGCTGGCCGGCGTACGCCGGCGACCGATCTTCGCCGACCCCATGGTCGCCGTCACCGAACGCGCGACCGTCGTCGCAGAGCTGACCGACCGAGCTCGTCGCTGCATGGCAAACCGCCTCGATCGGGCCGCCGACGACATCGCCCACCGGCTTGCTCGCGTGCGCACGCTCTCGCCACTCGCCACGCTCAAACGCGGGTACGCAGTCCTGCAGACCACTGACGGATCGGTCATCACCGACGCCGCAGCGGTCAGCGAGGGGGACCTGGTGGATGCGCGGCTCGCGGCGGGACGGATGAGTCTGCAAGTCCAACGAACGGAGCCGGAGTGAGCCAGGAGTCACTGTCGTACGAACAGGCCCGAGACGAGCTGATCGAGGTCGTACGCCGCCTCGAGGCCGGCGGAAGCACATTGGAGGAATCCCTACAGCTGTGGGAACGCGGCGAACAGCTCGCCAACATCTGCCAAGAATGGCTCGATGGTGCGCGGGCCCGTCTGAAAGCAACCGTCGCAGATTCGGCGGCGGAGTCAGCCACTCCCGCAGAGCAGTGACAACACATATGTGGCGCATTTCTCGACCGATATCGAAATGACCGGATAACGAGCGAAAATCGCAGGTCGCCGTTCCAGGTCATGGCGGGCCATGTACGTCCGAAGGCCGAATACCGACTCCGTTCGCTGCCTCCGGCACAGAACCTTAAGTGCCGATTGTCAATCACGGGTACAACTGCCTGTACCCAAGCGAAGAGGAAGGCAGAGACCGGATCGTCACTCCGGCCCCTGCAGGCGTTTTGAAGATCGCCTCGACCACGCGCTGATCGGGCACGACGACGAGTGACGGTTCTCCTTGGCCCGGTGTTGGGGCTTGCGGCTGAACAAGGGTGAGCTATTTGTCACGGTCGTTCAGCCGCAAGCTCTGAAGACTCGCCCGGTGCCACCGTGGAGGCGTCACCGCAGGGTAGCGATGAAGTCGGCCAAGCTTGCGTACGACAGGGTGCCGGTAACGATGGTCGTGGCCGCCTGCGTCACACGGACCAGAGAGTGATCCCCAGAGTTCTGATCAATCAGCCGCCGCCAACTCACTCCCCCGATGTCCTGTCGACCATCGGGGGTGTCCGCTCCGATCGTTTGAGAGATGTACAGCGCCGAATCGGTGTTGCTCTGCTCGAGGCCGACATAGTCGGCACGATCGATCAGGAATCCCAGGTGCCAGGTGAACTGGGTGGAGTCGCCTTCGGCGTCCACACTCGTGGCCTCCCAGCCGCTCGGCAGCGATCGCGGCGCGAGCACGCGATAAGGAGCCGTGTCTCGGGCGACTGCGAGTTGGCTGGAGTAGTCGATGCGCTGAACCGGATCGGTCACGGCGTGCCGGCTGACCAAGCTCAGCAACCAGATGGCTCCGATGAAGCCCAACACGACCGCCATCGAGCGGACCATGTCCATCGCGGTTCGCGTTGGTCGCCCCCTGGGCTGCGACAGCGGGGCCGCCGATGTCGGGGCTGGAGGCGGGTTTGCGGCAGACGCCCCGGCAGGCTGCTGGGTGGAGGTCTCTGGCGGCCGCTCGCTCACCAGGCCATTGTGCCCGGCCCGGCAAGAGCAGATCGAAGCGATGGCCTTCACACCGACGCACACCGCATTTGCGTAACGTCTGACCGTGCATGCATCCGCAGATGCGGCTATGATCCGGGGCGTGACCGTCTATCGAATGACCGAGGCAGCTGCCCTGCTGGGGGTCAGCGACGACACTCTCCGCCGGTGGGTTGATGCCGGCCGACTCGACAAGGCCCAAACCCCAGACGGCGTGGCAGGTGTTGACGGCGTCCAGCTGGCGAGGGTTGCCCGCGAGCATGCGGACACGCCGGAGCGGGGAAGCTCCACGAGCAGCGCCCGCAATCGACTCAGAGGCATCGTGACCGAGGTCAAGCGGGACACAGTGATGGCTCAGGTCGAGCTGTGCTGCGGGCCCTACCGCGTCGTCTCGCTGATGAGCCGCGAAGCCGCCGACGCGCTGCAGCTCGAACCGGGCGTGGTGGCGATGGCCTCCATAAAGTCCACCAACGTAGTGGTGGAGGTGCCATGAAACCCAACCGTGTCTTCACAGTCGCTGTTGTGGTGGCGTTACCGCTCGCTACTGCGTCCTGCAGCTCGGACAGCTCTGGTAGTGACAAGTCGACTCTCACGGTGCTCGCGGCGTCCTCACTGACCGAGGCGTTCACCACGCTGGAGACACAGTATGAGTCCGACCACCCAGACATCGATGTCGTGTTCTCGTTCGACTCCAGCGCCACGCTGGCGGAACAGGTCACGCAAGGCGCCCCAGCCGATGTGTTGGCCACCGCCGACGAAGACACCATGAAGACCGTCACCGACGCCGGCGACGCTGCGGGCACCCCGCAGATCTTCACGACGAACACGATGGTGATCGTCACCCCGCCAGACAATCCCGCCGGGGTGACGGATGTCAGCGACCTTGCAAACTCAAGCGTGAAGCTCTCGCTTTGCGACGAAACCGCGCCGTGTGGAAGCGCCGCCAAGGAACTCCTCACGCTCGACCACGTCAACGCCACCCCAGTCTCGTTCGAGCCGGACGTGAAATCCGTGCTCACGAAGGTCACGCTCGGCGAAGTCGACGCCGGCATCGTGTACGCATCGGACGCGCACACGGCTGGACATGATGTGAGCACGGTCCAGATCACGAACGCCGATCAGGTGGTCAACTCCTATCCGATCGCGGTGCTCAAAGATGCTCCGCAGCCCGCCGCCGCTCAGGACTGGGTTGATCTGGTCCGATCCTCAGCTGGTCAGAAAGTGCTCGCCAACGACGGCTTCGGGGCGCCTTGACCCGGTCGCGACTGGCGACCGGACCGCCGCCTGTGCGATTGCTTGCACCGGCGGCCCTCGGCTTGGCCTTCTTGGCGTTGCCGCTGATCGGGCTTCTCGTCCGGGCCCCGTGGGCAACCCTGGGTGACCGACTTCAAGACCCGTCGGTCGTCCAGTCCCTGCGGCTCAGTCTGGTCACGGCGTCGACGGCCACCATAGCGAGTCTGCTGGTCGGCGTTCCGCTGGCCTGGGTGCTGGCCCGCACGAGCTTTCTGGGCAGGTCATTCCTACGCGCGTTCATCACACTGCCGTTGGTGTTGCCGCCGGTGGTGGGCGGCGTGGCGCTCTTCCTCTCGCTGGGCCGGGAGGGATATGCAGGCAAGGTCATCGACGACTGGTTCGGGATCACGCTGCCGTTCACCACCGCAGCGGTCGTGCTCGCGCAGACCTTCGTGGCCATGCCGTTCGTCGTGATCAGCGTTGAAGGGGCGCTACGCGCGACCGACTCTCGCTACGACGAAGCAGCCGCCACCCTCGGTGCCTCCAGATGGCGTACGTTCACCAGGGTGACCGTACCCTTGTCGCTGCCGGGCATCGCGGCCGGAGCGGTGCTGGGGTGGGCGCGAGCCCTTGGCGAGTTCGGGGCCACGATCATGTTCGCCGGCAACTTCCCGGGCAAGACCCAGACCATGCCACTCAAGGTGTTCCTAGCCCTGCAGACCGATCCAGACGCTGCGATCGTGCTCAGCCTGGTGTTGCTGGCCGTTTCCATCACGGTGCTCGCCGCGCTACGTGAACGATGGCTGACCGGAGCCGGCGTGTGAACCTGGACGCACATGTCGTGGTCCGTCGTCCCGGATTCGACATCAACGTCGAGATACAAGGCCAGGCCGGCGACACAGTCGCCCTGCTCGGGCCAAACGGAGCCGGGAAGACAACGTGTCTGCGCGCGGTGGCTGGGCTACAACCGATCGACGCCGGGCGTGTCCTCTTCGGTGGTATTGCAGTCGAGGACCCGTCCCAGCACATTCGCGTACCTGCGTCGCTGCGTGACGTTGGCTTGGTTTTCCAGGACCACCTGCTGTTTCCGCACCTCAGCGCGCGAGACAACGTCGCGTTCGGGCTGCGTTCCCGCGGGACCAGGAAGCAGCAGGCCCGCGCAACCGCGACCGCATGGTTGCAGCGGGTCGGCATCGGTGACCTCGCCGACCGCAAACCGCGGAACTTGTCAGGTGGTCAGGCGCAGCGAGTGGCCATAGCGCGGGCCCTGGTCACCAACCCGAGTTTGTTACTGCTCGACGAGCCGCTGGCCGCGCTTGACGCGGGGGCGAAGATGACCTTGCGTTCCGAGCTTCGCAGACACCTGGAGGCGTTCCCAGGGGTAGCGGTGCTGGTGACCCACGATGCACTGGATGCCCTGATGCTGGCCGACACCCTGGTCGTGCTCGACGAGGGCGTGGTGGTGCAGCGGGGTACGCCAGAACAGGTTTCGGCTCATCCGCGCAGCGATCACGTAGCCCGCCTGGTAGGCCTGAACCTGGTGCGTGGCACGGCCAATGGGACGGTCGTGACCACCGGGAGTGGCGTGGACGTGGTGAGCGCGACCGACAGCTCGGGGGACGTGTTCGCCTCGTTTCGACCCTCGGCAGTTGCCCTCGACACCCATCGTCCGACCGGGTCGCAGCGCAATGCCTGGCGGACCCGGATCACAGAGCTGGCGCCGTATGGCGACGTTGTACGCCTCCACCTCGAGGGCGAGCTCGACCTGGTTGCCGATGTCACTCCCCAGGCCATCACCTCGCTTGCACTCGACATCGGAGATCCGGTGTGGGCCGTGGTCAAGGCGACCGAGATCTCGGTATACCCCGCCTGAGTTTGGTCACGGCAGCGTCGACTCGGTTACGATCGCGAGACGCCCAACTCAGAGAGGCGCGCAGATGACTGACCGGCCCGGCCTTCCAGACCAGCTCGCTCCGGCAGCGGAAGCGCCCGACCGCAACCTGGCGCTCGAGCTCGTACGCATAACCGAGGCCGCCGCGATGGCTGCCGGACGCTGGGTCGGGCGGGGTGACAAGAATGGCGCAGACGGAGTCGCCGTCAATGCGATGCGCGCCCTCATCGGGACGGTCGGGATGCGCGGCGTGGTCGTCATCGGCGAGGGCGAGAAGGACAACGCGCCGATGCTGTTCAACGGCGAGGAGGTCGGGGACGGCACCGGACCCGAGTGCGATGTTGCCGTGGACCCCATCGACGGTACGACACTGGCCGCCAAGGGCATGAACAACGCCATCGCAGTGATGGCGGTAGCCCCGCGGGGCAGCATGTACGACCCGTCAGCCGTGTTCTACATGGACAAGCTCGTGACCGGCCCGGAGGCGGCCGGACTTGTCGACATCCGCCTGCCGGTCGCCGAGAACATCCGCTCGGTCGCCAAGGCCAAGGGTGGTGATCCGGACGATGTCACGGTCGTCATCCTTGATCGGCCCCGCCACGCCGACCTGGTGGAACAGATCCGGGCGACCGGGGCTCGGATCAAGTTCATCAGCGACGGAGATGTCGCCGGTGCGATCATGGCTGCGCGACCCGAGACCGGGATCGATCTGCTGCTCGGTGTCGGCGGAACCCCCGAGGGCATCATCGCCGCCTGTGCGATGAAGTGCCTGGACGGGGTGATCCAGGCGCGGCTCTGGCCGCGCGACGACGACGAGCGACAACGAGCCCTCGAGGCCGGGAATGACCTTGACCAGGTGTTATCCACCAACGACCTGGTCAGTGGCGACGACGTGTTCTTCGTGGCTACCGGAATCACCGATGGTGAGCTGATGCGGGGCGTTCGCTACAGCGGCGGCGGAGCTACGACTCATTCCCTTGTCATGCGCTCCAGAAGCGGCACCATCCGCAGCATCGAGAGCAGGCACCGGCTCGAGAAGTTGCGCGCGTACGCTGCCGTCGACTTCGGTCACGCGGGCTGAAACATGAGCCGCCCGGGCCGCGCCCTGGTGGTTGGCGAGTCCCTGGTCGATGTCGTAACCGCCGCAGATGGGACCACCCTGTCCCGCTCCCCCGGCGGGTCTCCCATGAACGTGGCAACCGCCCTTGCCCGGCTGGGCATCCCCGTCTCATTGATCACGTGTGTTGGCGGTGACTATCACGGCGATCTCATCCGCTCGCACCTCGAGACCAGCGGGGTCCACCTGATCTCCGTCGGTTCTGCCAGAACGACCTCCACAGCGGTCGCGCGGTTGAGAGCCGACGGAGCAGCTGAGTACGAGTTCGACCTCACCTGGTCACCCGGTCAGTTGTCGATGCCGGAGCCCGATGGACCCCTGGGCCCGGTCACCTGGCTGCACGTCGGATCACTCGGCGCGGCCCTCCCCCCCGGCCGGACAGACGTCCTGAGGCTGGTCGAAACCGCTGTCGGCGCGGAGATCCCGGTCAGCTTCGATCCGAACTTCCGTCGGGCGTTGCAGCCGGACCCGGCACTCGCGGCGCGCGAGGCGAAGCGGTTCGAGGCAGCGGCGACGCTGGTCAAGCTGAGCGATGAGGACCTTGAATATCTGCATCCCGGTGCCCAGATCGACGATGCGCTCCAAGGCCGGCTCGCTGGGCGGACGACAACGGTTGTGATCACCCGAGGCCGCTTCGGCGCGATCGGGTTGAACCTGACCGGCTCGGAGAAGGTGGCTGCCCCAATCGTCGATGTGGTCGACACGGTCGGCGCGGGAGACTCGTTCATGGCAGCTCTGATCGCCGGACGACTGCTCGGTGTCACCGATCTTCGGGGTCTCTTGCACGCGGCGGTGCAGGCCGCGGCGAAGACCTGTGCCCGTCGTGGCGCCGACCCGCCATGGCGTACCGACCTGCCTTCATCGTGGCCATCCTGAGCATTCCCTCCACCGATATACTGGCGAGTAACTTGAACTGACTGGAGGCTTCGGGCATGACTGAGGCCATCGCGCGGGTGAGCACGGGGATAGACATCGCGTACGACACGCATGGCGACCCGCACGACCCCGCATTGTTGCTGGTCATGGGGCTGGGTGGCCCACTCATCTGGTGGGACTCGGAGTTTTGCGACCAGCTGGCCGAGCGCGGATTCCTCGTCATTCGCTTCGACAACCGCGACATCGGGCGCTCAACGCGTTTCAGTGGTCGCGGCGGCACACGTCGCCAGATGGTCAGAACCTTCCTAGGCGACCGCCGGCGGATCCCGTACTCCATCGGTGACATGGCCGATGACGCCCTCGGGTTGCTCGAAAGTCTCGGCATGCCGTCAGCACATCTGGTCGGCATCTCGATGGGCGGGATGATCGCCCAGACGATGGCGATCTCGCACCCCGAGAAGGTGCGGTCCCTGGCGTCGGTGATGTCCAACACCGGCCGTCGGTCCGTCGGCTGGCAGGACCCCCGGCTGCTGCCCAAGATGCTGTCCGGCAACGCCACCAACCGCGAGGAATACCTGGACGCGGCTGCGCGGCTGTGGGCTCTGATCGGCTCGCCGGACTATCCGAACGACGCAGAACGGCTCCGGACGCGAGCGGGCGAGACCTTCGATCGCGGAGTCAGCGTCGCAGGAGTGTCGCGACAGGTGCTCGCCATCTTGTCCCAGCCGGACCGGACGGAGGCGCTGCGCAGGCTCGACATGCCGGTGCTGGTGATCCACGGGTTAGCCGACCGGCTGGTCCATTCGTCCGGCGGGCGGGCCACCGCCGCCGCCATCCCCGGCGCCGAGCTGTTGCTGGTCCCCGGCATGGGACACGACCTCCCGATCGAGCTGTGGCCGACGGTGATCGACGCGATCGTCCGAAATGCGGCGCGGGCGGCCAGCAAGCGCCGATAGCCGACACGTCCAGTCGGCGTGTCACCCGGCGGGACCTGCGGGTATCAGGTCCAACAGCTCCGCCAGCGCGTCGCGCAGATAGTCGATGAGGTTCCACACGTCTGGTACGAGCTCGCGGCACGCGATCAGTCCGAAGTCGAGGCTCCCGTCATAGGAGAACAGCGTGATGTTGAGGCCACCGGTCATGTCGGTCACGGCGGACACGGGATAGAGGCCGAGCACACGGGCACCGGCCACGTACAACGGCACCTGCGGACCGGGCACGTTGGAGACGAACAGGTTGAACGGCAATCCCGGCGCCGTGACCAGCTTGAACAGTTGCCGGGCGGCGAGCCCCGACAACGCGGTGGGGATCACCGTCGACAGGTCCTGCAGGATTGTCGCCGGGACCGCCTGGAAATGCCGCTTCGCCTTGGTCATCGCCGCCGTCACAGAAGTCAGACGCTCGGCCGGGTCGCCGACCTCGGTCGGCATCTCCGCGACCATGACCGAGATCTGGTTTCCGCCGGATCCGGGACGGTCGGCGCTGCGGATCGAAACAGGCACGGCAACCACGATCGGAACGGTCGGCAACGCGTCGTGGTCGAGCAGCCAACGACGCAGCGCCGAAGCGCACAGTGCCATCACCACGTCGTTGACGGTCATCCCGAACGCGTTCTTCACCGTCTTGATGTCGGCCAATGGCAGCGAACCGAACGAGAACCTGCGATGTGCTGTGATCGGGCCGTTGAAGGGCGTGCGTGGGGGGCGCAGCTCGCGGCGTTCCGCAGGGCTGCTCGCGGCGCCCCCGGTCACCACCTTGGCTACCGCTGCCGACACGTCGCTGATCGCCCTGATCCCCGGCACATTGGTGGCGCCGGGTAGATCTGCCAGGTGTGGAAGGGTCTTCGGCACGGTGCGCAGCAGGTCCCACGGCTGGGTGAAGGTGCTGAGCAGTCCGCGCTCGAGCAACTCGACGCGTCCCGGCAGCGGGCCGGGTGTCCAGTCGATGTCCTCGACGACTCGAGGCTCCTGCGTGAGGTCCATGATGGTGGCCAGGATCTCGGCGCCTGAGACGCCGTCGATGGCCGCATGATGGATCTTGGAGTAGATGGCCGATCGGTCGCCGTCCACTCCGTGGATCAGGTACATCTCCCACAGGGGACGAGTGCGATCCAGCGGGCGCGCGTGGATGCGGGCCACCTGTTCGCCGAGCTGCTGCGCGTCCCCCGGCAAGGGCAGGGCAACTTCCCTCAGATGGAACTCCAGGTCGAATTCGGGGTCGTCCACCCAGTAAGGCCGACCGAGCCCGAGCGGCACCTCCACCAGCCGTTGCCGCAACGGGGCGGCGAGGTGCAAACGCGGCTCGAGTACGGCCCGCAGCGCGCTCAGCGTCAACTCACCACCGGGTGCCCCCGATGGATCGAGGACCAGCAGTCCTCCGACGTGCCCGACCGTCGTCGTCGACTCGACGTGCAGAAACTGGGCGTCCAGCGAAGTCAGCTGTCTCATGGCACGACAGTCTGGCTCAGCTGGCCGGGGGCAGGATGTGGTTAGAGCCGCCACCCCGCCGTGGTTTGCGGGACACCGAAACGCCACCGAGCAGTGCCACTCCCTTGACTCGCACGACTGGTGATCCAGGTGGCGGCGCCGGCGTACCCAGTCTCGTACTGTCTGCGAAGCCGCCGAGGATTCCCGCGCCGTCGACCATCACGGTGATGTCACTCGGAACCACGATGTCGACTCCGCCCATGATGGCGACCGCGTTGATCGTCACGTCGCGAGCCTCCAGCGTCGCCTCGCGCAGGTCGAGCTCGATGCCACCGAACATCGCGAACGCGTTGAAGCGGTGGGGTACGACCCAGGCGCCCTTACGCTCGGCCCCCCCGAAGATGGCAATGGCGCTCGACGTCGTCGGGACGCCCCCAATCGGCACCTGCGAGGGGGTGGGGTCTGCCAACGGCATCAGATGACTCACTCCGGCCACCGGCAGATCCTGCGTGATCGGCACCAGCTCGCCGTAGGTCTTGGCGGCATACGCTGACTCGAGCCGCTGCTCGAGCTCCTCGATGTCGAGCCGCCCGTCGCCAGCGGCCCTTCGAAGCAGCTCGGCGACGCGTTCCCGGTCAGCGTCGGAGATGCGATAGCCGTGATGATCAGGAAGATTGTCCACGCACCGAGGGTAATGCAGGATGCCCGCACTGACCGCTGGCGCTCTGCCGACCCTGCGCACACGAGCGGTCCACCCGTCCGGCTGGCGCAACGTCCGCAAACCTGTGGGCAATTGCGCAATCACTCACTGGGTTGCGGACCCAAGACGTCGACCGCCAAGGGAGGGAGCCGTGATGACCGGCTGGGAGTATGCCACGGTCGCCCGCGCGATCTCGCCGCGCGGCGAGGTTATCCTGCGAAGGCGCAACCCCGGCGACGCGGACCCGGTTCTCGAGCTCCGCGTCAACGGCGTGTTCGTCATGGACACGGCCGAGACGTCATCCGAACGAGCGCTGGCCATCCAGACACTCGCCCTCGTCCAGCGACCTGAGCATGTGGTGGTCGGCGGACTCGGCCTCGGAATCACCAGCCGAACCCTGCTCGCTGATCCACGGGTCAAGCGCGTCACGATCGCCGAGGTCGAGTCGTGTGTCGTCGACTGGATGCGCAAGGGCACGATCCCGCAATGTTCGCGGCTCGTCGAAGACGATCGGGTTGAGATCCTGGTCCAGGACATCCGTCCGATCGTGGGCGCTCTTCCCGGCGACAGCGCCGATGCGATCCTTCTCGATGTCGACAACGGCCCGGCCCATTTGGTGTACGCAACAAACGCCTCGGTCTACCAGGAACCGTTCCTGCAAACCTGCCGCCGGGTTCTGCGACCGGGTGGCGTGCTCACTGTCTGGTCGTCCCATGAGTCCGATGAGTTGGCAACCGCCATCGGTCGGGTATTCGGCGCGTGTGATCGCCAGCCGGTCGAGGTCACCATCCAGGATCGCCAAACGGAATACTGGCTGTTCATAGGCCGTGCCCAGACTGCGTGATGCTCCCGATCCCGCGTACGTTTGGACCATGACACATGGGACACATGCTGCCGGCGATGACACCCGCTACCGCGTCGAACACGACACCATGGGCGAGGTGCGCGTGCCCGCAAGCGCGAAATGGCAGGCCCAGACTCAGCGAGCCGTCGAGAACTTCCCGATCTCGGGTGCCGGTCTGGAGCCTCGCCATGTCAAGGCCCTGGCCTTGATCAAGGCAGCGGCGGCCACGGTCAACGCAGAGCTGGGAATCGTCACCGCAGAGCAGGGCGACGCCATCCACCGAGCCGCCTTGGAGGTCGCCGACGGTAGGTGGGACGACCAGTTCCCCATCGACGTGTTCCAGACCGGCTCGGGCACCTCGAGCAACATGAACATGAACGAGGTGCTGGCCAGCCTGGCTACCGAGGCGCTGGGGCAGGAGGTGCACCCGAATGACCAGGTCAACGCCAGCCAGTCCAGCAACGACACCTTCCCCACCTCGATCCATGTGGCGGCGACCGGGGCCGTCATCGAGGATCTGCGCCCGGCGCTGGACCATCTCGCCGAGGCCCTTCAGGAGAAGGCAGACGAGTTCGTCGAGGTGGTCAAGTCGGGCCGTACTCATCTGATGGATGCGACGCCGGTCACCCTTGGTCAGGAGTTCGGAGGGTACGCAGCGCAGGTGCGCTACGGCGTCGAGCGCCTCGAGGCGGTGCTGCCGCGGGTAGCCGAGCTGCCACTCGGCGGGACCGCCGTCGGGACCGGCATCAACACCCCGCCGGGTTTCTCAGCGCGCGTCATCGCGGTGCTCGCCGCCGACACGGGGCTGCCACTCACCGAGGCGCGCGACCACTTCGAGGCTCAGGGAGCGCGCGATGCGCTGGTCGAGCTGTCCGGGCAGCTGCGCACGATCGCGGTGGGCCTGGTCAAGATCTGCACCGATCTGCGCTGGATGTCGTCCGGCCCGCGCGCCGGAATCGCCGAGATCGCCCTACCCGATCTTCAGCCGGGATCCAGCATCATGCCCGGCAAAGTCAACCCGGTCCTTCCGGAAGCCACGGCCATGGTTTGTTCGCAGGTGATCGGGAATGACGCCGCCATCACCGTTGCAGGAGCGTCGGGGAACTTCGAGCTCAACGTTCAGCTTCCCGTCATCGCCCGGAACCTGCTCGAGTCGATCCGGCTGCTGGCCAACGTGAGCAGGCTGTTGGCCGACAAGTGTGTCCGGGGCATCGTCGCCGACGTCGAGAGATGCCGTCAGTACGCCGAGTCCTCCCCGTCGATCGTGACGCCACTCAACCGGTTCATCGGGTACGAGAACGCAGCAAAGGTCGCCAAGACCGCGCTGGCAGAGCACAAGACGATCCGCCAAGTGGTGATCGAACAGGGCTATGTGGAGCGAGGCGACCTGACCGAGCAGCAGTTGGATGAGGCGCTCGACGTGCTCGGCATGACCCATCCGTGACTGGCGCGGGTCCAATCCACGGGTCGACGCACCCTAGAGCGGATGTTCGACCGTCCGGCACTGCTCCGTTCTGGCGGACCGGAGAGCAGATCTGCTGGCACTACCGGCGCCGCACCTGGATCCCCGGCGCGCCGCAGCATGCCTTCCCAATGACCGTTGTGCAAGACGACCAACGCGGCCTCATCGCCTGGCTTGCCCAGGCACTACCGTCCTCGCGCCGCGACTTCGCGACGGGAGGGAGATCCGGGCCGAGCCGATCGCTACGAGATCCATTGCGCCGCGAGCTCAAGCTCGTGTGCCGTGGCGAGGTCCGGGCGCCTTGTGCATCGCACCGACCGGTGCGCCCTGGTCGATCTGGCTGTTCTGGACTCTGGACTGGGAGTTCGACCGTTGGTATATCAACCTCGAGGACCGACACTGGCGCGATGGTGGTGGGGTCTACAGCCAGGACCATGTGTAACGCATCAGCGCTGCATCGACAGGCGGTGCTTTGCTGTTTCTCGCGGCCGGATACAGCAATTCATAGCCTGTCGATGCCACTAACGGCTGGCCGTCGACCCCGCTGACCCCGAGTCAGTACCAGCCGTTGCTCGCCTGGAACGAGTCAGCGCTGCACGGGCTGCCGTACCGGTCCTGGATGTATTCGAATCCCCACTCGATCTGCGTGGCCGGGTTGGTGGCCCAGTCGCTGCCCACCGAGGCCATCTTGGAGCCTGGCAGTGCCTGCGGGATGCCGTAGGCACCGGAGTACGTGTTCTGAGCGAACGGGTTCCAGTTGCTCTCACGAGTCCATAGCGCATCCAAGCACGGAAACTCGCTGTCGTCCCAGCCGTACTCCGCCAGCATCAGCATCGCGATGTCCTGCGGATCGGTGGGCGGAGCGACGGACCGGGTGGTGCCGCCGCTCACGTCGGCGGGCTCGATAGCGACCGACTTGGTCGGCAACGGTGCCCGCACGGCCGCCCGGCTGAGACCGTCGACGTGGCCGCTCCGCTCGATCGTGTATTCA
Organism: Nocardioidaceae bacterium; assembly: GCA_040002845.1. Lineage (GTDB taxonomy): Bacteria > Actinomycetota > Actinomycetes > Propionibacteriales > Nocardioidaceae > JBDUDR01. The sequence goes on from JBDUDR010000016.1 coordinate 20,694, forward strand.
CTATCTGCGCTGAACGAATGACCCTGTTCCTGGCTTGTAGGAGACCTGACGACTCGACCGGCGCTGGTGGTGGAGATGGCGCCCAGCACGACGGTCGCCGTGACCGCCCCAACGGCAGCGACCGCCAGGCCTGGACGGTGAACAGCCGGTCGGGGGCGGACGCCTCCGGCGACAGAGCCGCGGGCGCGAGACAGGGCACTCGGTCGGCGATGCCTCCCGAGTTTCGCGTGCTTGCCGGGCAAGCGCACCTCGATCGGGGTGGTTGGCGCGGGACAGGCGGGAACAGGAAGCCGACACGCTACCAAAGGACGACCAACCCCGCACCCTGGTGCGCACAACCCCCGAAAACAGGGGCGGGTCCGGCATACCGGACCCGCCCCTGCGCTACCGAGCGTCGCCGCAACCGATGGCGGCGTCACACAGCCTTAGTCGCCCTTGTGCGCACCTCCCTCGGCGGTCAGCGTGAGGTTGTCACCAGTCGCGGGGTCGAACAAATGCATCCGCGAAGTGTCGACGAAGAACTCCGCCTCATCGCCGCGGACGATGCGGCTCGCCGAGTCGATGGAGACGACCAGCTGGGTGTGCAACGCCTCGCTGTCGAGCTCACGCTCGAGTTCGGCCAGCTGGTTCCGGATTGCCTCCGGGGCCTCGAACGGCACATAGGCGAACTGCTCGCTGCCGAGCCACTCGATCACATCGACGGTCGCTCTGAACGTGCTGCCCCGGTCAAGTTTGCCGGCCTCCACCAGCGATGCATCCTCGAAGTACTCCGGACGAATTCCCGCGATCAGTAGCTCCGTCTCGGCGACCTTCTCCCCCAGCTCGTACCCGATGTCGACCGTGACGAAGGGAAGCTCGACCTGGTTGCCCTTGACCTTTGCGGGCAGCAGGTTCATCGGTGGTGAGCCGATGAACCCCGCCACGAACAGGTTGACCGGCTGCTCGTAGAGCTCCCGCGGCGTGGCCAGCTGCTGCAGGAGGCCCTTGCGAAGCACCGCGACGCGGTCACCCAGTGTCATCGCCTCGGTCTGGTCGTGGGTGACATAAACCGTGGTGACTCCCAGCCTCCGCTGGATGCGGGAGATCTCAGTGCGCATCTGGCCGCGGAGCTTGGCGTCGAGGTTCGACAACGGCTCGTCGAACAAGAACGCCTTTGCGTCGCGCACGATCGCCCGCCCCATCGCCACCCGCTGGCGCTGACCTCCGGACAGGTTGCTCGGTTTGCGGTCCAGGTGCTCGGTGAGCTCCAGGGTCTCGGCGGCATCGCGAACCTTCGACTTGATCTCGTCCTCGGAGAACTTCTTCGACAACCGGAGGGGGAAGGCGATGTTCTCGAACACGGTCAGGTGCGGATAGAGCGCGTAGTTCTGGAACACCATGGACAGGTTGCGGTCGCGGGGCGCCAGGTCGTTGACCCTGTCCCCCCCGATCAGCATGTCACCAGACGTGATGTCCTCGAGGCCGACGATCATGCGAAGCAGCGTTGACTTGCCGCACCCAGAGGGACCGACCAGGATCATGAGCTCCCCGTCCTCGACGTCGATGCTGACATCGTTGACTGCGGGGAAGCCGTCGCCGTACTGCTTGACGATGTTCTTCATTTCAATAGCTGCCATGATGAATCAACCCTTCACGGCACCGGACGTCAAGCCGGCGACGATCTTTCGCTGGAACAGCAGGACGAGAATGATGATCGGAATAGTGACCACCAAGGCAGCGGCAGAGATGGCCGCTGTCGGCTGGTCGAACTGCGAGGCCCCGCTGAAGAACGCCAATGAGGCGGGCACGGGGAGCGCAGACTGAGTCGACGCCAGAGAGATGCCGAACACGAAGTCGTTCCAGGCGAAGAAGAAGGTCAGGATCGCCGCCGTGAACACCCCGGGGGCGGCCAATGGGACGATCACCTTCCGAAACGCCTGCCACGAGGTGGCCCCGTCAACCTGCGCCGCCTGCTCCATCTCCCACGGGATCTCCCGGAAGAAGGCGGACAACACCCAGATCGAGAGCGGGAGGGTGAACGACATGTACGGGATTATCAGCCCCGGCCAGGTGTCGTACAACCCGATGTTGCGCCAAAGGTCGAACAACGGGCCCACCAACGCGACAACCGGGAACATGGCAATCGCCAATGCGACAGACAGCACCAAACGCTTGCCGTTGAAGTCCAGCCGCGCGATTGCGTATGCGGCAAATGTGGCCAGCACCACCGAGATGACCGTCGAGATCAACGAGATGCCGAAGGAGTTGATCAGTGCATGCTGGAACAGCGAGAACTTGAACGCCGTTTTGTAGTTGGTAAAGGTCCAGTCCTTAGGCAGGAACTGTTGAGAGGCGATGTCCGGTGCACCGTTCTTGAAGGACAGCGACGCCACCCACAGCACTGGGAGCATCGTGAAGCCGACGATCGCCACGGCTCCCACGAGGGTGCCGGGAGTCAAACCTCGCTCCCGCCCATATCCCGACAGTCCAACGATCCCACCCAGGATCAGAGCGACGCCGAAAACGATCAACAGCCACGCATCGGGGAAGTCGACGCCTAAGGCGCCATACAACGCGAAGGCGACACCGACGGCGACACCGAGCGCGCCGGGCATGATGGTTGCGGGTGTACGCCTCATCATCGATCTCCTCTCGCCTGAGCCAGGTCGACCCTGAACAGCTTGATGAACACGAAGGCGATCAACAGCACCGACAAGAACAGCAGCACCGACAGCGCGGAGCCGAGACCGAGCTCGACGCGGCTGATCATCTGGCTGTATGTCAGCATCGACACCGTCTCGGTGTTGTTTGCGCCTTTGGTCATGATGAACACATTGTCGAAGACCCGGTAGGCGTCCAGCGTGCGGAACAGCACCGCGACCATGATTGCGGCCCGCATGTTGGGGATCGTCACCTTGTAGAGCCGTTGCCACGCGGTGGCGCCATCCACCTTCGCGGCTTCTTGCATGTCCTCGGACACCTGTGCCAGCCCGGCCAGGAGCAGCAAGGACATGAACGGCGTCGTCTTCCAGATCTCCGACATGCAGATCACCGTCAGCGCCGCCCACCGACCGCCGAACCAGTCGTACGTGCCCAGATGCAGCCAGCTGTTGATGAAGCCGGAGTCGTTGGCGAAGGCGAACTGCCACGCAAACGCGGAGACCACGGTGATGATTCCGTATGGAACCAGGATCGAGGTGCGAATCACGCCGCGACCGAAGATGATCCGGTGCATGACCATCGCGAACGCGAAGCCGATCACCAGCTCGATGGCCACAGTGACCACGGTGATCATCACCGTCGTCCAGACGTCAGTCCACCACTTGGGGTCCGAGAGCACGGTCGCATAGTTGTTCAGACCTGTGAAACTCCGGCCATTGGGGTCGGTCAGCCGGTAGTTGTACAGCGAGAGATAGAGCGCGCGACCCATCGGGTACGCGGTCACCAGCACCATCACCGCCAGCGCGGGTCCGGCGAGATACCAGCCGAGGCGATTCTCGCCGCGGGTGCGATCGGAAGCGTCAACAGACACCGTCGCGGTTGCCATGAGCTCACCGGCCTTTCTAGAGCAGCGCCTTGCCCTGCAGGACATCGGTGATGAACTGCGTGGCCTTCTGGGGGGTTGTCTGGGGGCTTACTGCCGACGGTGGATGGAAGGAGTCCACCAGCGCCGCGCTCACGTCGGTCCAGAACGGCGTCACCGCGCGCGGAGCGGCGGCGGCAATGCTCTCCTGGATCAGGTCTGCCATCGGGTATGCCTTGCGGATCTCTGGATCCTGGTAGACCGCAGCGCGCGACGCCGGGTTACCGGCATTCAGCATGTACTCCTTCTGATGCTGCTCGTTGGTGATGCACGCCGCCGCCTCGTACGCGAGATCGACGTGTTTGCTGTATGCGCTGATGGTCAGGCTGATGCCACCCAGCGGAGGCCTGCTCGTCTCGCCGGCCACCACCTCGGGATAGCGGGTGTAGCCGAGATTGTGCGCGTCGCGGAGCGCCTGGGTCGACGGGTCGGCGTAGATGTACGGCCAGTTGACCATGAAGCCTCCATTGGAAGCGGTGAAGCCGGCCAGGGCTTCGGTCTCCTCGGCCGTGGACAGTGAGGGGTTCGCCGCCTGCGAGAGCGCGAGCTTCTGGATCACGGCAGCCGCCTCTTCGCCCGCCTTCGAGTCGATGGTCACCTTTGCGTCAGCTCCGGCACTTGCGTCCTCGAGGATGCTTCCTCCTGCAGACTCGATGAGCGCGTTGATCCACACCGAGTAGCCCTCGTACTTGTCGGCCTGCACCTGCACGGTCGTGCCGGTCTTGTCAGCCGCGTCGATGAGCTGGTCCCAGGTCACCGGCTGCGTCATGTCGAGCCCGGCCTTGTCTGCGACGTCCTTGTAGTACCAGAGCAGTTGCGTGTTGGCCCAGAAAGGCACCGCGACCAACTTGCCATCCCACTTGGACTGCTCGACCGCGCCATCCAAAACACCATCGGTGAATGTCTTTACGTCCGCCGCCGGGACCGGCGCCAAGAAGCCCGCGTTGGACGCCTCAGCGATGAACGGCGGGTCATTGCTCATCAAGTCGATGGAGGAGTCCTTGGCCGCGAGCCGTCGGATCAGCTGCTCGCGCTGGTCCGAGGCCGCGGTCGGGAGCATCTGCACCTCGATCTTGTACTTGCCGTTGGCCGCTTCAGTGCACTCCTTGGCGAGGGTGGCCTGACCACCCAGGCTCGCGTCGAGGTTGCCGACGTCAGGGTTGATGTACCAGATAAGGGTCGGCACGCCTGACCCGCCACCACAAGCGGCCAGTCCCGCCGCCGCCAGCGCTGCAGCGACTCCAAGGGCCGCCCGACGGCGCATTCGAAGAGATCCGTCCCTCGCGCGGATTGTCTTAGCCACTGTGCCTCCCTAGGAAGAGCCGAGAGGCGAGCCGGGCCACGGCGATCGCGGTGCGCAGCACCCTCCCTGATGTGTCATGGGTCTCATCTTGTCGCTTATTCACAATTGCGCAACCCCCTGGTTCACGCACTGGATCGGATTGGGCTAGATCGTGACGTTCTCGAGCATCTCCGTGACGAGCGCCGCGATCGGGGACCGTTCGGACCTGGTCAGCGTGACGTGCGCGAACAGCGGGTGACCCTTGAGCTTCTCGACGACGGCGACGACCCCGTCATGGCGGCCGACGCGCAGGTTGTCACGCTGGGCGACGTCGTGCGTGAGGACAACCCTGGAGCCGGAACCCACGCGCGACAGCACCGTCAGCAAGACATTCCGCTCCAGTGACTGCGCCTCGTCCACCACGACAAAGGCGTCATGCAGCGAGCGGCCTCGGATGTGTGTCAGCGGCAGGACCTCGAGCATCCCGCGGTCGACCACCTCGTCGATCACGTCTGAGGAGGTGAGCGCTCCGAGGGTGTCGAAGACCGCCTGTGCCCACGGTTGCATCTTCTCCGACTCGCTGCCGGGCAGGTAACCCAGATCCTGGCCCCCCACGGCGTACAACGGCCGGAACACCACGACCTTCTTGTGCTGCCGGCGCTCGAGCACGGCCTCGAGCCCAGCGCACAGGGCGAGAGCCGACTTGCCGGTGCCCGCCCGGCCACCGAGCGACACGATGCCGACCTCGGGATCGAGCAGCAGATCCAGCGCGACGCGCTGCTCGGCTGACCGGCCATGCAGGCCGAATGCCTCCCGATCACCGCGGACCAGGCGTACGCGCTTGTCCGGCATCACCCGGCCCAGGGCACTGCCCCGATCGGACAGCAGGACGAGCCCGGTGTGGGTAGGAAACTCGCGGGCGTCCGCCAGATCTGCATAGCCGGCGTCGTACAGCACATCAATGTCGGCCGCAGTGACCTCCAGCTCGGACATGCCCGTCCAACCCGACTCGAGAGCAAGCTCGGCGCGGTATTCCTCGGCCTGGAGTCCAACCGCCGACGCCTTCACGCGCATCGGCAGGTCCTTCGAGACGAGGACGACATCTCGACCTTCGTCCTTCAGGTTGCCCGCCACCGACAGGATCCGGGTGTCGTTGTCGGCCAGCCGGAAGCCAGCCGGCAGCACCGCTGGGTTGGCGTGGTTGAGCTCGACTCGGACGGTGCCGCCGCGTTCGCCGACGGGGATCGGCTCGTCCAACCGTCCATGAAGAACGCGCATCTCGTCGAGCAGCCGCAGCGCCGAGCGGGCGAAATAGCCCAGCTCGGGATGGTGCCGCTTGCCCTCGAGCTCAGTGATCACAACCACGGGGAGTACGACCTCGTGCTCGTCGAAACGCCGGATGGCGCCCGGGTCGGCGAGCAACACGCTGGTGTCGAGGACGTAGGTGCGGCGATGCGGGTTGTGCTGGGGCCCAATCTGTGGCCCAATCTGTGGCTCGGTCTGCGGCGCGATCGGGGCTGACGACTTGCGACGACTTGTGCTCGATGTGGCAGGCACGATTCGTCCCCTCACGGGTCACGCGCGCACCCTACGCCGACCCTAGTTTGCAGAGGATGACCGGGACCGGGCCAGAGAACCGGGTGCCGGCCCTCGTGAACGTCGGGCCGCAGCGACATCTCCGAACAGATGCCGTTGACACGACTGGGCCTCCCGAACGGCTCGCGTTTCGCTGACCGTCATCTTAAGAAAATACGTCCCGGGCCGCTGACTTGGGAAGGTCGACACGCCCGAACTCGGGGTGAACAAACTCACGGCCCCGCGAGGGTGTCCAGCAGGTCATGCGACGAGCGGTAGGTCAGCTGCCGAATCGGCGCTCGCGGGCGGCGTACGCACGCAGGGCCCGAAGAAAGTCCACCCGCCTGAAGTCGGGCCACAGCGCCTCACAGAAGTAGAACTCGGAGTGGGCCGACTGCCACAGCAGGAAACCGGACAGCCGTTGCTCTCCCGATGTCCGGATCACCAGGTCTGGGTCGGGCTGTCCTCGGGTGTATAGATGTTCGGCGATGTGCTCGATGTGCAGGGTCTCGGCGAGATCCTCCAGGCTCGTGCCGCGGGATGCGTGCTCTTGCAGCAACGACCGCACCGCATCGGTGAGCTCGCGACGGCCGCTGTAGCCCACCGCTGCGTTCACGATCATGCCGTCGATCGTCGACGTCTGCTCGGCGGCCGACTTGAGGGTCTCGGAGGTTGACGACGGCAGCACGTCGAGGGCACCGACGGGGTGTACGCGCCATCGACCGGACTCGGCGAGCCGGCTGACCAGCTGCTCGATGATGCGCAGCAGCGGCTGCAGTTCCGTGGCCGGGCGGGAGAGGTTGTCCGTGGACAGCAGCCAGACGGTGACGACCTTCACACCGAGGTCGTCACACCAACCCAGGAACTCGATGATCTTGTCGGCACCCGCCTGATGACCCGAGGCCGTGGAGGCGCCGAACGCCTTGGCCCACCGCCGGTTCCCGTCGACCATCACGCCCACGTGTTGCGGCATCTGCTCCGGGTCGAGAGCGCGCAGCAGCCGCCGTTCGTACAACCGGTAGACCGGATTCCGCACGGGCTCCCTGCCTTCATGTGATCGCCGTTACCCAGGGTAGCCGCGATGTCTTGTGTTGGCTCGTAACCTGGTGAGATGACCATGAGCGTCGGCGATTCGATGCGCGAGCGCTTAGACGAGATGAAGCCACGGCTGCGCGGTTGGTTGCACCTCGGAGCGTTCCCGCTCGCCGTCGCAGCCGGCATCGTGTTGGTCGTGCTCTCGCCCGCCGGACAACCCCGAGTCGGCTCCGCGATCTTCGCCACGACGTCGGCGATGCTGTTCGGCGTCAGTGCCCTCTTCCATCTCGGTCACTGGAGTCCCCGTTGGTACGCCTGGCTCCGCCGGCTCGACCACAGCAGCATCTTCTTGCTCATCGCTGGGACGTACACACCGTTCGCCCTCCTGCTGCTCGACCAGCGGGACGCTGCGATCCTGCTCGGCATCGTATGGGTTGGGGCAGTGATCGGGATCGCCTTCCGGGTGCTGTGGATAAGCGCGCCACGTCGGGCTTATCTCCCGGTGTACATCGCGCTCGGCTGGGTGGCGGTGTTCTGGGTCGGCGACTTCGCTCACTCGGCGGGCCCCGCGGTCCTCACGCTGATCGTCGTCGGAGGCCTGTTCTACTCCGCCGGTGGGGTGGTCTACGGGATCAAACGACCGAACCCGCTGCCCCGCTGGTTCGGGTTCCATGAGGTGTTCCACTCGTGCACGATCGTTGCCTTCGTCGTGCACTACGTCGGCGTCTCGATTGCGACATACTCGCTGCACTGACCACGGTCAGGTCGCGAGCATCAATTCCGCCAGCTCGTCGGGCGAGTTCACCGGCTGTCGGCAGACGAACCCGCGGCACACGTACGCGGCGGCCGCTCCGTTCAGCAGCTGCCGATCGGCCAGCAGCGGTACGCCTGCCGCGTCGGGCACGCCGACCGACATGACGGCGCCGGGTGCAGCGGACGACAGGGCGATCTGATGGAGAGCTTCTCGGAGCGGATCGTCATCGGCACCAACGATGGCGACCTCGACCGGTCCTGAATGCAGCGCTTCCGTGACCGCAAGCCACCAGCCCGCGTAGCGCGGCGCCTGCTCGGCGAGTCGCGCACTCGATGCCAGCGCGGCTTCCGCGGCCGTGCGGTGAGCTCCTGATCCCGTGAGCGCGGAATATGACAGGAGCGCGCCTGCCGCCGCCGACTGACCAGACGGCGTCGCGTTGTCGGTCGGATCGTGCGGCCGGCTCACCAACGACTCCGCGTCCGAGGCGGTATCGAAGAAACCCCCCTGCCCATCACCGAACCGGGTCAGGACCTGCTCGAGCAGGTCACCGGCCAACCGCAGCCATTGCGCTTCACCGGTCACAGAGTGCAATGCGAGGTATCCCTCCGCGAGGTCTGCGTGATCCTCCAGGACGCCCAACGAGATGCCCGCTCGCCCCGCCAGCGAGGCGCGGAGGAGTCGGCCGTCCGCATCGTGGTGCAGATCTCGGATCAGCTCGGCAGCCCTCCGCGCCGCGTCGAGACAGAGGGGATCATCCAGCACCGCACCGGCCTCAGCCAAGGCCGCGATGGCCAGGCCGTTCCATGACGTCACGACCTTGTCGTCACGGCCAGGTCGGACCCGGGCGGCCCGCGCGGCCGCGAGCCGGTCACGCACCGCGATGAACCGCACCTCATCCGACGGGTCGGTCAACAGCTGCAGGGTCGAGGCACCGTCCTCGAAAGTACCTGCCCGGGTGACCTCCAAAATCCCGGCCGCCCAGGGGCCGTCGTCAGGACCGAGGGCCGCAACCAGATCGGCAGGCGTCCAGACATAGAACCTGCCCTCAACCCCCTCGGAGTCGGCGTCCAGCGCGGAGGCGAACCCGCCCTCATCCGTGCGCAGCTCGTCGAGCAGGAAACCGGCCGTTTCTTTGGCCACTCGGCGACCGAGCGCCGACCCCGTCTGCCGGTGCCAGTGCAGATAGACGCGCAGCAGCAGGGCGTTGTCGTACAGCATCTTCTCGAAGTGCGGTACGACCCAGCCCGCGTCCACGCTGTAGCGGGCGAAGCCACCGCCGAGCTGGTCATAGAGCCCACCGCGCGCCATCGCCTCGCAGGTGGCATCGAGCATTGCCAGGGCCTGTGGGTCGCCTGTCCGCGCATGGTTTCGCAGCAGGAACTCCAGCACCATCGACGGTGGGAACTTGGGTGCCGACCGGAACCCGCCGCGCATTCCATCGAAGTCCTTTGACAGCAAGCCCTTGGCGCGATCGACCGCTGCTTCGTCGGGCGGCTCCGTACCAGTCATCGATCGGGAAGCGCGCAGGTGGGCGACCACCTGCGCACCCACCTTGGACACGTCGGGGCGTCTTTCCCGCCAGGCCTCGGTGAGCGCCGTCAGCACTTGACGAAAGGAGGGACTGCCGTGACGAGGGGTATCGGGGAAGTACGTGCCCGTGAAGAACGGCTCGCCGTCGGGTGTGAGGACGCAGGTCATCGGCCACCCTCCGTGGCCCGTCATCGCCTGGGTCGCTTCCATGTAGACGGCGTCGATGTCCGGCCGCTCCTCGCGGTCGACCTTGATGTTGACGAACTTCTCGTTCATCATCGCGGCTGTTGCCGCGTCCTCGAACGACTCATGGGCCATGACGTGGCACCAGTGACAAGCGGAGTAACCGATCGAGAGCAGCACGGGTACGTCGCGCCGGCGAGCCTCCTCGAAGGCCTCGCCGCTCCATTCCCACCAGTCGACGGGGTTGTCCTTGTGCTGCAGCAGATAGGGACTCGTAGCAGCAGCGAGGCGGTTCATCCGACCACACTAGGTGCCCGGGGAACCGCCTCGCTTCAGGGGATCTCCTCAGCTCGGGTGACTCAGAAGTGGATGCGCCAGATCTGGCCGCTCCACGCCGGGTTGCCCAAGGCACCGGTCGCGGGTGCGATCGAGAACGCCGCCACCTGCACCCGGTCCTCGCGGGCCACGATGCCGGCCGGGAACGGCACCCGGAAGTAGCTCCGGTGACCGTTCGGGGACACCCTCACCACCCGCCCCGGGAAGCAGTGCGGGATCTGGTTGAAGCCACAGTTGCCGCCGAACAGCTCTGAGACGTACAGCGTGCCGTCCGCCTTGCGGGCCACCCCGGTGATGGTGGTGAACCCCTTCCAGCTGCGCAGGATGTCACCGTCCCGGCTGAACTGGTAAACCTTCGCCTTGCCCTTCTTCTCCGAGTGCAGCTCCCCGACGTAGATCTTGCCGTCACCGCCCCTGGAGATGACCGTCGGCACCGGGTCGATCCTCGGCCCGTACTCGGGCATCGCCGCCCACAGCGACACCTTGTGGCCGTGGACCTCGGCGATGTAGTCACCGGCCGCATCCGCGACCAGGGTCTGGTGCCTGAGGGCTAGCACGGAGTACGGGTTGGAGTCGAAACCCTCACCATCCGGGTCATGGTTCTTCTCGAAGCGGGAGATGTTGGCGGCGATGTGCAGGTGCCCGCCAGGCATGCGCTTCCCCATCAGCTTGCCGAGCTGGCGAGCCGGCAGACCATCGGGAACGATGCTGGGTGGCCCGTAGGTCTCGATGGCGAAGAACCCGCCACCGGGTTTCTTGGACGCGCCGTCCGGGCCGGTCGCGAAGCTCCCGTCAGGACTCGCTGCGGACAGCAGGCCCGTCATCACGTGGAAGGCGTGGCCATGCTTGAGGACCGTCACACGGCCGGTGCGCCCGATGCATAGGCGGCCCTCGGGTGACTTGATGCAGTTGCTCTTCTTGTACGAGCCGTGGCCTGCCTCGGCCACCACCAGCCCGTGTCCCCCGGTCAGGCTCAGCTGCCGGGGGTTGTCCAGGCCCTTGTGCATCAACCAGTACTTTCCCGACGCAAGCGGTCGGTCCGTATGCGGGATGCCATTCACATGCGGGAAGTGGTGACGGTGACCCGTCACCGCACCAGCCGACGGAAGGGTGAGCGCCGCCGTCACAGACAGAGCCACCCCACCGATCAGCGCCACGGCGGTTGCCTTGCGCCGTCCTCGCGAAGGCAGCCAGGCGTGGCTACGAGACGTTGTTGTCATAATTCTCCCTGTTCGAGGTCCAATAGGCAGGTTGTGGCACTTGTCTAGTGGATCAGGTGGGGCCCAGTGCCATAGTCAACATGACACTATTCACGCAAAGTTCAGATCTCGTCGCGTTTCGTCGAATCAGGCATTCCGTCGTCGGTTTGCTCTGCACCGTCCTCCGCGTCGGATCCATCGGCCGTGCCGAGGGTGTCTCCCGCGTCGCCTTCCCTGTCGGCGGGGGGTGGTTCGAAGTTCACCCGCTTGAGATGGGTGTTCATGTTGCGCCACAGGAGATAGGTGACGATGCCCAAGGCCAACACGACGAAGAACCCCAACCAACCGGGCTGCACCTCGTTGTCTGGAGGGGCCGCCGCCGCCACCCACATCGCCATGCGCCCATCGTCTCCTAGACGCGCTCTCCTTGGGCCACCAGGTCTCGAACGCCGGCGAACAGGTCGTCTTCCATCGCCGGGCTGTCGACCACCGAATGCACCAGCTCATAGTCCTCGGTGGGCCAGGCGGCCTGATGCACTTCCAGTGGACAGGCGAACCAGGGACCTTCAGGATCGATCTGCGTCGCATGCGCCAGCAACGCGCGATCGCGGACGGGAAAGTACTCGGCGCACGGGATCCGGGTCGTGACCCGGGCTGCGTGGGCCGGGTCGGGTTTCCAGTCGGTCAACCATTCGGTGTAAGGCGACTCCAGACCGCGGCGGAGCATCTCCTCGTGCAGCGCGGCGATCCGATCACGATGAAACGTGTGGTGGTAATAGAGCTTCAGGGGCTGCCAGGGATCACCGCTGCCTGGGTAGGCATCCGGGTCATCGGACGCCTCGAAGGCTGCTACCGCCACCCGGTGGCACATGATGTGGTCGGGATGCGGATAGCCGCCGTTCTCGTCGTAGGTCGTCACCACGTGCGGACGGAAGCTCCGCATCAGCCGGACCAACGGCTCCGCCGCATCGGCGACGTCCAGCAGGGCGAAGGATCCGTCGGGCGGCGGCGGACGTGGATCACCTTCTGGCCACCCGGAGTCCACGAACCCCAGCCAGTCCTGGCGCACACCCAGGATCTCGCGGGCGCGATCCATCTCTTCGCGACGGATCTCGGCGATGTTCGCAAGCACCTCGGGCCGGTCCATGTTGGGGTTGAGGATCGAACCCCGCTCCCCGCCGGTGCACGTCACCACGTGCACGTCGACGCCTTCCGCGACGTACTTCGCCGTGCTGGCTGCTCCCTTGCTCGACTCGTCGTCGGGATGTGCGTGAACGTGCATCAGGCGCAAGACGCCGTTGGGTGCCAAAGCGTACCTACCTCTCGGCTCGCGCCCCGGTGATTGCCCCACCTAGGGGACAATGGTCCCCGACCCCTCCCCCATTCCCAGAACCACCCCTGGATCCGACCAAGCCAGAATCGAGTCACTTCCCGCCTCATGGTCACCGGCAGCGCACGGCCAGCCGATCGATACGGATCGCCATCGCCATGGGTACGTCCGGCGATCCTGACGGGGGTCGTCGTGGTGGCCGCAGCCGGGCTCGCTTGGCTCCTGTGGGCGGCCTTCTATCACTCCAACCCGCAGGTCGCTTCCCGCCTGGTGAGCTACGACGTGGTCGACACGCACCACGTGGACGTCACCATCCAGGTCGACCGGGCGGCTGAGGTGACGGCCACCTGCCGGGTTCTGGCCGAGGCCACCGATCACGCCGTGGTCGGCGACCTCACATTTCGGGTGCGACCGGGGTCGATCGAGAGCCGCATGGGGCGAACGACATCGACCGAGCACCTGACTATCGTGACCGATCGAGAGGCCACCACGGCTGTCCTCCAAGGCTGCACCACCGGCGAGCAGCACCAACCTCGCTGAGCCGGCTCGAGGGCGGTCCGTCCGACTGGCCAGCGAGGTACGAAATGCCTGTTGGTCGCATCGGTTGATAGGCTTCTCTTTTCCCTGAAGGGACCGGCGCAGCTGCGCCGATGAACAAACACTGACTCAAGGAGCTCGACCCGTGACGCAGCCAACTGAAGAGAATGTCGCCTGGCTGACCCAGGATGCCTACGACAAACTCGCGGCTGAGCTGGAACACCTCAAGGGGCCGACTCGGGCCGAGATCTCCGCGCGCATCGGCGACGCTCGGGACGAGGGCGATCTGAAGGAGAACGGTGGCTACCACGCCGCCAAGGAGGAGCAGGGCAAGACCGAGGCCAGGATCCTGTTCTTGGAGGACATGCTCCAGCGAGCCAGGGTTGGCGAGACCCCCGATGACGACGGCGTGGTCGAGCCCGGCATGCAGGTAACGGTCAGGTTCAAGCGCGCCGCCGAGACCGAGACGTTCCTGCTGGGTTCTCGTGAGCTGGTCGGGCTGGACGACAGCGTGGCGGTCGATGTCATCTCTCCACAGTCTCCGTTGGGAGCCGCCATCAAGGGAAAGCATGCCGGTGACGAAGCGACGTATACAGCCCCCAACGACAAAGTCGTCACTGTCGAGATCGTCGACGCCAAGCCCTTCACGGGTTGAGCCGAGCGCTCGATCTCGCGGAAAAGCCTGCTGCAGACGTGCTGAATCGGTATAAATAGGACAGCGAGCCTGGCCCTTTGGGCGAAAGGGTGCCAGGCGCGGCGGGGGAACGGACGGCCGGTGCGCGACCTCATCGCGCACCGGCCGTTTGTC
>JBDUDR010000017.1:0-32431 GCA_040002845.1 Nocardioidaceae bacterium
CCTCCAGCCCGTGGGCGATGAACTCCTCCGATCCGCCGGTGGCGTCCAGGAACGCCTCCTCCAAGGTGGCGGCCCGGCCGGTCAGCTCGTGCAGCCGAATGCCGGCCTCGAATGCGATGTCACCCACAGTTTCGAGGGTCAAGCCGGTCACCGACAGCTGGCCGGGGGCACCCGGCTCCACGTCTGCGTCGCGTTCGCGCAACAGGGGTACGAGCCGGTTGGGATCCGGCGTTCGAACGAGCACCGAGTTGCGCGTGCTGTTGCGGATGAACTCCTCGACCGGCCCGCTGGTGATGAGGCGGCCTCGCCCGATGACGACCAGCGAGTCGGCCATCAGCGCCATCTCGGCGAGCAGGTGGCTGGACACGAAGATGCAGCGTCCCTGGCCGGCGAGCTCCTTGAGGAAGTTGCGCAGCCAGTTGATGCCTTGCGGGTCCAGGCCGTTGGCGGGCTCGTCGAGGAGCAACGTGTGCGGATCGCCCAGCAGGGCCGCGGCGAGGCCGAGCCGCTGCCCCATGCCCATCGAGAAGTTCTTCGGCTTGCCCTTGGCGACGTCGGCCAGCCCGACCAGATCGATGACCTCGTCGACCCGGCTGTTCGGGATGCCGTTGGAGACGGCGAGCATCCGCAGGTGGTTGCGCGCCTTGCGGGTCGGGTGGAACGGCTTGGCTTCCAGTAGCGCCCCGACCTCACGCATCGGGTGCTTGATGTGACGGAACGGCCGCCCGTCGAACGTGGTCGCACCGGCGCCCGAGTCGAGGTCCAGCATCAGCCGCATGGTGGTGGACTTACCGGCTCCGTTGGGCCCGAGGAACCCGGTCACCGAACCCGGCAGCACCTGGAACGACAGGTCGTCGACAGCGACCTTCGCGCCGTACTTCTTCCGCAGGCCGTGAGCCTCGATGACCGGCATCGACATCCCTTCGAATGGTCGGCGTACAGCATCGCACGCGGGACGGTCAGGCCGCCGAACACCGGGGGAGGGAGCCACCGACTACGGTTGACGGGATGGTCTCAGTGTCCACCTTCCGCACGCTCGCCGACGTGCTGCGCGATCGCAGCGACGACGAGCTGGGCGAGTTGCTGCGGATGCGCCCAGACCTGGCCGTACCTGTCCCGCAGGACATCGGTGCGCTCGCGTCAAGGGCAGGCACTCGCGCCTCTGTCAGCCGGGCGGTCGAACGGCTGGACCGGTTCCGCCTCGACGTCTTGGGAGCCACCGTCATCGTCAGCGAGCCGGTCAAGCTGTCGCAGATCGCTGCGGTGCTGGCGGCACCTGAACCGAAGGTCGCCGATGCCGTGGACGCTCTCGAGGCGCTGGCCCTGGTCTGGGGACCCCGCGATGAGCTGCGAGTGCTGCGTGCGGTCCACGAGGTCCTCGGCCCCGAACCGGCAGGTCTCGGCGCGCCGGCTGCGACCCTCCTGCGTGCCTATGCCGCACCCAGGCTGAACTCGCTCGCCCGGACCTCGCGGGTGGCGGTCGACGAAGATCCGGGGACCACGATCCGGAGCATCCTGGAGTCCTGGGAGCGACCCGGCCGGGTCGACGAGCTGATCGCAGAGTGCGGCCCGGACAGCCAACAGGTGCTGGAACGGTTGACGTGGGGTCCGCCGCGCGGCCGACTGCCGGTGAGCGGCGACGACTCCGCCACGAGCGCTGCCGGATCCGCCGTCGCTCGGCTACTGAACCGCGGCTTGCTGGTGTCTGTCGACCGCCACACCGTGGTGCTGCCCCGCGAGATCGGGTTGCACCTGCGGGCCCGAAGAATCGTCGCCAGCCCGGTGCACGAGCGGCCCGAGCTGGACGTGAGCGAGCGCGACGCCGTCCTCGTCGACCGAACCGCCGCGGGTGCCGCCTTCGACTTCGTACGCCGGGTCGAGCTGCTCGGGGAGGCGTGGGGTCACGCGCCGGTGCCGGTCCTGCGCGGCGGCGGTCTGGGGGTACGCGACCTCCGGCGGGTCGCACTGCTGCTCGACGTCGACGAGCAGGACGCCGCACTGCATATCGAGGTGGCTTTCGAGGCCGGGCTCATCGCCGAAGGCGGCGACACCGAGGTCGAGCGGCTGTGGCTGCCGACCGAGAGCTTCGATGCCTGGTCGGTAGGTCCGGTCGCCCGGCGATGGCTGGCGCTGGTCGTCGGCTGGCTGCACATGCAACGGGTGGTGGGGCTCGTGGGCAGCCGAGACGAGCGAGACAGGTCTCTCAACGCGCTGAGGACCGGCCTGGAGCGCACGAGCGGGACGGACATCAGGCTGGTGGCCCTGCAAGCGCTAGCCGACTTGCCGCCGGGAGCGACCGCAACCGTTGAATCGGTCAGTGAGCTCGTCGAGTGGGAGCGCCCACGACGTGGGGCCCTTCGAGACTCCATGGTCAGATGGACACTGAGCGAGGCCGCGACAGTTGGCCTGACCGGCCTCGGCGCGCTGGCTGTGCACGGACGGGCACTGCTGAAGGACGACCGCGACGTCGTTGCGCTGCTTGAGCCGTTGCTGCCCGAACAGGTCGACACGGTGCTGATCCAGGCCGATCTCAGCGCCATCGCCCCCGGGCCGCTCGACTCTGCGGTGGCCAAGGAGATGGCGATGGTCGCCGACGTCGAGTCCCGTGGGGGCGCAACCGTCTACCGGTTCACGGCGGACTCCATCCGGCGCGCATTGGACTTCGGCTGGAGCGCTACCGATGTGCACACGTTCCTAGCCGCTCGGTCGCGTACTCCCGTGCCGCAGCCACTGAGCTACCTGGTAGACGACATGGCCAGGCGGCACGGTCAGATTCGGGTAGGCGCAGCCGGGTCGTACGTCCGCTGCGACGACGAAGCGGCACTCGCCCGAGTCATCGCCGATCCGGGGGCGGCAGCCTTGCGGTTGCGTCGCATCGGACCGACCGTGGTTGCGTCCGACGCACCTGTCGATGTCGTGCTTTCGACCCTTCGCGAGCTCGGAGCGGCGCCGGTCGCGGAGACTGCTGACGGCACCATACACATCTCGCGGCGGGAGGGCCGCCGGGCGCTGAGCCGGCCGCGGCGGCCAGACGCGACGTACGACGGTAGCTCGCTCGACGAACAGCACCTGAGATCGGCAGTGCATGCCCTGCGATCAGGTGAGCGGGCGTCGCAGGCCCGCCCAGACGACGCCGAGCCTGGCCGGCTCCCGCGCACCGCGTCCATCCAGATGGTGGCGCGGCTGCGAGAGGCGGCACAGGCTCGGCGGTCTGTGTGGCTCGGCTATCTCGACCAGCAAGGCACCGCCAGCGAGCAGATCGTGGAACCGGTCAGCGTCGGTGGTGGCTGGCTGACCGCGTATGACGATCGGTCGGGCCAGGTACGGACGTTTGCGATTCACCGGATCAGCAGCGTGGCGTTGCTTGGCGCGTCGTGACGCCGGGCTCGCCTGGTCTCAGACGTCCATTCCGGATATCTGAGCCTGTGCGATGCGGTTGTCGTGCTGGATCTTGGCCAGTCGACGGGCTGCACGAGCCTCCCGGGAAGCCGCACGTACGGCGACGCTGAGCGCCGCCCGCTCCGCCTCGGCTTGCCGGTCCTCGCGCAGACCGCGGGCAACCAGGTCCTGGGCGGTCAACATGGGGATTCCTCCGACGAGTTCGGGTGCGGCTTCCGCTTTGGTCGACGTCTCATCGACGCTAACGTGACGTAAGACACACTCTCGGTATATGACTCTTACATATTACTCGTCGGTTGTAAGATACGCAAGTGGACTTTGTTCGTTACGCGGAGCGCGCTGCAGCGCTGGTCAACGCTCCGCTGGACGATCTCGACGACCTCAACCAGTTCCTGGAGAATCGCGCCTGGATGACTCGGCACACAAGGAGCAAGGACGTTCCTCCGCTGCGCCGGTTGCAGCGCCATCTTCGCAAGGTCTTCGAGTCCTGTCAGGCCGGCGATGAGCAGGCTGTTGTCGACCAGGTCAACAGCCTGCTACGCAGACATCGCATCACGCCCTACCTCCACCGGCACGACCCCGATCCGTGGCACTTGCACGTCGGGGACCGCGGCACCTCGATCGCCGAGGACCTGTCGAGCGAGGCAGTCTTCGGGCTGGCGATCGTGGTGGCCGACCTGGGCGCCGACAGGTTCGGCGTCTGTTGCGGCTCCAACTGCGACTGCGTGTTCGTGGACACCTCGCCCAACCGCTCTCGGAGGTACTGTTCCGACCGGTGCTCGTCGCGCGCCAACGTGGCCGCCTACCGAGCCCGGCGAAAGGCTGCTCTGTGAACGACGGACCCCTCATCGTCCAGTCCGACAAGACGTTGCTGCTCGAGATCGACCATCCGGACGCGAGTGACTGCCGCAAGGCGATCGCGCCGTTCGCGGAGCTCGAGCGCTCCCCCGAGCACGTCCACACCTACCGTCTGACGCCGCTGGGCCTGTGGAACGCACGAGCGGCCGGGCACGACGCGGAACAGGTCGTCGACACCTTGCTGCGCTTCTCGCGGTACGCCGTGCCGCATGCGCTGCTGGTCGATGTCGCGGACACCATGGCGCGGTTCGGGCGACTGCGACTAGAGAAGCATCCGCATCACGGGCTCGTGCTCTCGTGCACCGACCGGCCAGTTCTGGAGGAGGTCCTGCGCTCCAAACGCGTCCGGCCGATGCTCGGCGAGCGGCTCGACGCGGACACGGTGATCGTGCACCCGTCCCAGCGCGGGAACGTCAAGCAGGCCCTGTTGAAGCTCGGCTGGCCGGCCGAGGACTTCGCCGGGTACGTCGATGGTGAGCGGCACTCGATCGCCTTGGACCAGCGGGACTGGTCGCTGCGTGCGTACCAGACCGAGGCCGCCGAGTCGTTCTGGCACGGCGGCTCCGGCGTCGTGGTGCTGCCCTGTGGCGCCGGTAAGACGCTGGTCGGGGCCGCGGCGATGGCACATGCGCAGGCCACCACATTGATCCTGGTGACCAGCACGGTCGCGGCCCGACAATGGAAGGACGAGCTGCTTCGCCGTACGTCTCTGACCGCGGACGAGATCGGGGAGTACTCCGGGTCCCGCAAGGAGATCCGGCCCGTGACGATCGCGACGTACCAGGTGATGATCGCCAAACGGAAGGGTGCCTATCGGCACCTGGAGCTGTTCGACGCCGAGGACTGGGGTCTCATCATCTACGACGAGGTGCATCTGCTCCCGGCCCCGATCTTCCGGATGACTGCCGACCTGCAGGCCCGGCGAAGGCTCGGGCTTACGGCGACCCTGATCCGGGAGGACGGCCGGGAGGCCGACGTGTTCAGCCTGATCGGTCCCAAGCGATATGACGCGCCGTGGAAGGACATCGAGTCGCAGGGATGGATCGCTCCGGCCGACTGCGTCGAGGTGCGGGTGACGCTCACCGATTCAGAGCGGTTCGCGTACGCCACCGCCGAACCCGACACCCGTTACCGGCTGGCCGCCAGCACGGACACCAAGACGGGAGTCGTGCAGCGGCTGGTCGAGCTGCACCGTGGGGAACCGACGCTGGTCATCGGGCAGTACCTCGACCAGCTCGACGACCTTGCCGAGCTCCTTGACGCGCCAGTGATCAAGGGCCCGACGGGTGTCAACGAGCGGCAACGGCTCTACGAGGCCTTCCGCACCGGCGAGCTGTCCTTGCTGGTGGTCAGCAAGGTGGCGAACTTCTCCATCGACCTGCCCGAGGCGAGCGTGGCGATCCAGGTCTCCGGAACGTTCGGCTCGCGTCAGGAGGAGGCGCAGCGGCTCGGGCGCGTACTGCGGCCCAAGTCTGACGGCCGGTTAGCCCGGTTCTACGCAGTGGTGTCGCGCGACACGGTGGACGCCGACTTCGCCCAGCACCGGCAGCGGTTCCTGGCCGAGCAGGGTTACTCCTATCGCATCGTGGACGCCGAGGACGTGCTGTCCGGGCAGGACTTCTGAGGCAGGGTCTCCTCGCTTGCGTCCGCTGACCCGTGCGCGATACGTCACTTTGATGTCTCACCCCCTTGCGGACGCAGCGACTCGTTCGAGGCGCCCGCCGGGCTGCCGGGCTGGCTCTGCCACAAACTGTGACGGTCATGCTGTCTTGTCACCCGGCCGACGACCGGAACGTCGCATTTTGCGATGCCCGATGGGGATCGGCAGTCTTGCGGCGCTCTCGTCATCGTGTGGTGTACGTGAACCGGTCCGGGGCGGGTTCGGCGCGTCCTCGCAGAATCGACAGACTGTGTTTTGCTGCTCGCAGCGTCCGGATACAGCAATTCATAGCCTGTCGATCCCACTACCTCACTCCCTTGCGGACGCAACGAGAGAAGGCTTGCGAGAAACCGGTGACGAACCTGGCCCACACTGGTAACGTCACCCGGCCGCAAAACCATTCGCCTCGACCGCGCGCGCGGAGGAGCCGTCATGCCCAGAGACGTCGTACCGCCAGACGTCATCCCTCCCGAACTCCGATCCGAACGACAGCATCTGCGGGCCTCCCGGTCCGCGCTCCAGCGGATGCGCGAAAAGACCGTCTCCCTGGACGCGATGGGCGGCGACCCGCTGTCCACCGAGTACCTCAAAGCCGCCCTGTGGCATCGCATGAAGTCCCTCGAGGACGACCCCACCATCCCGTTGTTCTTCGGCCGCCTCGACTACAGCCGCGACGACCCGACCGGACTGGGTGAGCGCTTCTACATCGGCCGCCGCCACGTAACCGACGACGAGGGCGACCCGCTGGTGGTCGACTGGCGAGCCGGCATCTCCAGGCCGTTCTACCGCGCCAGCCGTACCGAGCCGTTCGGCGTCGCGCTGCGGCGCAGGTTCGGGTACGCCCATGGCGAGATGACCGCCTTCGAGGACGAACACCTGCTCGCGGGCGAACAGCAACGGACCAGCGAGATCCTCGAAGCGGAGATCGAGCGACCCCGGGTGGGGCCGATGCGCGACATCGTGGCCACCATCCAGCCCGAACAGGACGAGATCGTCCGGTCCACGATCGCCGACACCGTGTGCGTTCAGGGCGCTCCCGGAACAGGGAAGACCGCTGTCGGGCTGCACCGCGCGGCATACCTGCTCTATGCCCATCGCGACCAGCTCAGTCGCCAGGGCGTGCTCGTGGTGGGCCCGAACGCATCGTTCCTGCGCTACATCGCGGACGTGCTCCCAGCTCTTGGTGAGATCGACGCACGCCAGACGACCATCGAAGAGCTGGTGTCGAGGACCGGCATCCGCGGCTCCGACCCCGCGCCGGTTGCGACCCTCAAGGGCGACTCGCGGATGGCGGACGTGGTACGCCGAGCCGTGTGGTCGACTCTTGCGGAGCCGACCGAGGGGTTGGTCGTTCCGCGCGGCGCGCGGCGCTGGCGCGTACCCGCTTATGAAGCTGAGGAGATCGTCGCGGAGCTGCGTCACCGAGGCGTGCGGCACGGCGCCGGGCGGGCGATGCTGCCGCAGCGACTCGCGCACGCGATCCTGCTCAAGATGGAGCTGGCCGGGGAGTCGCCGGATGACCGCGTGCAGGACACGATCGCGCGATCCCGACTCGTCAAGCAGTACGTCGACCGGCTGTGGCCGGCGGCCGATCCGGCAAGAGTGATGGTGCGGCTGCTCAGCGACTCGGCGTTTCTTGCCGACTGCACAGCGGGCCTGCTCGACGCGGATGAGCAGGCAGCGCTCCTCTGGCCGCGTCCTCCGAAGGGTGCCGGCTCGGCGCGGTGGTCATTGGCGGATGCGGTGCTCGTGGACGAGGCTCGTGACCTCATCGAACGGACGCCCAGCCTGGGACATGTCGTCGTCGACGAGGCGCAGGACCTGTCTCCGATGATGCTTCGAGCCGTCGGCCGCCGCTGCTCAACGGGGTCGGCGACGGTGCTCGGTGACCTTGCACAGGCGACGACCCCTTGGGCAACCCGGTCCTGGGTAGAGGCGTTGGCGTACCTCGGAAAGTCGCAGGCCCACATCGAGGAGCTCACACTCGGGTTCCGCGTACCCGCCGATGTCATCGAGTACGCCGCTCGACTGTTGCCCACAATCGCGCCGGACCTCATCCCTCCGACGTCGGTACGCCGTGCGCGAGGCGACCTCGTCGTACGTGAGGTGGCTGACGTTTCGTCGGCCCTGGTGGCGGCGACCCGGGAGGTCATGGCCAGAGAAGGCTCCATCGGGGTGATCGTTCCGGATGCCATGCTCGGTTCCGCGGCTGCCGCGTTGACCCGGTCCGGTGTCGACTTCACGCCGCTCGGCGACGAGAGCGACATCGACGCGCGTGTCGACCTCCTACCAGCCACCCTGGCCAAAGGTCTGGAGTTCGACCACGTCGTCCTCGCCGAACCCGCCGGCCTGGTCGCGGGCGAGCCCGATGAGATGACCGGCCTGCGGCGGCTGTACGTCTGCCTGACCCGCGCAGTCACGTCGCTCACCGTGGTGCACACCAAGCCGCTCCCAAGTCAACTCGCGTCAGCCGGGTGACGACATCGCCAAGCATGATGCAATCGGGTGGCCATAGCGACCTCGATGCATCACCTTCCAGCTAGCGCCACATCCCAAACGGGACAGAAGACCTAGAGTCAGCTGTGTCGGCTCGCAGACCTTCGATCGCGATCGTGGTGACCGCTCTGATCCTGGCGGGATGTACGAGTGCGCCGACCGAGACACTCTCGCCGCGGCCAACCAACTCAAGCGCGACGCCGACCGCCGCCGCCGACCGGCCGAAGGAGTTGGCGGCTGTCACGCTCAAGGTCGACTGGCGATCGGAGGGTCGTGCCTACCAACTGTGGCTGGGCCGTGATCATGTCGAGATCCGGGTCAGACCGCCGTCCTGAGCCTTGCCGTGACCCGTTGCGCATTCCCGTACGAGCGGATCGCGGCGTCTCGCGCGAGAATGGGGGCATGGAGAGCACCCTCGCCGACCGACTGCTCGGGCGCTGGGATGCGTTACTGCCCGGGTCGCAGGCACTTGGTGTCGAGCTGGTCGGCCGGTACGACCACGCGACTCGCCATTATCACGACCTGCGGCACCTCCAGGAGGTGCTCGACCGCATCGAGCTGCTGGCTCGGCAGCACGGGGACGACGTGACCGATGCGATGCTGTTCGCCGCGTGGTTTCACGACTCGGTCTACGACATGAGGCGTACCGACAACGAGGAAGAGTCGGCCCGCTTCGCCGAGGACGGATTGACGTCTCACGGCGTCGCGGCTGACGTGGTGGCCGAGGTGGCCAGGCTCGTACGCCTCACAGCGACCCACAAGCCCGAGCCCGGGGACACTCAGGCGGAGACGCTGTCCGATGCCGATCTGGCGATCCTCGCGGCTGACCCTGGGCGCTATGCGGAGTATGTGCGCGGCGTACGGGCGGAGTATCACCGAGTACGTGACGCGGAGTTCAGCCGCAGACGTGCCGAGGTGCTCGTCGACCTGCTCGACAGGGAACACCTCTTCAGCACACCGGCCGGGCGCACCTGGTGGGAGGACCGGGCACGCAAGAACATAGTGGCCGAGCTGGAAGGGCTCAGTTGAGGCCGCGCTGATCCTGCTTCAGGGCCGTGTCCACGGACAGGGCAGCCGCGACCACGAGCGAACGCAGCGGGTCGTCTAGCGGGCGATGGATCTGCACGACGTAGTTGTCCGCCGTGGTGAACATCGTCTTGGCCAGCCCTTCCCAAGTCTTGGTGATCCTGGCCACCTCGGCGCCACTGACGTCGAGGATCGCGAAGTTCCAGGCCCGCCAGTTCTCGGCTTGGATGAGGCCGATCTGCTGCCCACCGGCAATCAGCCCGAAGCGGATCTTGCCGATGGCGTTCTGTTGGGCGATCTCGCCGATCTGCTGGCCTGAGCCGTCCTGCACGATGATCTTGGACTTGATGAACTTCGCAGGCCGCGTCAGCTGGAGCTGCGGGGTGCCCGCCATGTCGACCACCTGCAGCTTGTGCGTGAGGTACTTGTCGACGTCGGCTACGACCCGGAAGAGCTTCTTGGCCATGCTCTGCCCGACCTGGCGGACGGCACCGACCTGAGTGCCGTGCTGGTCGTACACGGCGTACTCGTTGTTGACCTCGATCAGCTTGGCCTTCTGGTTGACCACCAGCACCGGCTCGGTGAACAGCGTTCCGCCGCCCTGCGGGGCCCCCGCCGCGACTCCGGCCCGGGACACGTCCCGCTGGACCTTCTCGGTGGGTCGGTTGACGGTTGGCACCGTCGGCGTACCGACCGGCGGGTCGACATCTTGACGGCCGTGGTCGGATACGTGTTCCGTCCACTGGTTGCCGTCGAAGTACCGGTATTCGTGCCTCCCGAGGGGGTCGGGATACCAGTTCGCCGGATGGGTGCCGGTTGGTTGCGTCATGCGACCAACGGTATCCGCAACTCAGGCCAGTGCGGGCTGAATCAGCGTGAGCGTCCCGGCGCCGGTGTCGAGCCGAGCCCGGACTCCCAGCGGCACCGCATGATTGGCCGTGCCGTGACCGATCGGCAGTCCCCACAGGATGGGTACGTCGAGACTCGTGAGCCGGTCGGCCAGCACACGCCGCACCTGTTCAGGCGTACCGCAGCGAACCCAGCTGCCCAGCACGACGCCGCGGGCGCCTTCGAACCAGCCGGAGCGCAGCAGGTGAGTCAGGGACCTGTCGATCCGGTAGGGGTCCTCGTCGCAGTCCTCGAGCAGGACCAGCGCACTGCGGGCCGGCCGCGACAGGGGGGTGCCAACCTCGGCGGCGAGCAGGGAGAGGTTGCCGCCTACGAGTACGCCCTCGGCCACGCCCGGGACCAGAGCGGTCGTGTCGTGACCGCCTATCAGCTCGAGGGCCGACTCCGGCTCGAACAACATCCGGCGAACCTGGTCAACGGTTTCTGCATCCGAGACACCGAGCGAGGAGACCACCGGCCCGTGGATGGTCACGAGTCCGAGGATCGCCGCGAATCCCTGATGAAGCGCGGTGAGGTCGGAGAACCCGCACAGCACCTTGGGGCCGGCTTGGACGAGTTGTCCCCAGTTCAACATGTCGGTAATGCGGTGCGTGCCGTAGCCGCCACGAGCCGCAAAGACGGCTCGGATCCGCGGATCGCACCAGGCCCCCATGAAGTCGCTCGTCCGGTCGGCGTCGAGACCGGCCAGGTAGTCCAACGACTGGTGGCGGTCGTACACATGCTTCGCCAGGCGAACCCGCAACCCCCAGGACTCGAGGACGCGTACCCCGGCTTCCAACCGGTCGGCGGGCACCGGGCCGGCCGTGGCAACCACACCCACCTCGTCGCCGGCCCTGAGTCGGCGTGGCCTGGTCAGGGTCTGCCCCACTCCTCGCCTGCCCAACGACTCCGACTTGCGACGCCGAAGGCCGGCGGCCCGTAGACGCCGCACGAGCTCCCGGCTGGAGACAGGTACGGCGCCGGCCGCAACCACGGAGTCGTAGCGTTGGGCGGGCACGTCGTAGTGATCCCGGTCGAACCCGCGCGCAGGAATCCCCATGCTTCGCGCGAAGCGGTGCAGCTCATCGAGTGACGTGTCGGACGTGAGATGTGACCACAGCATCCCCCGGGAGGCAACGTTCGGGGGATCGATGAGCAGCGCCATCGTCGGGTCAGACCTGACGGGCCGCGGCGTCGTCGACCAGGCTGCGCCACGACCGCACGTACCCCGCATCGACGCTGGACCTGGTCCATGAGCCGCCCGGGCGCGCGAGCGATCCGAGCTGGAACTGATGAATGCCGGCGCGGGTCAGCCATGGAATCTGCTCGGCCTCGAGCGCTCCGGCCACCAACGCCAGCCTGGCCACATCCGCGTCCTCCTTGGCGCGTGTCAGCAGCTCCTCGATGCCGGCGGAGCTGCCGGATGCCGATCCAGCAGTCAGTACGGCGTCTAGTCCGGGCAGTTGTTTCACCTGCCGCCACGCCCTTCGGTAGTCCAGCGCCTGGTCGATGGCGCGGTGAAAGGTCCAGGGCGCGCCGCCGATCGCTTGGACCATGACCCCCGTGATCTCGAGATCGACCTCGAGGTCAGGATCCAGGAACCCGAAGACCAAACCCTCGGCGCCCAGCGACAAGTACTCCTCTGCGAGCCCGACCAGGCGAGTCAGCTCGCCGCCGGTGGTGCTGAAACCGTCGGAGAGGCGAACCATCACTCGCATCGGCAAGTCACTCGACCTCCGCAAAGCGGACACCAGCCGCGGTTCGGGAGACAGTCCGTCGCTCTCGATGCTCCCAACAGCCTGGACTCGGTCGGCGCCGCCCGCCTCCGCAGCTTCTGCGTCGGCGGGCGAAAGCACGACCACCTCGAGTTTCGGGTGCATTGGCTCAGCCTGCCAGGATAGGGAGCGTGACAGCGGACGACCCCCTCATACAGGCTCGCGCGCTGGTCTTGCACGACCTGTCTGCACGCGGACTCGCGGACGCACAGACCGTGTCAGCGCTTGAGGTTGCACTCAGCAACCGGCGCTGGTGGCTGTCACAGTGGGCCGAAGGAGTCGACTACGTGGCCGGTCTGGTGGCGCAAGACGTCCAAGACACGCTGCTCGAAACGGTCGGCCGCTGGCCGCTGTGCACGGTCTGTGAGGACGAGCGGGCGCACGCGCTGTACATCGAGCCCGAGCTGGGCGCCGATCCACACTGGATCTGCCAGGACTCCGGCCGGGTCGTGGCTCCCCTGGGCGATCTCGGCTGAACCGCTGACCGCCGGCTCTGGCGCCGGTTTGAGGTAACGAACCGGGGTCGGCTCACGGGTGAGTTGCCCCAAACCTGACACAGGGTTCTGCGCGTCCGCCGTTTGGGGTGGTGGATCGCCCGTGTTCCGACCCCGGCGATCCACCCCAGACGCCTTCTGGGCGCGACCCGTTCCAGGGAGGCACGATGGGAGCACCCGCCTGGGCAGGCGGAGTACTCGCTGGCGGACATGGCCGACGACGCGGTGGGGATCCTGGACACCCTCGACATGGAGCGCGCCCACCTTGTCGGCCGATCGATGGCCGGCGGGATCGTAACGATTGCGGCGCTGCGTCATCCTGACCGGGTGGCCTCGCTGACCCTGATTTCCACCATATCGGGTGGAGGCGATCTGCCGCCGATGTCGGAGGAAGTCACGAGCTACGTCGGGTCCGGAAGGCCCAGACGCTAAGGACTCCGCAGGCGTTGTGGAGTTCATCGTCGGCCTGATGAGGGTCTATTCCGGCGGCTCGCCGTACTGCGACGAGAACGCCATGCGGTCGCTGGTCGAGCACGACGTTCCCGCTGGCCCACGGACAAGCCCTGCAGCAGCAGATACCCGGGCGCTGAGCTGCTGGTCTTGGAGAAGACCGGGCATGATCTGCCACCGCCGGTCTGGGATGTTTTCGTACCTAAGGTTGTCCAGCACACTTCCGCATGAGGCCCATGCGCCTTACTGGTTCGCAGCTACCGTCTTGGCAAGAAGCGGCCCCAGATGCTCCAAGTCGTCGGTTGACCGAAGCCTGAGCTCGACCCAGTCGCGGCGACGGGGGTCGCGAAGCACCAGCGAGTCGCCAGCGAATGCGCCTCCGACCTCGGCCCACCCCTGTTATGTCACGCGAAGATCGATCAATCCTGGTCCCTCGCAATGAGCGACCTCACGGGCAAGTAGGAACAGAGCCGGCTTGTCGGCGTACCTGGAACGCCGCTCCTCGGCCGGGCCAAGTTCCAACATGGCATCGACGAACGCCTGCCAGATCGGATCCTCGAACTCACCGTCGCCCACCCGCGCAAGACTAAGGCGGGCCGGAGTTTCTGGCTGAACAGCCGTGACGAATAGCTCACCCTTACTCAGCCGCAAGCCCCAACACGGGCGCCAGGAAGACGCCGCCGGTCACCGCCAGGAAGCGAGCGTTCGGATGGCGCGAAATGAGTGTCGGATCGGTGCAGGGGCTGGCGGTCAGTGGCGGCCACCGAGCATTCTCTTGAGCAGGAACAGCAGGACGATCACGCCGATGGCGTACGGCGCATACCGCTTGACCAGGATCGGAAGCACCGTCGCCCCAAGGTCCAGCTCGGCGGCAGGCTGGCCAGTGGCCGACCCCGAGGTCGGCGCCGAGGCAGAGGGGGCGCCCGAACCAGCGCTAGACAGCCAGGGTTCGGGCGCGGTTTCACCCGATCCGACGTCACCTGCCTCTTCCGGCTCCGCGACCGCCGCCGGGCCGAGCTTGGTCTCCAGACAGGTCGCGAACTGGCCCAGCAACTTGTCGCTGACGTCTTGCATGACGCCTCGACCGAACTGGGCCGGCTTGCCGGTGATCGCGAGATCGGTCACCACCTCGACATTGGTGGACGTGTCGCCGTCCGCGATGAGCTGCGCGGTCACGGTGGCGGCAGCGGTCCCGTTGCCGCGCTTGTCCTTACCCTTCGCCTCGATCACCGCTCGGTATGCAGCCTCGTCGCGTTCGAGGAACGTCCCCGACCCGCCGTACTGCATGGAGATCGGACCCAGCTTGATCTTGCAGGTCCCGGTGAACTCGTCGCCTTCGACGGATGTCAGCGCAGCACCGGGGAAGCATGGCGCGATGCGTTCGAGATCGTTGAAGGCACTCCACGTCTCGTCAATGGACGCAGGAACAGTAAATCGATGATTCAGCTGCACGTGCGGCACCTCCACGCCATCGTCGCTACTGCCAGCCCCACTGCCAGCCCCGCCTAGTCCGGTCGGCTCATGCTCCGACTGCCGCCAACACTGCCCGGCGGGTCAAGACCGTCGCCAGATGCCGACGGTAGTCGGCATCGCCGTTCGTGTCGGTCGGAGGGCTGGTCCCTTCTGCGGCAACCGCGGCCGCCTCCCTGATCGCCTCGGGAGTGCCCGGCTGGCCGGTCAGAGCCTGCTCGACCGCGGTCGCGCGTACTGGAGTCGACCCCATGTTGGTGAGCGCGACCCGCGCCTCCGCGATCACGTCACCCTCGGTACGCACCGTCGCGGCAACGCCGACGATCGACCATTGCTGGGCGACCCTGGTGAACTTCTCGTAGTGCGCTCCCCAACCGGTGCGCTTGGGGATGCGCACCTCGGTCAGCAGCTCGTCCTCACCGACCGCCGTGGTGAACAGGTCCTCGAAGAAGTCCGCTGCTGCGACCGTGCGGGTGCCGCCAGGGCCTGCCACCACGAACTCAGCGCCGAGCGCGAGAGCCGGAGCGGGGAGGTCGCCGGCCGGATCGGCGTGCACCAGCGCGCCGCCGAACGTACCGAGGTGTCGCACCTGCGGGTCCGCGACGGTCTCCGTGGCCAGCGCTATCACCGCAGCGTGCTCCCGGACGAGAGGGTCTCTCACCACCTCGGCATGGGTCGTCATCGCGCCGATCACGATGGCGTCACCGTCATCTCGTACCCCGCGCAGCGAGTCGATGCGCCCGAGATCGACGATGACCTCGGGAGCCGCCAGCCGCAGCCGCAGGACGGGGATCAGACTCTGGCCACCGCCGAGCGCCTTCGCATCATCGGACCCACCGAGCAGGCTCAGCGCCTCCTCGACGGTTGACGGGGCGTGGTAGTCGAACGATGCCGGGATCATTCTGCACCTCCGGAGGTTCCGGCCACGGACTGTTCGCTGCTGGCGACCGCAGGGGTCGCGCCGTCGGCGCCCTGGATGGCCTGCCAAACCCGGTGAGGGGTGCACGGCATCTGGACGTCGTTGATGCCGAGCGGACGGAGAGCGTCGACCACCGCGTTGACGACTGCCGGGGTCGAGGCGATCGTTCCCGCCTCGCCGACACCCTTGACCCCCAACTGGTTGGTGCTGGAAGGCGAAACCGTCCGGTCGGTGTCGTAGTGCGGCAGGTCGGCCGCGCTGGGCACCAGGTAGTCGACGAAGGACCCGGTCACCAAGGTCCCGGCATCGTCGTAGACGGCTTCCTCGAACAACGCCTGCGCGATTCCTTGAGCGAGGCCTCCGTGCACCTGGCCCTCGACGATCATGGGGTTGACCACGTTCCCGACGTCGTCGACGCAGACGTACTTACGCACCGTCGTCCCACCCGTTTCGGTGTCGACCTCGACCGCGCACAGGTGGGTGCCGTGCGGGAAGGAGAAGTTGACCGGGTCGAAGGTGGCATCGGAGTCGAGCCGCGGCTCCGTATCATCTGGCAGGTTGTGCGCGGAAAAGGCGGCAAATGCGATGTCGCCGATGGCGACGCCCTTGTCGGTGCCCTTGACCCCAAAACTGCCGCCGCTGAACTCGATGTCGTCGACACTTGCTTCGAGCATGTGGGCTGCTATCGGTTTGGCCTTCTCGATCACCTTGTCGGCCGCGGCCAGGACGGCCATCCCGCCGACGACCAACGACCGAGAACCGTACGTGTCGAGCCCCTTCGGGGAGACCTGAGTGTCACCGTGCAACACCTCGATGTCGTCGAACGCGACCCCGAGCTTGTCGGCGACGATCTGGCTCCAGGCCGTCTCGTGACCCTGCCCGTGCCCGCTGGTGCCGGTGATCACCTCGACCTTGCCGCTGGGAAGCATCCTGATCGAGGCGTGCTCCCAGCCTCCGGCGGCGTACGCCAACGAGCCCAGCACGCGTGACGGCGCGAGCCCGCACATCTCGGTGAAGGTCGACGTGCCGATGCCGAGCTGGACCGGATCATTGCTGGCGCGACGCTGCGCCTGCTCGGCGCGCAGGGCGTCGTAACCGAACATCTCCTTGGCCTTCTCGGTGGCAGCTTCGTAATTGCCGGAGTCGTACTCGAGTCCAGCCACCGTGGTGAAGGGGAACTCCTCATGCTTGATCCAGTTCTTCTCGCGGATCTCGAGCGGATCCATCCCGAGCTCGTTGGCGAGCTCGTCCATGAGTCGCTCGATCGCGAACGTCGCCTCCGGCCGCCCGGCGCCACGGTAGGCGTCGGTCCAGGCCTTGTTGGTGAAGACGTTCGTGCAGTCGAAGCGGTAGGCCGGGAACTTGTAGATCGAGTTGTACATGAACGCGCCCAGGATCGGCACACCCGAGGTCACCAGGCCGAGGTACGCGCCCATGTCGGCGAGCAGCTCCACCTTGAGACCCGTGACCGTGCCGTCGGCCTTGGCCGCCAACGTGAGCTTCTGGATCTGGTCGCGGCCGTGGTGTGCCACCATCAACGACTCGCTGCGGCTCTCGGTGTACTTGACCGGTTTGCCGAGTCGCCTGGCGGCGACCAACGTGATGACTTCCTCCGGGGTCACCTGCAGCTTGCCGCCGAAGCCGCCGCCGACATCTGGTGCGACGACGCGAAGCTTCGACTCGGAGATGTCGCAGGTGAGTGCCAACATCAGCCGCAGAATGTGCGGGATCTGGGTGGCCGACCACAACGTGACCTGCTCACGGGTCGGGTCGACGACCACCGAGCGCGGCTCCATGAACGACGGGATCAGCCGCTGCTGGCGATAGGTGCGTTCGATGAGTACGCCACCGTCGCGTGCCTCGGCGATCGCGTCCTCGACGTTGTTCCCCGTTCCCGCCTCACCGGAGTCAAAGATCCACTGTGCTGAGATGTTGGTGCCGAGGTCGGGGTGGGTCAGGTCACCGCCGGCGGCCGCAGCCGCCAGGTCCAGCACCAGCGGCAGGTCTTCGTAGTCGACATCGACCAGCTCGACGGCGTCGTGCGCCTCGGCCGGTGACCGGGCGATGATCGCGGCGACGACCTCGCCGGCGAAGTTCACCGTGTCGACGGCGATCGACTTGTGAGGCGGTGCCTTCTGGTCAGGCGTGATCGGCCATGCACAGGGCAGCGAACCCTGTTCGGCGTCGATGTCGGCGCCGGTGAGCACCGCGACCACTCCCGGTGACTCCTTGGCCGCCGAGACGTCGATCGACGTGATCCGAGCGTGCGCCATCGGACTGCGCACCATCGCCATGTGGAGCATTCCGGGAAATGCCAGGTTGTCGGTCCAGCGGGTGCGACCGGTGATCAGCCGCCGATCTTCCTTGCGCGGACGTGGGCTGCCCACCTCGACAGTCGGTCGCTGTTCGGTAGCAGTCACGACGCACCTCCTGCCGCGGCCTGGACGGCCTTGACGATGTTCTGGTAGCCCGTGCATCTGCACAGATTCCCTTCGAGGCCGTGGCGTACCTCGTCGTCGGAGGGGTTCGGGTTGTCGTTGAGCAAGTCGATGGACTGCATGATCATGCCCGGTGTGCAGAAACCGCACTGCAGTGCGTGCTGCTCATGGAATGCCTGCTGCATCGGATGGAGCTGCCCGTCAACGGCTAGCCCCTCGATCGTCGTCACCACATGGCCGTCGGCCTGGACGGCCAGCATCGCGCACGACTTCACGCTCCGGCCGTCGAGGTGAACGGTGCACGCACCGCAGTTGCTGGTGTCGCACCCGATCACGGTTCCTGTCTTGCCGAGCTGTTCGCGGAGATACTGCACGAGCAGCATCCGCGGCTCGACTTCGTCGGTGTAGCTGGTCCCGTCGACGGTTACGCTGATCCGGGTCATCCGACCTCCTGGGTGAATTCGTCCCTGCCCGCGATCCTCGCCCTCCCTGACCGCGTGAGCAAGGGCTTGACCAGGATTTATGCTTCCTCGGCGTGTGCGACGACCGCATGATGGTGGATCGGACCGCGCAGCTCCGCCAGTCGCTCTCCACGGCCGCCCCATTGGCCGGCGATGATCTCGGCAGCGATGCTGATCGCCGTCTCCTCCGGGGTGCGCGCCCCCAGGTCCAGCCCGATCGGGCTGGACAGCCTGGCCAGCTCGGCATCGGTCAACCCGGCCTTGCGCAACCTGGCGAGTCGGTCCTCGTGCGTACGCCGTGACCCCATCGCCCCCACGAACGATACGGCCGGGAGACGCAGGGCGATCTCGAGCACGGGAACGTCGAACTTGGGATCGTGGGTGAGCACGCAGATCACCGTGCGCTCGTCGACCAGCCCTTGTTCCACCTGACCCGCGAGGTAGCGGTGTGGCCAGTCCACAACCACCTCGTCGGCATCCTGGAACCGAGTAGCCGTCGCGAAGACCGGGCGGGCATCGCACACCGTGACCCGGTAGCCCAGGAACGAACCAACGCGGGCCACGGCAGCGGCGAAGTCGATGGCCCCGAACACCAGCATCCGCGGCGCCGGGGCGAACGACGAGACGAACACGCGCATGCCCTCGCCGCGCCGCTGGCCGTCCGGTCCGTACGAGAGTGTCTCGTTACGTCCCGACGCGAGCAGACCGCGAGCGTCATCGGCCACGGCGTCATCGGCGCGGGACGACCCCAGGCTCCCCATCCGTGGCTCCTCGGCAGTCTCCGTGCGCACGATCATCCGCCTACCGACCCACAGCGGATCCGGGTGCTCGATCACGGTCGCAACGGCAACCGGGCGACCGGCGGTGATGTCTTCCGCGATCCGGCCCAGCTCGGGGAAGGACTGCTGATCGACGAGCTCGACGAACACGTCAAGGATGCCCCCACAGGTCAGGCCGACGGCGAACGCGTCCTCGTCGCTGACGCCGTATCGTTCCAGCACGGGTTGGCCCGACTCGAGGACCCGCTCGCCGAGCTCGTAGACCGCGCCTTCGACGCAGCCACCAGACACACTCCCGACGGCCTCCCCGGCGGGCCCGACGAGCATGGCGGCTCCTGGTGGGCGCGGCGCGGATCGGAAGGTCGCAACCACGGTGCCCATGCCGACCCTCGCGCCGGCACGCCACCAGCCCATCAACTCGGCGAGTACGTCACGCACGGGCGACCACTCCCATCAGGGCCTCGAACGTGGCCATCGAATGTCCGGCCATGAACTCGTCAACGTGCGGAAGAGCCGCCGCCATTCCGCCCTGGACGGGCTGGTAGCCCTCCTTGCCGCGGTGCGGGTTTACCCAGATGACTCGGTGGGCAAGTCGTGACAGCCGGCGCATCGACTCTCCGAGCAGTGTGCAGTCGCCGCGTTCCCAGCCATCACTGAGGATCACCACGACCGCGCCGCGAGCCATGCCGCGCTGCCCCCACCGGTCCAGGAACACCTTGACCGTCTCGCCCAGCCGGGTGCCTCCTGACCAATCCGGGACGGTCTGACCCGCGGCGACGATCGCGGTCTCCGGGTCCCGCTGACGCAACGCTCTGGTGATGCGGGTGAGGCGGGTGCCAACCGTGAAGATCTCTGTGTTGCGCGGCCCGGAGCGAGCCACCACATGGCCCAGCCGGAGCAGGGCATCGGCGTACGGACCCATGGAGCCGGACACGTCGATGAGCAGCACCAGGCGTCGCGGCCGCGTACTCCGGCGCCGACGGAGCACGGGACCCGGCTCGCCCGCCCTGCGAAGCTCCTCGCGGCTGGTTCGACGCATGTCGATCTCACCGCGGTTGGCCGGTCGTCGCCGGGCGGACGGTCTACGCGGCGAACGCACGGCCAGTGCCGCGAACATCCTCGCCAGCTGGGCCCGTTCAGAGGCGCTGAGATCCGCGATGTCGCGATGGCGGAGCACCTCGGTGGTGCTGGCGACCGCGCGCAGCTCGCCGCCGGCCTCGTCAGATCCTGCCGGCTCATCGTCGCTGAGCTTCGCGGCTCGGTTCAGCCGCGGAGGCGATGAGACGGTGGCCCCGGTGCTCGTCTCGCCGCCGAACCAGGCGGCGAACACCTTGTCGTACTTGTCGATGTCGTCCTGACAGGAGCACAGCGTGGCCCGTCCCGACCAATAGACCCCGGTCTGGTCATCCGCCCCGACGGTCGTGCATGCGCGCAGGAAAGTCTGGGTCCGGTCCGCGGTCACGTGAACCCCAGCGTGTCGCAGCGCTGCCGCGAAACCGGCGAACACTTTGTCAGCGTCGTTGCGCGGTCGGGTGGCAGGCACGATCAGCTCGCCAACAGCCGATCCAGCGACTGGCGGACGCGATCCGCGTCCTCGCGGTACTTGAGCACGGCTCCCAGCGTCGCTGCGGCGTTCTCCACATTGACCTCACGCGCCCCCAGGGTGTGCAGGGCCAGCGCCCAGTCGAGGGTCTCGGCCACTCCCGGAGGCTTAAGCAGGTCGTGGGCGTCGCGCAGCCGATGGACAGCCGCGGCCACCTGCTCGGCCAGCTCCCGACTGACGTCGGGCAACCGCCTGCGTACGATCTGGACCTCCCGGGCGAGACCAGGGTGGTCGATCCAGTGGTAGAGACAGCGCCGCTTGAGCGCGTCGTGCACCTCGCGGGTGCGGTTCGAGGTGAGCACCACGATGGGCGGGACCACGGCCTTTACCGTGCCGAGCTCGGGGATCGTGACCTGGTTGGTCGACAGCACCTCCAGCAGGAACGCCTCGAACTCGTCATCAGCGCGATCCACCTCGTCCACCAGCAGTACGGCGGGACTCTCGCGCAGCGCCTTGAGCACCGGGCGCGCCAGCAGGAACCTCTCGTCGAACAGCGACTTCTCGATCTCCACGGCGTCGATGGAGTCGTCACCGCGCGTTGCCTCGACCGCGCGCAGGTGGAGGATCTGGCGCGGGAAGTCCCAGTCATACAGTGCCTGGGAGGCGTCGATGCCCTCGTAGCACTGTAGGCGTACTAGTGGAATCTCCAGCGCTTCGGCGAACGCCTCGGCCAGCGCGGTCTTGCCGGTGCCCGGCTCGCCTTCGAGCATGAGCGGCCGGTGCAGCCGAAGCGCGAGGTAGCCGATGGTGGCCAGGCCCTCGTCGGGGAGGTAGCCGGTCGCCTCCAGGCGAGCCGCCAGATCTGGTGCCGAGACGACGTTCTCCACTTGTCCAGGATTGCCCATCCGGCATCTTTGCCCAAACTCGGGCGCCTGGTTGCTCTCGGCCGGTGTCACGAGAAGGTCGCGCCAGGCGGGAGCTGGCCAGGCTCGTCGACATCGTCTCCGCTGGCGAGGTCGGCGCATTCCACCAGAGACGCCTGGTGTTCCCTCAGGTATGCCCGCGCACCCTGGTCGCCCTCGACCGACGCCGCAGCCGCCCCCCAGTGCAGGCGTCCGATCAGCACGGGGTGCCCCGGGGTTCCGTGGTACGTCGCCCGTGCGAGCGCGGCCGGTCCAGCCAGCCCGATCAGGCGGCGAACCACGTCTGCGGTCATCCCCGGCGTGTCCACCAGAGCCACCAGTACCGCCTCGGCGTCTGCCGGGCCGGAGATGCACCCATCGGCGACAGTCAGTCGCGACAACCCCAGCCGCAGCGAGGATCCCATCCCTTGCGCCCAGTCGTGGTTGCGCACAGTGTCGACAGGTTCGTCGACCAGGACCGCCGCGGCTGCGGCGTACTCGGCGCCCAGCACGACCGTGACATGCGAACAGCCGCCGTTCCGGAGCACCCGAGACTGGCGCACCACCCACGGGGTGCCGGTGTTGTCGCGTATCAGTGCCTTGGCCAGGCCCATCCGCGAACCTGACCCCGCGGCCAGCAGCAGACCGATGACCCTCACCCAGCTGATCCGGCGAAATCGTCGGCAGCGCGCAGGACGCGCAGCACGTTGGCTCCTGCAAGCCTGCCCAGGTCGGCATCGGACCAGCCGCGGCGGGCGAGCGCGTCGAACAGTCGCGGATATCCCGAAACGTCCTCCAGGCCGACCGGCATGAACCTCGATCCGTCGTAGTCGCCACCGAGCCCGATGTGGTCGACTCCAGCGACGTCCCGTACGTGCTCGACGTGTGCCACCACGTCGTCGACCGTCGCCACGGGTGGCGGTGCGCTCTCGACCCGCTCGGTCATGACCGGGTCGAGGTCTTCGAACGCCTTCGGGTCTCCCCCACGTTGCACGACGATCTCCCGGCATTCGCTGAGCCATGTCGCGCAGGTTGGTGAGACGAACATCGGCACAAACGTCACCATGCACACTCCCCCGTTGGCGGACAGCTCGCCGAGGACGTCGTCGGGGACGTTGCGGGGTACGTCGCATACAGCCCGAGCGGATGAGTGACTGAAGATCACCGGTGCGCCGGTGACTCGCAGCGCCTGGCGCATCACATCCGCGGAGACGTGTGACAGGTCGACGAGCATGCCGATGCGGTTCATCTCGCGCACGACGTCCTCTCCGAACGGCGACAACCCGCCGAGCACGGGCTCATCGGTGGCGGAGTCGGCCCACGGAAGGTTGTCGTTGTGGGTCAGTGTCATGTACCGCACGCCGAGGGCGCGCATCATCCGGAGCGTGCCAAGGGACTCGTTGATCGAGTGACCGCCCTCCATGCCGAGCAGCGAGGCGATCCGTCCCGACGCATGAACCGACTCGACCTGATCGGCCGTGGTGGCGAGCGCCAGTTCCCCTGCATGCCGGGTGGCCAGCGCGTACACGAAGTCGATCTGCTCCAACGTCGCCGTCACTGCCGAGTCCCCCTGCAGCGAAGTAGGGACGAAAACCGACCAGAACTGACCGCCGACACCGCCGGCGCGCAAGCGGGGCAGGTCGGTCTGGAGGGCCGGGACGTTCTGGGTGAGGTCGATCTCGTCGAGGTCGTACGCCACCAACTTGCGCATCTCCCACGCGAGATCGTTGTGGCCATCGACCAGCGGGACGGGTCCCAACCGTTCCGCCCAGCTCCGGTCGGCAGGGCTCACGCGGTCACCGCTCGTTCGCTGCTCATCCCCACCGGGTTGCCATCTGGATCGGAGACGAAGGCCATCCAGAGCTCGTTGGAGCCGTCGGTGTGGACGAGCTGCGGCGCCGACAAGGTCTTGGCGCCCCGCTCGACGACTGCATCGTAGGTGGCATCCAGATCGGCGACGTTGTAGTAGATGACGGGCCGCGAGCGGTACGTCTCGTCCTCAGGCACGCCCAGGTAGAGCCGGACACCGCCGGCGTCGAAGAAGGCCATCGGCTGGCCCGGAACCGTGAACAGGTGCGTCAGCCCCAACACGTCGCGGTAGAACGCAACGGAAGCATCCAGGTCGGTGACGCTGATGTGGATCTGCGCGATGCGGTCCGGGCGGTGCTCGATCTCACGATCGGCCAACGCTGCCTCCTGGTCGGTGCGGGGTCAATCCGGCTGGGTGCGGCCTGGCGGCCATTGTGTCGCCTCCAGAGGGCACGCGGAACCGCTCCGTGCCTCCTCAGCACACGGCGGCCGCCCCGGCTGGCCTGCTAACGCATCCGCCGCTTGATGGCACGCTGCACGCGAGATTGTGACTGGCCGAGAACCTTGGACAAGATCGTCAGGCGGTACCTGTAGGCGACCACGAGGGCCACGATGATCAAAAGGATGATCCACAACATGCCTCCAGCGTACGTGGTCGGGCTAGCACGCTGTCAGGGCTCGGGCTGTCTCCGGGCTTGGGCGAGCAGGACGCCGGCCAGCGGGATCAACGCCCCGGCCACGGTGGCAGCAAAGTGTCGGGGGTCCGCGGCATTGGGGATAAGCAAGGCGTCCCGCCAGGCGGCGTAGACGCCAAAGGTGACCGCGGCCGTGAGTGCGGTCACCCGCTGCGGGCGACTCAGGCAGGCCAGCGTGATTGGCAAGCAAACGGCGAGCATGCCCAGGGACTCCATGCTGATCCGGGCGTAGGCGGCTGCCCAGTCCCTGGCCCACGCCTCGACGATGGGGATGAGCGCGCCGAGGACGACGATCGCCGCGAGCACCAGCGGGGCTGCGCCTCGTTGTCGCCTGACCCGGGAATGCAGCTCGAAAGCGCCGTCGTAGATGAGGTAGCAGGCGCCTCCGAGCAGCAAGGCGGCTACCGGACGCGCCCACAGTCCCGTCGTCAGGGTGCCTTCAATCGTCTTTCCGGGCCCGACCAGGTCAAACCCCTGAGCCGTCATCTTGACCCAGAACACCAGGTTCCAGGCAGCCGCGCCCGCGATCGCCCCCAAAGCCCACGCACGGTGGCGTTCCTTGAGGAGGGCGGCAGCGGCGACGAGACTCAGAACAGCGGGCAAGCTGAAGGACAACGTCGTCGTCAGGCCGCCCAGCACGCGGTACGAGTAGAAACCGTCGTGCTCGCTGGGGAGCAACAACGCGGCCATGCTGGCCGCTGCCCCGAGCACGACGAGCGGGATCACCATCGTCAAGTTCGGTCCCGCCTGTACCCCGATCTCACCGTCGGCGTCGGCGCGGGAGAAGTCGTCCGTCTGCTTCGGTACGTCATCCGAGACCTCACCCGTCAGCTGCACGCGAGCCTCACCGGCGGGCCCGAACAGCATCACCGAGGCGTCGAACGGGCCACGCTGCCGGGGCACCACGTCAACATGCAGCAGAGCGCCATCGAGTCGAGCCGTTACCTCCGGGCTCGAGCCCTGCACCGTGGAGGCGAGTGCGAGTGGCACCCCGTCGACGCGGACCGATGCGGACGAGCTGTGCGCCCGCGTCAGGCGGCCGAGATCAACGACACTCCTCTCGATCGCCGGGCTGAGAGCGCGCAGAGCCGCGGATGCGACCACGGAGACGCGCCGA
Source organism: Nocardioidaceae bacterium (assembly GCA_040002845.1). Lineage (GTDB taxonomy): Bacteria > Actinomycetota > Actinomycetes > Propionibacteriales > Nocardioidaceae > JBDUDR01. The sequence continues at coordinate 25,180 of JBDUDR010000017.1, forward strand.
CTGTCGTCGTCGCAGAGCAGCTTGATGGTGCCGGCCGCGCCCGCCGCGAGTCCCAGGTCTTTGCCACCGGCCAAGGCAGCCAGCTGCTCCACCGCCGAGACGCGCATGGAGGGGTCTGGGTCGTTGGCGAGTTCCGTAAGCTCGCGAGGGAGCTGCGACGGCACGATCCTGCGTCGGGGGTTGCGGGCGATGATCATGTCACCCTGGACACCGAACTCCCACCGGCATGGCGTCTGGTTCGGCGTGGTCGCTTGGACGGTGTCGTAGACGTACTCGTAGAGCTCGTCGAGGTCCACCTGTCCGTCCAGGTTGCGGTCGGCGGCGCCGGTCTTGATGCCCTCGACGAGCGCGCCGGTGAAGACCGACGGAGCCGGCGCGTCGCCGGTCGCGAGCCGGGCGCCCTCGAAGGCGTACTCCATCGCGCTGGACGCCGTGATGACCACCCGGCCACGGCCGCCGCCGACGGGGTCGGCGACGGAGAACTGTTCGCCGATGTTCATGTCGTCGCCTGCTCTGGCGACCACACCGCGTTCGAAGGCGCCGCCGTAGCAGCAGTCGAGCAGCAGGACGACCCGTTGCGCACGAGTACGTCGGATGAGCCGGTTGACGAGCGCAGCGTCCACGGCTGTGGATGCGAGGTACTGCGGCTTCGTGTTGGTCGCCGCGAGATACAGCTCCCCGCTGTCGTCCTTGAGGCCATGACACGAGAAGTGCAGCAGCACGAGGTCAGCCGGACGCCGCTCGACGAGCAGCTTCTCGACATGCTCAGCCACGGCTGACGACGTGGCGTTGGACAGGATGTCGACCTCGAAGCTGCCCAGTTCAGGGTCTCTGAGGACATCGGCGAGCGCGTTAGCGTCGGCGGCTGGTGCGGCTAACTCGCGCAGAGCCTTGTCATCGTAGCGATCGGTGGCCACCACCAGCGCGAGTCGGCGCTCGCCCATGGCTCACCCCGCGGTCGCGGTCCGGAGGAACTCCTCCACCACGCGGTCCTGCTGCTCGGGCGTGGCAGCCGTCAGTTTGAGGGTCCGGTCGCCGATGGTGACCTCGACACTGCGCGCCGATGACCCGCGCGAGAGCCAGCCGCGGATCGCGCTGACGACAGAGCTGATCGCCTCAGTCGACCCCTTGAGAGTCACCAGCAAGGCGCCGATGGCTGCCAGCTCGAGCGCACGCGAGCCCTCTGGCGCCTCTCCGCCGCTCGGGCGGCGGACGTCATCGACGTCCAGCTCAAGCAGTTCGGCGCGCAGGGTCGTAGCCAATGAGTCGAGACGGTCGTCGTCAGCGCCGTCCTCCTCGATCCTGACCACCAGCTGTTCGTCCATCGCAAACCCCACCGCGGCGGCGGTCAAGTGACCGCGCGGCCATCACGCAGCGGGACCGCCTCATCACAGTATGCCCTGCGTACGTAGGCGTAACCCTCCCGCAACACACACCCAGCCTCACTTTCGCCGATCCGACACTTATTCCGCGCGATCCGACACTTATTCGGCGCCATCCGAACGCTTCCTCGCTGGCGGTGACGGGTATCGGCAATCCCTGGCCCGGTGTTGGGGCTTGCGGCTGAACAAGGGTGAGCCATACGTCACGGTTGTTCGGCCGGAAGCTCCGAAACGGGGTCACGGATCGCGGCCTGCGACGACGAGGCCTTGCTCGTATGCGAACACCACCGCCTGCGCTTGATCCCGCAATCCGAGCTTGCCGAAAATGCGGCTCACATGGGTCTTCACCGTCTGTTCGGCGACAACCAGATCCGCGGCGATCTCGGCATTCGACAAACCCCGCGCCATCTGTCGTAGGACGTCGTGCTCACGGTCGGTCAGCGCCTCGACGCGGGCACTCGATACGACGGTGCTTCGCCGGGAGGCGAAGTCCGCAATGAGACGGCGGGTGATCGACGGCGCCAGCAACGCGTCGCCCGCGGCGACGATCCGTATGGCGTCGACCAGGTCGTTGGGCCTCGCATCCTTGAGCAAGAAGCCGCTGGCTCCGGCACGCAAGGCGTCATAGACGTAGTCGTCGAGATCGAACGTGGTCAGCATCAGCAGGCGCACGTGGCAGCGATCGGTCTCGTCGGGTAGCTGGGCCGGATTGCGGAGGATCGCGCGGGTCGCCTCCAGCCCGTCCATCAGCGGCATACGGACATCCATCAGGACCACGTCGGGATTGGTGGCGGCAACGACGTTCAAGGCTTCCAGCCCGTTGGCCGCTTCCTCCACGACTTCGATGTCGGGCTGTGCGTCGAGCAGCGCGCCGAACCCGGCGCGCACCATGGCTTGGTCGTCAACGATCACGACGGAGATGATCATGACGTGGGGCCCACCGGCACGGCGGCGACCACGATGAAGCCGCCGTCCCCGGATGGTTCGGCGAGGAGGACCCGCCCAGGGCCTCGACACGTTCCGCCATTCCGGCCAGGCCGAGCGCGTGCTCCCCTGACTCGGGAGGCCCGTGGATCTGACCGGGTCGTCTCGGTCCGCTCCGCACCTCGACGCGCAACGTCCCACCTGACATCCGGACGGATACCGAGGCTTCCGCACCCGAGGCGTGCCGAACGACATTGCTCAAGGCCTCCTGGACGATGCGGTAGGCAGCAAGATCGACCTGTGGTGGGATCTCTACCTCGTTTAGGTCTGGCGGTATGTCGAGCCGGACGGAGACACCAACCCTTCCGACGGTCTCCACCAGGTTGACCAGCCGCGCAAGGCCAGCCGTCGGGCTCAGGTCCACATACACGGCAGGCTGCGTACGCAAGATCTGGAGCACCCGCCGCATCTCGGAGCGGGTCGCCGCGTCCAGCCCCGTCAGCCGATAGGGAGCGCTGTCGGCTTGCACCGTTATGACCGACATGTGATGGGCTACCACGTCGTGCAGATCGCGGGCGATCCGGGATCGCTCCTCGAGCAGCGCTCGATGCTCCCGGTCCGCCTCCCCCACCCGTTCGGCGATCACCAGGCGACGTTGCGCCTCGCGCTCGCCGGCGAACGCCAGCGCGACCACGACAGTAACCCCCGTTTGTAGCGCCAGAGACCCACCGCGCCTAGGAGCAGGAGGGCCGGCGCGCCCAACCAGATCAGGCAACCCAGCGATCGGGTGTCATGCTCTGGCGATCGGCGGGCCGTGACGGCCGACAGCTCGGCCACTGCTTTCGCCCGACTTGCCGGTGTCCACCACGCAGCCGCCGGTGGTCTGCTCGCCGCGGTCATGCTGCAAGCCTGTGGACCACCGAGCGGGACTGCAAGTCGCCGTGCTTGTGAAGAGGCCCGGAAGGGGACCATGGGGGCAACGGGCATGTTCTTCCTTGGGAGTGATGCCGATGGATGGGCACCGTCAGCTGATCATCCATGCCGTCAACGCTAGGTGAGCTGACGGTGGCCGTCGTCACTCTGCAGGGCCGATCTCACACACCGTACCGGGGTAGGGTCGTTCCAATTTGATGGGCTATAAGCCGGTTTGATCACCGACATCAGGCTCGCAGCGCCGGTACTCTGATCTGGCGTACGGTGCGCGGCACGGACTCAGCTTGGGGGTGGGATGGCAACCTCGTGGGCTGCCACTACCGCCGCGATCCTCACGGTCACGGCGATGTCCCTGCCACCCGATGATCCCGCCGCGCAGGCGGGTCACTCAGCTCATCAACCGCACAACTCCCTGAATGGTGTGACGATAGCCATCGATCCGGGGCATCAGCTGGGAAATGCCCGTCATCCTCGCCAGACCAACAGGCCGGTGCCTGCTGGTGGCTTCATGAAACCGTGCAACACGACGGGAACGGCTACCAACGCGGGATTCTCGGAGGCGACCTTCAACTTCTTGGTTGCACAGCGGCTGCGTTCACATCTCCGGCACCTCGGGGCCCGGGTGATCATGACTCGCCACCGCAACAGCATCAAACGTTGGGGTCCCTGCGTCGACTATCGCGGGCGATTCGGCAACAAGCAGCGTGCGGACTTGAAGATCAGCATCCACGGCGACGGCTCGTACTCCCGAGGGCAAGGCTTCCACGTCATCGCGCCGACGTGGCGGAAGAAATGGACGGCTGACATCTACCGGTCGTCCAAGGTCTTGGCACACCGGACCCGTCATGCACTCGGGGAGATGGGGTTCTCGGTGGCCAACTACTCGGCGGGGCGCGACGGGCTCGACCGCCGCGGCGATCTGGCGACCTTGAACCTGAGCAACATCCCGGTCGTGCTGGTCGAGTTGGGCAACATGCGCAACGCTCACGACGCTCGCACGATGAGCTCGCGGCTGGGGCGGGATCGCTACGCTCGCGGGCTGTTGCATGGCATCCGCGCCTTCCTCCACCGCTGACGGCGGTCTCGGCGCTCAAAACGCGCTGCCGGCCCGCCGGTCCCTGCCGCGCATCGCAAAATGCGACGTTCCGGTAGTCGGCCGGGTCACCGGACAGCATTACTGTCGCACTTTGTGGCAGCGCCTCCCCGTGCGGGACGCGCCAAGACACCAGTCGTGACTCCGCGACGTACGCAATGGGGCGGTCCCGAACGAGTCGGGACCGCCCCATGCGGCTTGTGCGTGTCGCCAGTGTGGCGGACGATCCGATCAGTCGATCAGAAGTCCATGCCACCCATGTCAGGTGCACCGCCGCCAGCCGGCGCAGCCTTCTCGGGCTTGTCGGCGACGACTGCTTCGGTGGTGAGGAACAATGCGGCGATCGACGCGGCGTTCTGCAATGCCGAACGAGTCACTTTCGTCGGGTCGATGATGCCGGCCTTGATCATGTCGACATACTCACCGGTGGCAGCGTCCAGTCCGTGCCCTGCCTCCAGGCCGCGGACCTTCTCGGCCACCACGCCGCCTTCGAGGCCGGCGTTGATCGCGATCTGCTTGAGCGGAGCCTCGACCGCGGAGCGCACAATGGCAGCACCGGTGGCCTCGTCTCCCTCGAGCTCGAGCTTCTCGAAGGCCTTGTCGCAGGCGTGCACCAAGGCCACCCCGCCACCGGCAACGATGCCCTCTTCGACAGCTGCCTTGGCGTTGCGGACTGCATCCTCGATGCGGTGCTTGCGCTCCTTCAACTCGACCTCGGTCGCAGCTCCGACCTTGATCACCGCAACGCCGCCGGCCAGCTTGGCCAGCCGCTCTTGCAGCTTCTCGCGGTCGTAGTCCGAGTCGCTTTTCTCGATCTCGGCCCGGATCTGGTTGACCCTGCCCGCGATCTGGTCGGTGTCGCCAGAGCCCTCGACGATCGTTGTCTCATCCTTCGTGACGACGAGCTTGCGGGCCTTGCCGAGCAGTTCGATCCCGGCATTCTCCAGCTTCAGTCCGACCGTCTCACTGATGACCTGGCCGCCGGTCAGGATCGCGATGTCGGCGAGCATGGCCTTGCGGCGGTCGCCGAATCCCGGAGCCTTCACGGCAACCGACTTGAACGTGCCGCGCACCTTGTTGACGACCAGGGTGGCCAACGCCTCGCCCTCGACGTCCTCGGCGATGATCGCCAGCGGCTTGCCCGACTGCATGACCTTCTCGAGCAGCGGCAGCAGGTCCTTGACGTTGGTGATCTTGCTCTCGACGATCAGCACGTACGCGTCCTCGAGCACTGCTTCCATGCGCTCGGGGTCGGTCCAGAAGTACGGCGAGATGTAACCCTTGTCGAAGCGCATACCCTCGGTGAGCTCGAGCTCGAGGCCGAAGGTGTTGGACTCCTCAACGGTGATGACGCCTTCCTTGCCGACCTTGTCCATGGCCTCGGCGATGATCTCGCCGACCTGGGTGTCAGCTGCCGAGATAGATGCTGTCGAAGCGATCTGCTCCTTGGTCTCGACATCCTTGGACAAGTTGAGCAGCTGTTCACTCACGGCCTCGACCGCGTGCTCGATGCCGCGCTTCAGCGCCATCGGGTTCGCACCAGCGGCCACGTTGCGCAGGCCCTCACGAACCATGGCCTGCGCGAGCACCGTTGCGGTGGTCGTGCCGTCGCCGGCGACGTCGTCGGTCTTCTTGGCGACTTCCTTCACGAGCTCGGCCCCGATCTTCTCGAACGGGTCCTCAAGCTCGATCTCCTTGGCGATGGACACACCGTCGTTGGTGATCGTCGGTGCTCCCCACTTCTTCTCGAGGACGACGTTTCGACCCTTGGGACCGAGCGTCACCTTCACGGCGTCAGCGAGCATGTTCATGCCACGCTCAAGACCGCGCCGTGCTTCCTCATCAAACGAAATCAATTTGGGCATGTACGCGAGTCCTCCCGCGTCGAACGAACGTGTAGGTCCGGCTCAATGCCCGCGACGGACGGCTCCGCTTGTCACGGTCCCTTCCCGTGACAGCCAGAACCTCACCGAACCGGTCCAGTGGTTGTCACTCTCATGGTGAGAGTGCTAACCGAATTCTTAGCACTCGACCCGCCCGAGTGCAAGCCAGCGAGACCCGGCGAGAAGATCAGGGGATGAAGATCTTCATCTCCAGTGACATGGAAGGCACCGCCGGGGTCGTCGACTGGAGCCAGTGCATGCCCGGCGAGCCCGAGTACGAGTACTATCGCCGGCTGCTGCAGGCCGAGGTGAATGCCGCCATCGACGGAGCACAGCTCGCTGGGGCGACCAGCTTCTTGGTCAACGACTCGCACTCCTCGATGCAGAATCTGCTGCCCGACCAGCTCCATGGAAGGGCGGCATACCTGTCCGGGCGCCACAAGCCCCTGTACATGATGCAGGGGCTCGACGCATCGTTCGACGGGTGCTTCTTCATCTCGTACCACGGGTCGATGAGTGCCGAGCCATCCGCCCTGTCGCACACGTACAACCCGCGCGCGATTGCGGAGGTGGTGTTGAACGGCACTGTTGTCGGTGAATCCGGGATCAACGCCCTGGTGGCCCTGGCCCATCAGGTTCCCATCGTGCTGGTCACAGGCGATGCGACCACTGCCAAGGAGGCCGCTCGCATCTGTCCTGACATCGAGGCTGTGGTGGTCAAGGAGTCGGTGAGCCGCTTCGCCGCGTCGTCGCTCCATCCCGACGTCGCCTGCGAACTGATCGGGGACGCAGCGAAGCGGGCGCTGCAGCGCCGGCACCAACCGCCGGTCGTCGACCTGCCGGCGACCTTGGAGGTACGTTTCCGCAACGCCGACCTGGCCGAGATGGCTACCTGGCTGCGTGGAGTCGAGCGAACCGGCACCAGCACGGTCTCGCTGACCGACGACGACCCGCTCCGGCTGTACCGGACATTCGTGACCGCCGTCTACCTCACCAGAGGCGTCGCCGAGTGACCTCGCGAATGCCAGAGGCCCGGC
>JBDUDR010000018.1:0-30927 GCA_040002845.1 Nocardioidaceae bacterium
CGTGCGCCCGTCTCGGGCGAGCATTTCGTGGGCTGACTGCGGTCCCCAACCGCCGGACAGATACTGCTCGGGCCGACCCTCCTTGGCCCAGTAGTCCTCGATGGGGTCGAGGATCTGCCATGACAGCTCGACCTCCTCATGCTGCGGGAACAACGGGGGGTCGCCGAGCAGTACGTCCAGGATGAGCCGCTCGTACGCCTCAGGGCTCGACTCGACGAATGACCCGCCGTAGGCGAAGTCCATGTTGACGTCGCGGATCTCCATTGCCGTGCCCGGAACCTTGGCGCCGAAGCGCGACGTCACCCCCTCGTCCGGCTGGATCCGCATCACGAGGGCGTTGGTCCCAAGCTCCTCCGTGGCTGTGCTGGTGAACGGCTGGTGCGGAGCCCGCTTGAACACCACGGCGACCTCGGTGACCCTGCGGCCGAGCCTCTTGCCGGTGCGCAGATAGAACGGCACCCCTGCCCAGCGACGGGTGTCGATGTCGAGTCGTACGGCCGCGAAGGTCTCGGTGGTCGACCGCGCCGGGATGTCTTGCTCGTCGCGGTATCCGATGACCTTCTCACCCCCTTGCCAGCCGGCGGCGTACTGACCGCGCGCACTGTGCAGGTCGAGACGTTCGGGCAAGCGCACGGCGGACAGGATCTTCTGCTTCTCGATCCGGAGGCTCTTGGCGTCGAACGACCCCGGCTCCTCCATGGCGATCAACGCCATCAGCTGCAGGAGATGGTTCTGGATGACGTCTCTGGCCGCGCCGATCCCGTCGTAGTAGCCGGCCCGGCCACCGATCCCGATGTCCTCGGCCATCGTGATCTGCACATGGTCGACGTAGTTGCAGTTCCACACGGGTTCGAACATGGCGTTGGCGAACCGGAACGCCAGCATGTTCTGCACCGTCTCCTTGCCCAGGTAGTGGTCGATTCGGAACACGGCTTCAGGAGGGAAGACCTGCGAGACGATCGCGTTGAGCTCCCGGGCACTCTGCAGGTCGCGCCCGAACGGCTTCTCCACGACCACCCGGCGCCACGATCCCTCGAGGGGTTCGGCAAGTCCGTGCTCTTTGAGCTGGCCGACCACGTCGGGGAAGAACCGCGGAGGGATCGACAGGTAGAACGCGTGGTTGCCACTGGTCCCCCGCACCTTGTCCAGCTCCAGGATGGTCTGCTTGAGCTTGTCGAATGCGACATCGTCGGAGAAGTTCCCCGGTACGAATCGGAAGCCCTCGGCAAGCTGGCTCCAGACCTCCTCGCGAAAGGGCGTACGGGAGTACTCGCCGACTGCGTCATGCACGGTCTGCGCGAAATCCTGGTCGGCCCAGTCCCGGCGGGCGAACCCCACCAGCGAGAAGCCTGGAGGCAGCAGCCCGCGATTGGCCAGGTCGTAGATGGCGGGCATCAGCTTCTTGCGCGAGAGGTCACCGGTCACTCCGAACATCACCATGCCGCAGGGGCCGGCGATGCGCGGGAGCCGGCGGTCCTGGGGATCCCGGAGCGGGTTGGTACGCACGCGGGCCGCGGTCATGACAGGGCCTCGACCAGCTGGGAGACACCGGAAGCGGGATCGGTCAGATGAAGTCGCAGCACCGGGCGACCATGGTCGGCGAGCACCTGCGCGTCACCGGCCGCCTGCGCGTTGATCAAGGTGCCGAAGCTGAAGGGCCGGCCGGGAATCTGCAGGTCGGATGCCTCGTCGCAAGAGATCTGGATGTAGACGCCGTTGGCGGGTCCGCCCTTGTGGTATTGCCCTGTCGAGTGCAGGAACCGTGGACCCCACCCGAACGTCGTCGGCCGGCCGGTGCGCTTGGCAAGCGCGGAGCGTACCCCCGCCAACGGCGCATCCCGCTGCGCATTCAGATAGGCCATCACGGCGACGTACCCGCGGGCACCGCAGGTCGCGAGCAGCGCGCCCACTGCACCAGTCAGGTCGTCCACTCCAGCGAGGAGCCCGGCCGTTCCGCGTACCTCCACGGCACCGTCGACGAACACGGGCGCCTCGGCTTCGGGGCGGTGGTCGAGGAGACCTCGCGCGGCTGCCTTGGCGCTCTCCACGTCGGGTTGGTCGAAGGGGTTGATGCCGAGGAGCCGTCCCGCCAACGCGGTAGCCGTCTCCCACAACAACAGCTGTGCCCCCAGCGGCCCGCTCACGGTCACGAGGGGTAGGGGAGTGCCGACGATGGCGGACTGTTCCGGGGAAGACAGTACGGCCGCCACCACGTCCGGAGCGTCGCCAATGATTTCGGGTGCGTGGACGCCTTCGACCGCGACCGGCAGGATCCCCATGCCCTGCTTGCCTGTCGACTCGGCGATCAGCTGCTCGGCCCAGTCCCCGAACCCGGTGATCGCGGAGCCCTCGTCGGCGATGACTACCTTGTCCCGCTCCCGGTCGCCGGCCAACGCGGCCGCGAGGACCAGCGCGGGGTTGTCAGGGCGGTCGGCTGCCAGGTCCGCCATGACGTCTGCAGCCTCGTCCAACAGGTCGCCGATGTCCACGCCGGCCAGACCGCTCGGGACGAGCCCGAACGCGGTGAGCGCGCTGTAACGCCCGCCGACGTTCGAGTCAGCCCGGAACACGCGCCGATAACCCGCCTCGAGAGCCAGCTTCTCGAGCGCCGAACCGGCGTCGGTGACCACGACAAACCGGCTGGCCGCGTCGATCCCGGCTTCGTTGAATGCCTGCTCGAACGCGCGGCGCTGGCTGTCTGTCTCCAGCGTGCCGCCCGACTTGCTGGAGACGACCACGACAGTACGTTCGAGGGCACCTCCGATCGCGTCGCCGATCACCGACGGATCTGTGGAGTCGAGCACCTGCAGCTCGATGCCGAACGTCTTGGTGATCACCTCGGGAGCCAGGGACGACCCACCCATCCCGCAGAGCACCACTCGGTCGACACCCTCGGCCCACAGGCTCGCGCGCAGGGCATCGATCTCCGCCAGCAGCGGTCGAGAGGTCACCGGTAGGTCAACCCAGCCGAGCCGGACGGAGGCCTCGGACTCGGCCTCGCGCCCCCACAACGTCGGGTCCTTCGTGGACAGCTTGGAGGCCACCCGGTCAGTCACCAGCGTGGAGACGACCTCCGACTGCTGAACGCTCACTGTCACCGACAGCGGGTCCCTCATCCGCGAGCCCCGTCCAGTGCGTGCTGCACCGTTTCGGCGACTTCCTGCCAGGACTTGTCGAACTTCGCGACCCCTTCGTCCTCCAAGACCTGCACCACGTCTGCCATGTCGATGCCCAGGGCCGCCAGCTCCTCCATCACCCCGTCGGCGTGCGAGTAGTTCGGCCTGATGGCGTCGCCGGTGATCTCGGCGTGATCCGCAGTCGCCTCGATGGTCTTCTCAGGCATGGTGTTGACCGTGTCGGGCGCGATCAGCTCCGTGACGTACATGGTGTCCGGGAGCGCGGGATCCTTCACCGACGTCGAAGCCCACAGGGGCCGCTGCAGGTTCGCGCCGCGGCCCGCGAGGGTCCGCCACCGGGCTGACGCGAACACCTCTTCGAACCTGCGGTAGGCCAGCCGCGCATTTGCAACGGCCGCCTTGCTCCGGAGCGCCTTCGCCTCGCCGGTGCCCAGGGCATCGAGCCGCTTGTCGACCTCGGTGTCGACGCGGCTGACGAAGAACGATGCAACGGACCTGATCGTCGAGAGGTCCAGGCCTGCGCCGACCGCCTGTTCCAGGCCTGCGAGGTACGCGTCCATGACCTCGCCATAGCGTTCGAGACTGAAGATCAAGGTGACGTTGACGCTGATCCCGGCGGCGATGCCGGCGGTGATTGCCGGCAGCCCGGCCTTCGTCGCGGGGATCTTGATCATCAGATTGGGCCGGTCCACGGTCCACCACAACGCCTTTGCCTCGGCGATGGTGGCCTCGGTCTCGCTCGCGAGCCGGGGGTCCACCTCGATCGACACTCGTCCGTTCAGACCGTCGGTGCGGTCGTACACGGGACGAAGCACGTCGCAGGCCCATCGCACGTCGTAGGTGGTGATCAGGCGGACGGCCTCGTTGATGTCAACTCCCCGCACGGCCAGCTCGGCCACCTGGTCCGCGTAGTCGTCCGCGTCGGCGACCGCGGTTGCGAAGATCGTCGGGTTGGACGTCACCCCCACGACGTGCTTCTCCTCGGCGAGGCTGGCCAGCCCACCGGTGCTCAGCCGTTCGCGGGAGATGTCGTCGAGCCAGATGGAGACGCCCTGGTCGGAAAGGGCCTGCAAGCGATCGTTCATGGACATAACCTCGTTCGTGCTCGACTGGGCTGGAATGGGTGGACGGCGGCCGGGCCCGCGCTGTTCATCGGTTCGCATCTGCGGGACCGACCGGACCGTGTGGACCGCGTCGTACCCGCGCTGACGGCGACTGCCGGGCGGCCGTCAGGGTGGCTCTCGCGGCGGCCACGACCGCGTCGGCTGTGAACCCGAACTTCTCGAACAGCAGCGCACCGGCAGCCGACGCACCGTAGTGCTCGATGCAGATGATCTCCCCGGAGTCGCCGACCACGTCTCGCCAGCACTGTCCGACGCCGGCCTCGATGGACACCCTGGCGCGCAGATCCGGCGGGATGACCGAGTCCCGGTACGCGTCGTCCTGTTCGTCGAACCATTCACGACACGGCATGGAGACCACCCGGGCGGCGATGTCCTCCTCGGCCAGCTTCGACCTGGCCGCCACGGCGTACTGGACTTCCGAGCCGGTGGCGATCAACACCACGTCAGGTGCACCGTCGGGCGCATCCAGCAGCACGTAGGCGCCCCTGGATGTCTGCTCGGCGGAGGCAAAGCCGTCGCTGTTGCGGGGGAAGACCGGCAGGTTCTGACGGGTCAGAGCCAAGCCGGCTGGCCGGTCGGTGTGCTCCAGGATGGCGCGCCAGGCGACCGCCGTCTCGTTCGCGTCGGCCGGTCGGACGACGTCGAGACCCGGAATCGCGCGTAGTGCGGCGAGATGCTCGATCGGCTGGTGGGTTGGTCCGTCCTCGCCGAGGCCGATCGAGTCGTGGGTCCAGACGTACGTCACCGGCAACCGCATCAGGGCCGCGAGCCGGACAGCAGCCCTCATGTAGTCACTGAACACCAAGAAGGTGCCGCCGTACGGGCGCGTCCCCCCGTGGGCGGCGATGCCGTTCAGGATCGCGCCCATCGCGTGCTCGCGGATGCCGAAGTGCATGATGCGGCCGTACCAGTCGCCCGGCCATTCCTTGCTCGCTCGATCCGGAGGCAGGAAGGAAGGCTCGCCAGTGGGCGAGGTGTTGTTGGACCCGGCGAGGTCGGCCGACCCGCCCCAGAGCTCGGGAAGCGCCGGGGCGATCGCCGTCAGAACCTCACCCGAGGCCTTGCGAGTAGCGATGCCTTTGGAGTCGGGCTCGAAGGTCGGCAACGCCTCGGTCCAGTCTGCGGTCAGCTCGCGCTTCCGCATGCGCTCGAAGAGTGCATGCTGGCCCGGCGCCCGAGCCACCCATTCGTCGAACAGCTGCTGCCAGCGTTCCTGGGCCCGCTTGCCACGGTCGAGCGCGAGTCTGGTGTGTTCGACAACCCCATCCGGTACCTCGAATGTCTCGCCGGGGTCGAATCCGAGGATCTTCTTGGTCGCGGCCACCTCGTCGGCTCCCAGAGCCGACCCGTGTGCATTGCCGGTTCCCTGCAGGCGTGGGGCAGGCCAGCCGATGATCGTGCGCAGGTTGATGAGGCTTGGCTTGTCACTGACGTCCCGCGCCGCGGTGAACGCGTCGAACAGGTCCCCGACCCGTTCCTCGTAGCGACCGTGCGCGGTCCAGTCGACGTCGTGGACATCCCAGCCGTACGCGGCATATCGGGCGGTCACGTCTTCGTTGAAGGCGACGCTGGTGTCGTCCTCGATCGAGATCTTGTTGTTGTCGTACAGCAGCACGAGATTGCCGAGTCGCTGCGTGCCAGCCAGGGACGACGCCTCGCCTGAGACGCCTTCCTCCAGGTCGCCGTCGCTGGCGAACGCGTAGATGTGATGGTCGAACGGGCTGCGTCCCGGCGCGGCACCTGGGTCCAACAGCCCGCGTTCGCGACGCGACGCCATCGCCATGCCCACCGCCATCGCGACCCCCTGCCCGAGCGGGCCGGTGGTGGCCTCGACACCCGGCGTATGTCCGTACTCGGGGTGTCCGGGGGTTGCGCTGCCCCAGGTACGCAGCGCCTTCAGGTCACCGAGCTCGACACCGTACCCAGCCAGGTAGAGCTGGATGTACAGGGTCAGACTGGAGTGCCCGCAAGACAGGACAAACCGATCGCGGCCCGGCCAGTGCGGGTCCGCGGGGTTGTGGCGGAGGAGCCGCTGGAAGAGGAGGTAGGCGGCAGGGGCCAGGCTCATGGCCGTCCCAGGGTGTCCGTTGCCGACCTTCTCCACGGCATCCATCGCGAGCACTCGGACGGTGTCGACCGCGCGTCGATCGACCTCCGTCCAGTCGAGTTGCGGGGTGTCTGGCTCGGTCACAGGTTGGGGTCCTCTCTGTCGAGCTCAGTGGGTTTCCCGGTCGTCCGATCGCGGTAGCTGCCCGCCAGAACGAGCCTACTCGGGCTGCGCCTCAAGCTGGATCCGCCCGATGCCGATGGGCCGTGCCGCCCGGACTAGACTGCCCGCGTCCAGGCAGTGGACCTCCCATTCGCACTCCGGTGACCTTCGAGGTGTTCGTGACGGCAGTTGGCCCAGGCGCGCCGGTGCGTGATCGGGACGTGCTGGATCTGTCTTCCGCCGCTCGACTCACCGACGTCCTCCGCGCGTACGTCGCGCTCACGAAACCTCGCATCATCGAGCTGCTGCTGATGACGACGGTGCCCGTCATGTTCCTGGCTGATGGCGGGGTGCCCGGCTGGTGGCTCGTCGTGGCCACTGTGGTGGGCGGCACATTGGCAGCCGGCTCGGCGAACGCGCTGAACTGTGTCCTCGACCGTGACATCGACGAGCGGATGCGACGCACCCGCCGTCGACCGTTGCCGTTGCACCAGGTCAGCCCGGGCGCGGCGACGGTGTTCGGGATCCTCCTCGGTGTTGTGGCGACCGGGTGGCTGGGCGTCACGGTCAACTGGTTGTCTGCCGGGTTGGCGCTGGCGGCCAACGCCTTCTACGTGGTCGGTTACACGATGCTGCTCAAGCGGCGTACGAGCCAGAACATCGTGTGGGGTGGAGCTGCCGGCTGTTTTCCGACGCTCATCGGGTGGACCGCCGTCCGCGATGATCTCGCGTGGGCGCCGCTGGTCCTGTTCATGGTTGTGTTCTTCTGGACGCCGCCCCATTTCTGGTCTCTTGCGATCCGCTACCGGGACGACTATGCGGCTGCCCAGGTCCCGATGCTGCCCGTGGTGTCGGCACCGCGGACGGTTGCCGTCCGGATCCTGGCGTACTCGTATCTGACGGTCTCCACCTCGCTGCTGCTGTGGCCGGTGGCATCAACCGGCTGGTTCTACCCCTCGGGGGCATTGGTGCTGGGCGTGGTGTTCGTCGTCGAGTCCCATCTGCTGCTGCGCCGTTGCGACTCCGGCGATCGGGTCACCGACCTTAAGCCGATGCGGCTGTTCCACGCGTCGAACGTCTATCTGGCCCTGCTGTTCTTGTGCGTGGCACTCGATCCGCTGATCAAGCGCTGAGCGGCGCCAGCGAGCTCGGACGGGCCGGAGGCGATTGTACGAGTGGGTCGAACCCGTCGGCGCCGAGAAGCCAGTCAGTCCGCGACACGCCGGCGAATTTGCCGAACAACCGGCGTCTCGGCGAGGAGGGTCAGGTGCGCAGGCGGACGGAGACGAGCAGCCAGGCGGCGCAAGCGCTGATGAGGGCGGCTCCCATCAGGTGCAGGCCGACCAGGACGACAGGCAGGTTGGTCGCGTACTGGACGAGACCGACGGCCCCCTGCACGACTTCGAGCGCGAGCAGCCAGGTCGCCGCCGATACGGCGCCGCCAGGGGCACGTGCCGCCCGGAGGGCGAGGTTGCAACCGATTGTCAGGCCCACCAGCAAGAACACGAGATCGGCATGCATCTGGCTCACCGACGCCGGGTCGAGACCGGTTCGTGGAGCGTCGGCATCGCCTGCATGGGGGCCGCTACCTGTGACCACGGTCCCCGCGTAGAACACGAGCCAGGCGGCTACGAACGTTCCTCGTACCAACCACCCGATCGGCGCCGGGACGGCAGGCACGGGGAGTCGATCTCCTTCGGTCAGCCGTCGGAGGAACAACACCGACAGCCCGATCATCGCCAGCGAGAGCAGGAGGTGCCCAGAAACAACCCAGGGGTTCAGGTCGGTGAGCACCGTCATACCGCCCAGCAGCGCCTGCGCAGGAACCCCCAGGGCGAGCCCGGTCGCCAGCACCTGCACGGATCGGCGCGCCGGTGCGGACCGCATGGCGGCGACCCAGGTTGCCACCGCGATCGCGGCCAGCGCGAAGGTGAGCAGCCGGTTCCCGAACTCGATGACGCCGTGCGCACCCAGAGCCCCGTGTGCCACGAAGGACTCGTCGGTGCAGCGCGGCCAAGTCGGGCAGCCGAGTCCGGAGCCGGTCAGCCGAACCGCACCCCCGGTGACCACGACCACGATGTTGGCGACCAGGGTCGCGATCCCGAGCCGGTGCAGGGTCGCTGAGGACGTCCCACGCCGGGTGTCCAGCACTGGCGTCACTCCCATCTGAACACCCGCGAGCAGATGACCGACCCGGCTGCAGCCCAGGCCGCGAGAACCAGCAGCTCAACCGCCGGGAAGCCGGATCCGTTCAGGACCCCGCGCAACCCTTCGGCCAGCGCCCCCGACGGGAGCGCCTGGACGAACGGCTGAACGGCGGCTGGATAGTCGGAGAGCGGCACCACGACCGCGCCCCCGGTCACGAGGAGGACGTAGATCAGGTTCGAAGCGGCCAGGGTGGCCTCGGCTCGCAAGGTGCCGGCGATCAAGAGCCCCCACGAGGCGAATGCAGCCGTCCCGCCGATGACCAGGAGCAGGGACCAGCCGGTCGCGACGACACCGGCGTCGGGCTGCCAGGACAGGGCCAGCGCGACGGTTCCGATCACGACGATCTGCAGGGCCTCGATCGCGCACACCGCCAGCACCTTGCCTGCCAGCAGCCCCGATCGGGGCAGCGGAGTGGCTCCCAGTCGCTTCAGGACGCCGTAACGACGCTCGAAGCCGGTGGCGATCGCCAATGAGTTGAAGGCGGTGGACAGGATCGCGAGTGCCAACACGCCCGGCGTGAGGACGTCGATTCGGCGACCGGAGCCGAGATCAATCACACCACCGGACGCGGCGCCCCCTACCAGCACGATGATGGGGATCACCAGAGCCAGCAGAACCTGTTCGCCGTTCCGCAGCAACAGCCGCGTCTCCATGCCCGCTTGCGCCAGCACCATCTTCTGGAGTGGAGCGGCTCCGGGGGAGGGCGCAAACGTCATGCCCGCAGGCCCCGGCCGGTGAGCTTGATGAAGACGTCCTCCAGGGTCTGATCCTCAACCGCCAGGCCCCTGGGCATGACGTCATTGGTCGCGCACCAGGCAGTCACGGCAGCTAGCGCGTGCGCGTCGATGGTTCCCTCGACGAGGTAGGCACCGGGGCCGGGCTCGGTGACCTTGAAACCGGGAGGCAGCGCGGCCAGCAGGTTCGCCGTGTCGAGTCCGGGGACCGCCTCGAACCGGATGGTGTTCTTCGCCCCCGATGCGGTGAGTGCGGCTGGCGACCCGGACGCGATCACCCTGCCGTCGTCGACCACGTGCACCAGATCGGCCAACCGTTCGGCCTCATCCATGTAGTGCGTGGTGAGCACGATGGTCACACCACTCGAGCGCAGCTCGTCCAGCAGCTCCCAGGTCGCCCGCCGAGCCTGCGGGTCGAGTCCCGCCGTGGGTTCGTCCAAGAACACGAGCTCGGGGCGGCCCACGATGGCCATCGCAAGGCCCAACCGCTGTTGCTGCCCGCCCGAAAGCCGACGGTAGAAGGTACGGCCGCAGGAGTCGAGTCCGAGTCGGTCGATGAGAAACCGGACGTCGAGCGGGTCAGCATGAAGCCTGGCGATATGGCCGAGCATCTCATCGGCGCGCACCGTGCCCCACGAACCGCCCGCTTGCAACATCACCCCGATCCGGGCCATCAGGGCTGCGTGCTGGGGGACGGGATCCAGCCCCAGAACGCGTACGGTGCCCGCCTGCGGGCGCCGGTAACCCTCGCAGGTTTCCACGGTGGTCGTCTTGCCGGCGCCGTTCGGGCCGAGGATGGCCGTGATGCTGCCGGTCGCCACGGCGAGGGAGAGTCCGTCCAGGGCCATCGTGTCGCCGTAGCGCATCACGAGCCCGTCGACGACGACAGCATCGGCGCTGGGGGTGGACACCTCAGAAGTCTCTCAGAAGCCCATGGAGACGCGCGGCCCACGTGACCGGCGGGTGGCGCCCGCGGCCACGCGTTGCCGACCCAGGATGACCCAGCATGACCCAGGATGACCCAGCGTGACTCAGCATGACTCAGCGGGGCAAAACGGAAGGAAGCGACTTAGGTCGACCTTAGTTGATCCCTGTTCGGAATAACGACACAATGGTGTTGTGAAAAACGCGAGCGCAGGCACGACGGACTCGCCGCCGCGCACGACAACGCGTCTCCGCACGCCGTTGCTCGAGCTGGCCGGTGGCGAGACGCCGACGCGCGAGCGGGTGGCTCGATCGATCCTCGAGAACGGTCCTTCGAGCGCCGCATCCCTCGCCAAGCGGCTGGGGCTGACGCCCGCGGCGGTCCGCCGGCATCTCGACCATCTGCTGGGGGAGGGCGCGCTCGAAGCCCGCGAGCCCCGTGTCTACGGCCATCGGGGCCGCGGACGTCCCGCGAAGGTCTTCGCCCTCACAGACTCCGGGCGCGACGAGTTCTTCCAGGCCTACGACGACCTGGCCGCCAGCGCCTTGAGGTTCTTGTCGGAGACCGCCGGCGAACAGGCAGTGTCGACGTTCGCGCACCAGCTCGTCGCCGAGCTCGAGGAGCGTTACCGCTCCGACGTCACGTCCGCACCCGAGGACGAGCGGACCCAGGTGCTGGCTGATGCCCTTACGGGGGACGGCTACGCAGCCTCGGTGCACAGCTCACCCATCGGCGACCAGATCTGCCAGCACCACTGCCCCGTGGCGCACGTCGCCGCGCAGTTCCCGCAGCTGTGCGAAGCCGAGACGGAGGTGTTCGCCCGACTCTTGGGACGGCACGTCCAGCGGCTCGCCACCATCGCCCACGGCGACGGTGTCTGCACCACCAACGTCCCCAACGCCCAGGCGGCCGGGCTGATAGCCCGCGATGCCACGTCAACCGGGAGGACCCGTTCATGACCAGCACTGCGCATGCCGAGCTCGAGGGCATCGGTCGCTACCAGTACGGCTGGGCCGACAGCGACGCCGCGGGAGCGGACGCGACGCGCGGCCTCAACGAGCCGGTTGTCCGTGGCATCTCAGGCCTCAAGAGCGAGCCGGAGTGGATGCTCGATCTTCGGCTGAAGGGCCTCAAGCTGTTCCACCGCAAGCCGATGCCCACCTGGGGGGCCGAGCTCGCCATCGACTTCGACAACATCAAGTACTTCGTCCGCTCGACGGAGAAACAGGCCACCAGCTGGGAAGAGCTGCCCGACGACATCAAGAACACCTACGACAGGCTCGGCATCCCGGAGGCGGAGAAGCAGCGTCTGGTGTCTGGAGTGGCCGCTCAGTACGAGTCCGAGGTCGTCTACCACAAGATCCGCGAGGATCTCGAAGAGCAGGGCGTGATCTTCCTCGACACAGACACCGCTCTGCGAGAGCACCCGGAGATCTTCCGTGACTACTTCGGGTCCGTCATCCCGGTCGGCGACAACAAGTTCGCCGCCCTCAACACGGCAGTGTGGTCTGGTGGGTCGTTCATCTACGTCCCCAAGGGCGTCCATGTCGATATCCCGCTGCAGGCGTACTTCCGCATCAACACCGAGAACATGGGGCAGTTCGAGCGCACCTTGATCATCGTCGACGAGGGTGCCTACGTGCACTACGTCGAGGGCTGCACCGCGCCCATCTACTCATCTGACTCGTTGCACTCGGCAGTGGTCGAGATCATCGTCAAGAAGGGCGCACGCTGTCGCTACACCACGATCCAGAATTGGTCGAACAACGTCTACAACCTGGTGACCAAGCGGGCCGTGTGCGAGGCGGGCGCCACCATGGAGTGGATCGACGGCAACATCGGGTCCAAGGTGACGATGAAATACCCCGCCGTCTACCTGATGGGGGAGCACTCCCGGGGCGAGACCCTCTCGATCGCGTTCGCGGGTGAGGGCCAGCACCAGGATGCGGGCGCCAAGATGGTGCACAACGCACCGCACACCTCGAGCTCGATCATCTCCAAGTCGGTGGCGCGCGGCGGTGGCCGTACTTCCTACCGCGGGCTGGTGCAGGTCAACGACGGCGCCCATCACTCCGCCAGTACGGTCAAGTGCGACGCGCTGCTGGTCGACCAGATCAGCCGCTCCGACACCTATCCCTATGTCGACGTACGCGAGGACGACGTCTCACTGGGTCATGAGGCCACCGTGTCCAAGGTCAGCGCGGACCAGCTGTTCTACCTGATGAGCCGCGGACTCGAGGAGGACGAGGCAATGGCAATGATCGTTCGCGGGTTCATCGAGCCGATCGCACGCGAGCTGCCCATGGAGTACGCCCTCGAGCTCAACCGGCTGATCGAGATGCAGATGGAAGGCGCCGTCGGGTGACCCAGTCAACGACCCAAGAGACGCCGCGCCGCGTGTCCACCGATTCATCGGCTGTCGCGAGTCACCTCCACCCGCGGGGCTCGTTCGATCCGGCCGATCACCCGGTGCCCAACGGCCGCGAGGAAGTGTGGCGCTTCACCCCGATCAAGAGGTTGCGCGAGCTGCACGCCGACCGGCCGCTGGACGGTTCGGACTACACGGTCGACGTGTCCGCAGACCCGGTCGTCGAGACGGGCGTGGTGGCCTGCGACGACGAGGCCAAAGGGTCATCCGGCTATGTGCCGGTCGACCGGGTGAGCGCTCGCGCCTGGCAGGCGGCGGACAAGACGTTCGTGGTCACGATCCCGCGCGAGCAGGTGGCGCCTGAGCCGACCATCGTTACGCTGCGAGGCGCTGGTGTCGCGAGAGCGGCCGCCGGCCATCTGGTGGTCCGTGCTGAGCCGTTCAGCTCGGCCACCGTCGTGGTGGTGCACGAGGGTTCGGCCGTCTTCGCCGACAATGTCGAGCTGGTCGTGGGCGAGGGGGCGACACTCCGGTTCGTGTCCATCCAAGACTGGGCAGACGATGCCGTCCACGTGACCCATCACCATGCACTGGTCGGTCGCGACGCCGTGCTTCACCACTCCGCGGTGTCCTTGGGCGGAGATGTCGTACGCATGAGCGTGTCGGTCGCCTACGACGGCACCGGCGGCCAGGTCGACATGCTCGGGCTGTACTTCGCCGACCAGGGCCAACACCTCGAGCACCGGCTGTTCGTCGATCACAACGCCCCTCGCACCCGCAGTCGAGTCGACTACAAGGGTGCGCTGCAAGGGGCCGGTGCACACACGGTGTGGATCGGCGACGTGCTCATCCGCAAGGTCGCCGAGGGCATCGACACCTACGAGTCCAACAACAACCTCGTGCTCACCGACGGCTGCCGGGCCGACTCCGTTCCTAACCTCGAGATCGAGACCGGAGAGATCATCGGCGCCGGCCATGCGAGCACGACGGGCCGCTTTGACGACGAGCAACTGTTCTACCTGCAGAGCCGGGGAATCCCCGACGAGGAGGCGCGCCGCCTGGTCGTGCACGGCTTTTTCGCCGACATCGTCCGCCGCATCGGCGTGCCGCAGATCGAGCCCCGGCTGATGCAGGCGATAGAGCAAGAGCTCGAAGCCAATATCGGACTTGCTCCGGCCAGTGCGGCTGGTGCGTGATGGCCGGCTTCTCCCTGGCCTGTGCGTTGGCCGAGATACCCGATGGCCGCGTCAAGGCCGTCGACGTCGACGGCTTGGAGGTCGCACTGGTCCGCGCAGGTGACGAGGTCTACGCCATCCGCGACGAGTGCTCGCACGCGCAGATCGCCCTGTCCGAGGGCGATGTCGAAGGCCTCGAGATCGAGTGCTGGTTGCATGGCTCGCGGTTCGACGTCCGCACCGGCGAGGTGCTCAACCTGCCTGCAACGGAGCCGGTGGCCGTCTACCCCTGCAAGATCGACGGGGACGACGTCGTCGTCGATATCGACAACCCACTATTCCCCTGAACCCACGCGCTCGGAGCTCGAAACGGCGCAAACCATAGCAACGGAGTCTGAACACTGATGGCAACTCTGGAGATCAGCGACCTGCACGTATCGGTCGACACCGAGGGCGGCGCGAAGCAGATCCTGCGCGGCGTCGACCTCACGGTGCGTTCTGGTGAGACGCACGCGATCATGGGCCCGAACGGGTCGGGCAAGTCGACCCTTGCCTACTCCATCGCGGGTCACCCGAAATACGCGGTCACCAGCGGCTCGGTGACCCTCGACGGCGTCGATGTGCTCGGCATGACTGTTGACGCGCGGGCGCGGGCGGGACTGTTCCTGGCCATGCAGTACCCCGTCGAGGTTCCGGGTGTCTCAGTGTCCAACTTCCTGCGCACCGCCAAGACCGCACTCGACGGAGAGTCCCCCAAGCTGCGCACCTGGATCAAGGACGTCAACGAGGCGCTCGACCGGGTCTCGATGGATCGCGAGTTCGGGCAACGCAACGTCAACGAGGGCTTCTCGGGCGGTGAGAAGAAGCGTCACGAGATTCTCCAGCTGGAGCTGCTGAACCCCACGTTCGCCGTCCTGGACGAGACCGACTCCGGGCTCGACATCGATGCATTGAAGGTGGTGGCCAAGGGCGTCAACCGGTTCCGTGCGCAAGGTGACCGCGGCGTGATGCTGATCACGCACTACACCCGGATCTTGCAGTACATCACGCCCGACTTCGTTCACGTGTTCGTCAACGGACGGGTGGCCGAGGAGGGTGGTCCCGAGCTGGCCGACCGGTTGGAAGCGGAGGGCTACGACAAGTACGTCAGCGCCGACAAGGCTGCTGTCGCGGAGGCGTCTGTGTCATGACCGCACCCCTGCTGCTCGCGCCTGACCTGCTCGATGTGGACCGGATCCGCCAGGACTTCCCGATCCTGACCCGGCGGCTGGCCGACGAGAAGCCACTCGTCTATCTGGACAGTGCCAACACCTCCCAGAAGCCGCAGTCGGTCATCGATGCGATGCGGGATCACTATGCGCTCCACAACGCGAACGTCGCCCGGGCCGTACACCAGCTCGGCGCCGAGTCCACTGCGGCGTTCGAGGCTGCCCGGGACAAGGTCGCCACGTTCGTGAACGCCCCCTCACGCGACGAGGTGGTGTTCACCAAGAACTCCACGGAGGCGCTCAACCTGGTCGCCAACGCGCTGTCGTGGGGCAGCAGCGACCTGGGTGTCGGGACGGGTGACGAGGTCGTCATCACCGAGATGGAACATCACTCAAACATCGTGCCGTGGCAGCTCCTCTGCCAGCGCAAGGACGCAACGCTGCGCTGGTTCGGGCTCACCGACGACGGCAGGATGGATCTGTCCGAGATCGACTCACTGATCAACGAGCGCACGAAGGTCGTCTCGGTCGTGTGGGTGTCCAACATGCTCGGCACGGTCAACCCGCTGGCGACCATCATCGCGAGAGCGCACGCCGTGGGCGCCTTGGTGGTCGTCGACGCCTCGCAGGCGGTCCCGCAGCTGCCCGTCGACCTGACCGCGCTGGGCGCCGACTTCGTCGCCTTCACCGGTCACAAGATGGTCGGCCCGACCGGGATCGGTGTGCTGTGGGGGCGTCGCGACCTGCTCGCCCAGCTGCCTCCTTTCCTGGCTGGCGGCAACATGATCGAGACCGTCACGATGGCCCGGTCGACGTTCGCCGCGCCGCCACAAAGGTTCGAGGCCGGGACGCCTCCGATCGCACAAGCGGTCGGGCTCGGCGCCGCGGTGGACTACCTGTCGGCAATCGGGATGCAGACGGTCGCAGCCCATGAGCGGGCGGTCACCGCGTACGCTCTGAAGGGGCTGTCGACGGTGGCCGGACTGCGGGTCATCGGCCCCACCGAGCCGGTGGACCGAGGCGGAGCCATCAGCTTCGACCTCGAGGGCGTGCATCCGCACGACGTCTCCCAGGTGCTCGACTCGATGGGCATAGCCGTCCGCGCCGGTCACCACTGCGCCCAGCCGGCCCACCGGCGGTTCGGTTGCCAGTCATCCACTCGGGCGTCGTTCTACCTCTACACTACGACCTCCGAGGTCGACGCGCTGGTAGACGGGCTGGAGCAGACCAAGCGGTTCTTCAGGGTGGCCTGATGAGCATCGACTCCCTGTACCAGGAGATCATCCTGGACCACTACAAGAGGCCGCACCACGCGGGGCTGCGCGAGCCGTACGATGCCGAGGTGTTCCACGTCAATCCCACCTGCGGCGACGAGATCAGGTTGCGGGTGCGGGTCGACGACGGGGTCGTCGAGGACGTGTCGTATGCCGCGGAGGGTTGCTCGATCTCGCAGGCCGCGGCCTCGGTGATGGCCGACCTCGTGATCGGCAAGCCGGTGGATGAGGCCATATCGTTGCACCATGAGTTCTTGGCCTTGATGCAGGGCGGTGGCAGCGTCGAACCCGACGAGGAGCGACTCGAGGACGGCGTCGCGTTCGCGGGGGTAGCGAGGTTTCCCGCCCGCATCAAGTGCGCGTTGCTGGCCTGGATGGCCTGGAAGGATGCGACGGCGCGGGCAGCGCCGATGAGGGAGCGATCATGACCGATATGCCAGACGTGGACGTCGCAGCGGCGGTTACACCGGCGCCAGTGGGTGAGGAGGACGTCACCGAAGCGATGAAGGACGTCGTTGATCCCGAGCTGGGGATCAACGTGGTGGACCTCGGGTTGGTCTACGGCGTGACGGTGACCGACGACAAGACAGCGCTCATCGACATGACGCTGACCTCGGCGGCCTGCCCCCTGACGGACGTCATCGAGGACCAGACGCGGCAGGCACTGGAGGGTCTGGTCAACGACTTCCGGATCAACTGGGTGTGGATGCCTCCGTGGGGACCGGACAAGATAACCGACGACGGTCGCGAAATGCTGCGCGCCTTGGGATTCAACGTCTGATCCGCTGATCCCAGGAGCCGACCGTGGATACGAGACCGGTCGCACCGCGGCACATCACCGTGCCGGCGAACCGGTTGCGCGGGTGGCTGGCCGAGCTGGGCGATCGACACCCCGGCCTGACCTGGACGCGAAGCCGCGAGGAGGCGGTCGCCGCGGCGGATGATGGCGCTTGGGTGCGCGTACACATCCCGTTCCAGCCCGCCGGTGAGGACTGGGTGGCACACTGCGAAGAGGCGCGCCGGCTCGGGCTCCTGCTGGTGCGCCGCGGCGGGTTCGGCGTCGGGGTGACCCGTGCGGGTGTATTGACCGCGAGCAAGGTGGGGTCCAGGCATGTGCAGGGCAAGACGAAGGCCGGCGGTTGGAGCCAGCAGCGATTTGCCAGACGCCGTGGCAACCAGGCGCGGGTGGCTTTCATGGCTGCCGCCGATGCCTGCGCTGGACTGCTGATGGCTGAGATGGACGCACTGGACGGCCTGGTCACCGGGGGAGATCGGTCGGCGGTGGCGCGCGTGCTCGAGGATCCGCGGTTGGCACCCCTCGCCGCGCTGCCGGCAGGGCGGTTCCTGCCGGTCGCGGACCCACGCCAGCGAGTGCTGGTGCAGGCGGCCCGCGACGCGACCCGGATCGAGATCGAGATCTGGGATCCGTCAGCCGTCTAGGTTGTCGGTGCCGAACGTGTCACATGCCTTGATCGTGCCGTCCGTCATGCCGACCGTGAACCAGTGCTGCCGCTCAGCAGACGATCCATGCGTCCACTGGTCAGGGTCGACGCGGCCCGACGTCTGCTGCTGGATCCGGTCGTCCCCGACCGCGCGTGCAGAGTCCAGTGCCCGGTTGATGTCGTCGGTGGTGAGATCGAGGATGAAGGGCTCACCCCCCGCATCCTGGGCCGTGGTGGCGTACTTCGCCCAGATCCCGGCGAAGCAGTCGGCCTGCAGCTCGAGGCGTACGGAGTCGCTCTTCGGGCCCTGCTGGGTCTTGACCTGATCCATCGTGCCCAGCAGGTCTTGCACATGATGGCCATACTCGTGGGCAAGCACGTAGGCCTCCGCGAACGGCCCTCCGGATGCTCCCAGCTGACCCTGCAGCATGTCGTGGAAGAACGTCAGGTCGATGTAGACGACCTTGTCGGCGGGGCAGTAGAAGGGGCCGACCGCCGACGTCGCATTGCCGCACCCCGTAGATGTCGACCCGGTGAACCACGTGGTGGGGACCGCGGTGTACGTGGTCCCCGTCTGCTGCGGGAGAGCATTGGTCCAGTAGGACTGGATCGAGTTGACATCGGCGACGATCGCGCAGTCTTTGTACTTGTTGGCGTCTGCCCCGGTCTGGCAGCGTTCGACGACGTCGGAATCGGAGCTGGTGCCCGCTTCGGTGGACGCGGACGAGCCGCTTGGCTCGCCGCCACCGGACTTCCAGACCACGAACGCGATGACCAGGGCGATGATGACACCCACGATGCCGCCGCCGACCGGCAAGCCGCTGGGGAGCCCGCCTCTACCAGTCGGAAGGCCAGGAAGCCCGCCGCCGCCCGATGTCGCTCGACCACGGCGGTCTCGAATCTGCTTCGTGTCCAGTCTTGCCTTCGGGTTGAACTTCATGCTGGTGTCCCTTACCGTGGCGCGGCTCCATGGCTGCCTGTACGCCCGTAGACTAGACGCATGACGAGCCTCCAGGACTAAGGCGACGCTCGGGCAGGGCATCGACGCAGGCGCATCCGTCCGCAGCCGCCGTCATCACATCCCGTCGCCCCAAAAGAGCTCACCCTCACATGATCACCGCCCACAATCTGCAGGTCCGCGCTGGTGCGCGGCTGTTGATCGGTGCTGCCACATTCCGGGTGGGCGCCGGAGACAAGATCGGGCTGGTGGGCCGGAACGGAGCCGGCAAGACCACCCTCACCAGGGTTCTTGCCGGTGAGGCTCAGCCGGCGGGCGGCAGCGTCCGGGTCACCAGCAGTGTGGGATACCTGCCTCAGGACTCGCGGTCCGGTGACCCAGACGGCCTGGCGCGGGAGCGGATCTTGTCGGCCCGCGGTCTCGACGACGTAGTGGCTCGGCTGCGCTCGGCCGAGCATGAGATGGCTACCACGAGCGGCGACCACCAAGAACGCGCCATGCGGCGGTACGCCAGGGCGGATGCCGAATTACACGCCGGAGGTGGTTATGCCGCCGAGTCGCAGGCCGCTCAGATCGCGGCCAGCCTCGGGCTGGACGACCGTGTTCTCGGCCAACCGCTGGGGACCCTCTCCGGCGGTCAGCGCCGCCGGGTGGAGCTGTCCCGGATTCTGTTCTCCGGCGCGGAGATACTGCTGCTCGACGAACCCACCAACCATCTGGACGCGGACTCGATCCGCTGGCTGCGTGACTTCTTGAAGTCGCGGCAGGGGGGCCTGGTGGTGATCAGTCACGACGTGTCGTTGCTGGACACGACGGTGAACAGGGTGTTCCATCTCGACGCCAACCGCGCCGAGATCGACGTCTACAACCTGGGCTGGCGGGCTTACCTGCAACAGCGTGAGACAGATGAACGGCGCCGGCGCCGGGAGCGGGCCAACGCGGAGCGGAAGGCGGGGGCGCTGATGGAGCAGGCGAACAAGATGCGCGCGAAGGCCACCAAGGCCACCGCAGCCCAGCAGATGGCGCGCCGTGCCGAACGTCTGGTCGCTGGGCTGGAAGCGGAGCGACGCAGCGACCGAGTCGCGAAGATCAAGTTCCCGGCTCCCGCTCCGTGCGGCCGGACGCCGCTGACCGCGGTCGGACTGTCCAAGTCGTACGGGTCGCTGGAGGTGTTCACCGACGTGGACCTGGCCGTCGACCGGGGCAGTCGGGTGGTCGTGCTGGGCCTCAACGGCGCAGGTAAGACGACCTTGCTGCGCCTTCTGGCAGGCATCGATCAACCGGACACCGGAGTGGTCGAGCCGGGGCACGGGCTCAAGCTCGGCTACTACGCACAGGAGCACGAGACCCTGGACGAGCAGGTGACCGTGCTCGAGAACGTGCTGCACGCCGCGCCCGATCTGAGTGCAGGAGATGCGCGTTCGGTTCTTGGATCCTTCCTGTTCTCCGGCGACGACAGTGCCAAACCGACCAGTATTCTGTCGGGTGGTGAGAAGACCAGGCTCGCGCTGGCGACGCTCGTCGTCTCGTCGGCCAACGTCTTGCTGCTCGACGAGCCCACGAACAACCTCGACCCCACCTCCCGCCGTGAGGTGCTCGGTGCGATCCGGGCGTACGCAGGTGCGATCGTGCTGGTGACGCATGACGAGGGCGCCGTGGAGGCTCTTCGTCCCGATCGTGTCCTGTTGCTGCCCGACGGCGACGAGGACCTGTGGGGCTCGGACTATCTCGACCTGGTGGCACTGGCCTGACCTGGTGACCGAGGGAATCAACCATCTGATGATCGCGTTGAACGGGGCGAACATACCCGGCAGGGGGAATGCGCATGAGCTCGGCTGGTAGCCGATATCACGCATATCGCGCGTACACCGCGAACGCGGACGTCGCGAAGCAAAAGCTGGCGCCCGGAACGCTGCGGCGTGTGCTGGTCTTCGCGAAGCCTCACTCCCGGAAGATCGTCGCCTTTCTGCTCCTGACCGTGCTCGACTCCGCCTTGGCGGTGGTTGCGCCGTTCCTGTTCAAGACGATCGTCGACGACGGTGTGCTCAAGCACAACGCTCGCCTGGTGACGTGGATCGCGGTCGGCATCGCCGCTCTGGCGTTCGTCCAGGCTGCCCTGACCCTGATCGAGCGTTGGTACTCCTCACGCATCGGCGAAGGACTCATATTCGACCTTCGCACCAAGGTGTTCTCCCACGTCCAGAAGATGCCGCTCGCGTTCTTCACCCGGACCCAGACCGGTGCCTTGGTCTCTCGGTTGAACAACGACGTCATCGGCGCACAACGCGCGTTCACATCGACCTTGTCCGGGGTGATCAGCAACGTGATCAGCCTGCTGCTGGTCGGGGTGGCGATGCTGGTGCTTTCTTGGCAGATCACCCTGATCGCGGTGGCCATGCTGCCCGTGTTCTTGATCCCCGCCAAATGGGCGGGACGCAAGCTGGCCGGTCTCACCTACGACCAGATGCAGCTGAACTCCCAGATGTCGTCGATGATGACCGAGCGGTTCAACGTCGGTGGCGCGATGCTGGTCAAGCTGTTCGGCCGCCAGACCGACGAGGATTTCGAGTTCAGCAGGCGCTCGGCGGGTGTGCGCGACCTGGGCGTCCAGAGCGCGATGGTCGGCAGCATCTTCTTCTCCGCCTTGACCTTGGTCGCCGCGATAGCCACCGCGATCGTCTACGGCGTCGGCGGAGTGTTCGCGGTCCACGGACAGCTCAGCGTGGGGACCCTGCTCGCACTCGCCGCCCTGCTTGGCCAGCTGTACGGTCCGCTCACCGCCCTGGCGAACGTGAGAGTCGACGTCATGACGGCCCTGGTTTCGTTCTCGCGAGTCTTTGAAGTCCTCGACCTCGAGCCGATGATCAGCGAGCCGGCGGACCCCGTCCGCCTGCCACCCGACGCAGCGAGCGTGGAGTTCGACCACGTCGGCTTCCATTACCCGAGCGCCGACGAGATCTCCCTGGCCAGTCTCGAGTCGGTGGCGGTGCTGGACTCGCGAAGCGGCACTCAGGTGCTCGACGACGTGAGCTTCTCGGTCCACCCCGGACAGCTGATCGCGCTCGTGGGTCCATCGGGAGCCGGGAAGACCACCATCACCAACCTGGTGGCGCGACTTTACGACGTGACCTCCGGGTCGGTCCGGGTGGGCGGACTCGACGTCCGTGACCTGTCCTCGACGTCGCTCCACCACGCCATCGGGTACGTCACCCAAGAGGCTCACATGTTCCACGACACGATACGGGGCAACCTGCTCTACGCCCGCCCGGGGGCCACCGAGCAGCAGTTGTACGACGCCCTCAGGGCCGCCCAGATCGAGCCGCTGGTGGCCTCGCTGCCCGACGGCCTGGACACCCTGGTCGGTGACCGCGGCTACCGGCTGTCAGGAGGGGAACGCCAGCGGCTCGCGATCGCCCGGCTGCTGCTCAAGGCCCCCCGCATAGTGATCCTCGACGAGGCGACCGCACACCTCGACTCCGAGTCCGAGGTAGCCGTGCAGCGTGCTCTCGACGCCGCTCTGGAGGGACGCACCTCGCTGGTCATCGCGCACAGACTCTCGACCGTCCGTAACGCCGACGAGATCCTGGTCGTCGATGACGGCCAGATCGTCGAGCGCGGCACTCACCTCGAGCTGCTCGACCTCGATGGCACTTATGCCGACCTCTACCGGACCCAGTTCCTGCCCGCCGCCGAACAGCAGAAGGACGCGCTCCTGCAGGCCTGACCGCCCCATTGGCCAAGCTGCGGCGATGCGAAAGGATGTCTCGGGTGGACCTTGGACTCTCCGGACGTGTATTCGTCGTGACCGGTGGGAGCCGTGGCCTCGGCAGGGCCGGCGCGTCCGCGCTGGTGGCAGAGGGCGCGCGCGTGGTCGTGTCATCCCGCAGCCCCGGGTCGATCGACGACGTCGTCCGGGCGCTGGGTGACTCTGCCTGCGTGGGTGTGGTCGCCGACAACGCCGACGAGGACACACCCGCCCGGCTCGCGGCCGCGGCGACCGGCAGCTTCGGTCGGCTCGACGGCGCGCTGATCAGTGTCGGAGGGCCGCCGCCAGGCTCCGTCATGGAGGTTCAGGACGAGCAGTGGCGAGCCGCCTTCGAGTCAGTGTTCCTCGGGGCAGTGCGCATGGCTCGCACGCTGGCCGCCTCCATGGATGCCGGCGGTGCTCTCGCCTTCGTCCTGTCGTCCTCTGTCCGGCAGCCGATAGCCGGCCTCAGCATCTCCAATGGCCTGCGCCCCGGTCTGGCGATGGTGGCCAAGACGATGGCCGACGAGCTCGGGCCCCAAGGCATCCGGTTCGTGGGCCTGCTGCCCGGTCGCATCGACACCGAACGGACGCGCGAGCTCGAACAGCTGGCTGATGACCCGGCGAGTGAGCGGGCCGCCGTCGTCGCGGCAATCCCGCTGCGCAGGTATGGCAGGCCGGAAGAGTTCGGAGCAGTCGCGGCGTTCGCCTTGTCTTCGGCGGCGTCCTACCTGACCGGCGCGATGATCCCTGTCGATGGGGGAGCCTTGCGAGCGCTCTGACGTCTCAGGCGCCGGCGTCTGTCAGGCCGATTTGCGCCGCTGCGGCGGGTTGGTCGCCAGTGGCTCGCTGACGAGTCTGCGCCTCTGTGTACGCGAAGTAGAACCAGCCGACCACGGCGAGCCCGGCGAAGAAGAACCATTGCAGCCCGTAGAACAAGTGTGGGCCGGAGCTCAGCCCCGGTGCGTCTGTGCGGCGCAACGGAATGCTCGGGACGGGGTCCGACGAGGTCATCGACACGTACCCGTCGTGGATAGGGTACGGAAGGGTGGGCGCGATCGCCGGGCTGGAGATGAGCCGGACAGACCCTGACTGGACCCGCAACTGGTCGTCGCTGCCGTCCTGGTCGGGCATCAGCCATCCGGTGAGCCGCACCTGCCCGGTGGGAGGGGCCGGAACCTGGACTTCGTGCGTGATGTTGTTCCCGGTCGGCAGCCAACCCCGGTCGACCAGCGCGGCAGACCCACTGACCTGGCGGATGGGGGTCAAGACGTCGACACCGAGGGCTCCGTCGCGGGTCTGGTAGCGAACCAGGATCTGATGGGTCGCATCGAACGTCCCCGTCACGTTTACCTGCCGCCAGGCGAGGTCGTCCTGGACCGTTTCGGTCGGGGCCACGACGCTGTCGAGAGCAGCCGGTGCCGCAGCCAGATTCCGCTCGATCACTGCATTGTTCGCGTGCCGCTCGGCTAGTCGGTGGAACTGCCAGATCCCCAGCCGGACGAACAGCAGCGACAGCGCTACCACGAGGAGGGCGAAGCCGATCCAGCGGCGGCTCAGCACGAAGCGATACACCCTCAGAACCTAACCCGGCGCACCAATCTCCGGGTGCCAGGGGACGCCCCCCGTCTCGGTGCCGACCACGACCATCACCCCCGGGTCCGCGGCCCCGTAGGCTGGGGGGGTGATCGCGACACAAGCACCCACCACGGGCGCTCTCTCGGACCGGTTCGGTCGGGTGGCGACCGACCTGCGGGTGTCCCTGACAGATCGCTGCAACCTGCGCTGCAACTACTGCATGCCGGCAGAAGGCCTCGACTGGCTCCCCACCGACGAGGTACTCACCGATGACGAGGTCGTGCGCCTCATCCGGATTGCTGTCGAGCAGCTCGGGGTCGAGGAGGTTCGCTTCACCGGGGGAGAGCCTCTGATCCGCCGCGGCTTGGTTGACATCGTGCGGCGCACGGCAGCGCTGCGGCCGCGACCCAAGATCGCGCTAACCACGAATGGTCTCGGCTTGCAGCGTACCGCCGCTGCGCTGGCGGCAGTCGGGCTCGATCGGGTGAACGTCAGCCTCGACACCATCCGCCCGAGTACGTTCGCCGAGATCACCGGGCGAGATCGATTCCAGGATGTCGTCGACGGTGCAGCCGCCGCGGCCCGGGCGGGTCTGACCCCGGTCAAGATCAACGCGGTCCTGCTGCGGGGAGTCAACGACGGCCAGGCTCCTGAGCTGCTTCGCTGGTGTCTGCGCCAAGGCTATGAGCTGAGGTTCATCGAGCAGATGCCGCTCGACGCCCAGCATGGATGGCGGCGGGACACCATGATCACGGCCGAAGAGATCTTCGACTCTCTCGCGGCCCACTTCACGCTGGACCCCGCTGGCGAGATCCGTGGGAGCGCTCCGGCCGAGCGGTTCCTCGTCGATGGTGGCCCCGAGACGGTTGGTGTGATCGCGTCTGTGACCAGGCCGTTCTGCGGCGACTGCGATCGCGTGCGCATCACCGCAGACGGTCAGGTGCGCAACTGTCTGTTCGCCCGCGAGGAGTCCGACCTGCGCACAGCCCTGCGAGCAGGTGCCGACGACAACGACGTAGCCGACCGGTGGCGCAAGGCGATGTGGCTCAAGCGACCGGGACACGGCATCGACGACGTCACGTTCCTGCAGCCGTCGCGGCCGATGTCGGCGATTGGCGGCTAGCCGGTCACGACCGGTCGGCTTCGAACGGCACCACGTCACGGAGGAACGCGCGCGCGGACAGGAACTCCGCCAGCGATCCTCGGTGTTCGTCACAGGCCAGCCACACCTTGCGGCGATCGGGGGCGTGGATCTTCGGGTTGTTCCAGCGCAGCGCCCAGCTGGCCGGTCGCGAGCAGCCCTTCGCCGAGCAGACGGCCGACTCCGATGTTGGCCCGCTCACGGACGTCCCAGCGGCCAGCAAGGACGATGCCGAACGACCACGGGGGGAATCGTCCGGCATCGCATCAGGTCGCACTCCGACGGGGGAAGCGGAGCGCTGAGTTGGATTCTTACACGAAGAAACTTGCGAGGTCTACCCGACTGAAGCACTTTGTGCACCGATCTCGTCGAGCGCGGGGGAAATGACAACCGGATTCGTCACCGAGAGCCTGGATGGCCGAGATCTTCGCCCTCACCCGGCGGCAGCGCGTCGCGGTCGGGCTGGTAGGGCTGGAATCCGTCGGGGCCGGTGTGCGAAGCGGCGTTCGCCATGACCACGGCGAAGTAGGGAAGCACGAACGCTGCGATGATGAACACCCAGCGCAGGGGTCCAGACACCACGATCGCCAGCACGAAGCAGACGGTACGGATTCCCATCGACACGAGGTACTTGATCTCGCGGCTGCGGATGTCCGCGCTCTTGCTGGGACGTGCGGCGCTGATGCTGATCGGCTCGTCGTCCCTGCGGGTCATCTTCCCTCCCGCGCTCCACGGTACGCGCAGCGGGCCGCCCTGGCGCGGCCAGACCGGCGTCGAACGCAACAATGGTCTGCTCGCACCCGTCGTGGGTGCCACCACAGACAGGAGCCGTCGATGGCTGGTCGCACATATCGGGTCACTGAGATCGTGGGTACCTCACCGGCTGGGGTCGATGACGCCATCAAGAACGGCATCGCCCGTGCCGCCCGTACCCTGCGACATCTGGACTGGTTCGAGGTGACGCAGGTGCGCGGTCATGTCGAGGGCGGTGACGTCGAGCACTTCCAGGTGACCATGAAGCTCGGCTTCCGTCTCGAGGACGACGAGTAGATTCTGCGAGGTCTGGCCGGAGACGATAGCGTCGCCTGCTGGGCGGGGCCGAGTGAGGAGGGCGCGTGGGCAGGTCTGTGCTGGTGACAGGCGGAAATCGCGGAATCGGGCTGGCCATTGCCGCGGCTTTCGCCGACGACGGTGACGACGTGGCCATCACCTATCGGACCGGGACGCCGCCCGACGGTTTCCTTGCGGTCCAGTGCGATGTCACCGACCCGGAGACCGTTGAGCGGGCGTTCGCCGAAGTCGAGGAAGCTCACGGTCCGGTCGAGGTGCTGGTTGCGAACGCCGGGGTCACCAGAGACACCTTGCTGCTCCGCATGGGGGAGGAGGACTGGTCGAGCGTCATCGATACCAACCTGACGGGGTCGTTTCGGGTCGCCAAGCGAGCGGCCCGTGGGATGCTCCGACTGCGACGTGGACGCATCGTGTTCATCTCGTCGGTCGTAGGTCTGCTCGGGTCGGCCGGGCAGGTCAACTACGCAGCCAGCAAGGCGGGGCTGGTGGGCCTCGCCCGCTCGATGGCCCGCGAGCTGGGCAGCCGAAGCATCACGGCAAACGTGGTGGCACCCGGGTTCGTCGAGACGGACATGACGTCGCAGCTGCCGGAGGACAAGAGGGCCGAGTATCTCAAGGCAATCCCGCTGAACAGGTACGCCACCGCAAACGAGGTGGCGTGGGTGACCCGTTGGCTGACGTCGAAGGAAGCTGCATACATCACGGGCGCCGTGATCCCGGTCGACGGTGGCCTCGGCATGGGTCATTGAGAGGAACCTGATGGGAATCTTGCAGGACAAGCGGATCCTGGTGGCCGGCGTCACCCTCGACTCCTCGATCGGGTTCTCGGTGGCTCGGGTGGCGCAGCAGGAAGGCGCCACGGTGTTGATCTCCAACTTCGGCCGGGCGCTGTCCATCACCAAAAGGATCGCCGGCCGGTTGCCGCAGGAAGCGCCGGTGCTCGAGCTGGACGTGACGGACGCGAACCATCTCGAGAGGCTGCCTGACCGAATCCGTGAGCACGTCGATGGTCTGGACGGCGTCGTCCACTCGATCGCCTACGGCAACCCGGAGACCTCGTTGGGTGGCAAGTTCCTGACGGCTCCTTGGCCGGATGTGGCACAGGCGGTCCAGGTGTCTGCGTTCTCCCTTGCCTCTCTGAGCGTGGCCTGCCTGCCGTTGCTGGCTCCCGGATCGTCGGTGGTCGGCATGACCTTCGACGCCACCGTCGCCTGGCCGGCGTACGACTGGATGGGTGTCGCCAAGGCAGGTCTGGAGTCCACCGCTCGCTACCTGGCTCGCGACCTCGGTCCCAAGGGGATCCGCGTGAATCTGGTCTCAGCCGGGCCGCTGAAGACGCTCGCCGCTAAGGCCATCCCAGGATTCGAGGACCTGGAGAGCATGTGGAGCAGCCGCTCACCGCTGGGGTGGGACGAGAAGGACATGGAACCCACCGCCCGTTCGGTGGTGGCCATGCTGAGCGACTTCTTCCCCGCGACCACGGGAGAAATCGTGCATGTCGACGGCGGCTATCACGCAATGGGCGCCTGACGTTCGCAGAGATTGGGCTTCGATGACCGTCGATCACTCCTCGGTGGCCGAACTTCGCGTCCTGGAAGGGCCCAACCTGTACTTTCCGCGAGCAGCGGTCAAGCTCACGCTGGACCTGGCGAGCGTGCTCGAGGTGAGCGAGTCTGACGCCTTGCGGCTGGCGGCCCGGATCGGGCTGCGGAACGTGCGGCCCGGAGCGGCTGGTTCCGGGTTCAGGCAGCGCTTTGCCGCCCGGGCGGTGGCGCGGCTCGTACGCCAGATCGCCGCCGAGGCCGGCACCCACCGGCTTGCGCTGCGGGTGCGTCCGACCGCCGATGTGCACCAGATCGTGGTCGCCTATCCGTGGCGGCGGCGCGGGCGCGCCGAGGCGTTGGGGAGAGCGGTCGGCTTCGTCCTCGACTCACTGCCGCGCGCAGAGGTCGAGGCAGTGGTCAGCGAGGCGGCGGCCCGGGTTCGCTCGGCCGAGGAGGGGGACCCGCCTCGAACCATTCGGCCGAGGGTGCCGGTGGTCGCGGTCACCGGTACGAACGGCAAGACGACGACGTCGCGGATGATCGCGCACATGGCGCGCTGCGCCGGGTTGCACGTGGGCTGGTCGAGTACCGACGGCATCTACGTCGACGGCACGTTGGTTGAGCCGGGTGACTACTCCGGTCCGAGCGGTGCGGGCCGGGTGCTGGCTCAGCCCGGCATCGAGTTCGCGGTCACCGAGACTGCGCGCGGCGGCATCTTGCTGCGGGGGATCGGGGTGACCAGCAACGACGTGTCCGTGGTGACGAACGTCTCCGCGGACCATCTCGGGATGCAGGGCATCGACACGGTCGACCAGCTCGCCGAGGTGAAAGCGGTGGTGGCTCGGATCACGAAGCCCGGCGGCTGGGCGGTCCTCAACGCGCAAGATCCTCGGGTGCTGGCCATGCGCTCGGTCATCAAGGCCAGGCCGTGGGTGTTCTCCCGAGACCCAGATGCACCAGGCGTGCGCGAGGTCCTGGGCGAGAGCGGGCGGGCGACCACGATCATCGATGGCTGGATCAGCGTGCTCGACCCCGGATCGGACCCGAACCCCCTACAGGCCGTCGTGGACGTCCCCATGACGCTGTCCGGGCTTTCCCACTTCAACGTGGAGAACGCTCTCGCTGCCGCATCGGCCGGCCTGGCCGCTGGGTTGGAGATCGCTGCCGTCGTCCGCGGTCTGACCAGCTTCGAGCCGGGACCTGAGCTGAACCCCGGCCGGATGAACATCTACTCCCTCGGTGACGTGACCGTCGTCATCGATCTTGCCCACAATGAGGCGGGCCTGGAGGCGCTGCTGGAGATCATCAGCGGGTTGTGCCCACCGGTCGGCAGACGACTCCTGGTGCTTGGAACTGCGGGCGACCGGACGGACGACATCGTGCGTGGTCTCGGCGAGGCCGGCGCGCGCGGTTCCGACGTGGTGGTCGTCGCCCACAAGCTCGACTACATGCGTGGTCGCTCGGTGCCTGAGATGACCGAGCTGTACCGGGAGGGAGCCCGACTGGTCGGCGTGGAAGACGTGGCTTCGTATGACACCGAACTGCAGGCGTTGCAGGCGCTGATGGCGCAGTCGCGGCCGCACGACGTGGTCGCCGTGATGTGCCATCAAGATCGCCCGCTGGTCGAGGAATGGCTTCGCAGCCAGGGCGCCACCGCAGATGACGCCCCAACGATCAGGCGCAAGGTGCTGGCCGCAGGTGTCAGCTGAGGTCTGGGTCGCCGACGTGGTCTTCTGACTCGTTCCCACTGCCCGCGCCCGAGCCGGGTTGTGCCTGGTGGGACCAGCCCTCGAGCTCTGCGAGCACGGCCGGGTGCTTGTCGACGCACAGCACGACCAGATCAGACTTGTTGGCGCGCGCCATCGCATGGCGCACCGCCGCGATCTCGTCGAGGACCATCTCCACCTGCTTGCAGCGCGCACCCTGGTCCATTGCCGTACGTACACCCTCAGTCACCAGGCCGGCTACGTACCCGCGTTCGCGACCCCGCAGCGCCTGGTCCTCGCGCACCACGACGACGTCGAAGTGGTCTGCCGCAACGATGCCGAGCTCGCGCATGTCGTCGTCGCGCCGGTCGCCGGCCGTCGCCACCACTCCGATCCGGGACAGTTTCGACAGATCGCTGGCCAGGGCTAGCCCATCGCCGACGCGGTCGACGAAGTCCCCGAGCATGCGCATGCCTGGTGCGTTGTGGCAGTAGTCCACGATGACGTTGACTCCGGCCACCTCGAGATGGTTGAGGCGGCCCGGCGACAGGTAGTAGGTGGTCGCGAAGGTGCGAAGTCCCTGCCTGATGTCATGCAGTGGGGCGCCTGCTGCGAAGGCGGCCGCAGCGGCCGCCAGACAGTTCTGGACGTTCATCCTGGCCCGACCACCAAAGGTGGCCGGCAGCAAGTGGGTCCACGCGAGCTGCATCTCACGCCGCCCGTGCCGGACCACCATCATCTCGCCTCGGTCCGACGATCTCAGCGTCACCGCCTTGCCGCCGCGACGGCAGTGGGTGTCGATCAGGTCGCTCTGCTCGGTGCCCGGGCCCTCCATGCTGAAGAAGACGACGTCACCGGAGCAGCGCCGGCGCATCGCACGTACCAAGGGATCGTCGGCGTTGAGCACGGCGTGCCCGTCCCGGGGGACCGCCTCGACCAGGACCGCCTTGACGTCGGCCAGCTGTTCCAGCGTCTCGATGCCACGAAGGCCCAGGTGGTCCGGCTGGACGTTGAGCACGACGGCAACGTCGTTGCGCTCGTAGCCGAGACCCTCACGCAGGATGCCACCGCGCGCGACCTCGAACACCGCGAAGTCGACACGTGGGTTCTGCAGGACCATCCGGGCCGACTTCGGCCCCGACGCATCGGCGCGGATCAGCAGCCGTTCGTCGATGACCACGCCGTCTGTCGAGGTCATCCCGACCTTGCGACCCATGCCCTTGAAGATGTGGGCGATCATGCGAGCCGTGGTGGTCTTGCCGTTGGTGCCGGTAACGGCGACGATCGGGATCCGGCTGGGAGCACCTGGCGGGAACAGCATGTCGACCACCGGCTTGGAGATGAACTGGGGGTCGCCGATCGTCGGGTGGGTGTGCATCC
>JBDUDR010000019.1:0-29571 GCA_040002845.1 Nocardioidaceae bacterium
GCGAGAGCAGCGACGGCCCGGCCGATGTACTCGACGGATTCGGTCTGCGCCTCCTGCCGCTCGCTCAACCGGGTCATTCGCTCGGCCCGCACCCACCCGGGGGAGAGCGCGACCACGGCCACCTCTTTGTCTCGCAGTTCGTCGGCCAAGCCCTGCACCATCCGGCAGACGGCGTTCTTGGCAATGTCGTAGAAGATGTTGCCCAGGTAGCGCCGGCCCATAGTGAACGTGGTGAGCACGACCAGGCCCTCGTCGGCTTCTACCATCATCGGCAGCGCGAACCGGGCGGTGAGGAGGTGGGCACGCAGCCCCGCCGTGAACATCCCGTCCCAGCGCTCCATGGACTGTTGCCAGAAGGGCATCGAGAACCACCCCTGATGCTCCGCGTACGGCATGTAGCCGCCCCAGGCGTTGCAGACGAGCACGTCGAGTCGGCCCTGGTCAGCACGGACCCGGGCGAACAAATCCTCCACCTGGGCGTCGTCGGTGTGGTCACAAGCCACCGGAATCCCGTTTCCGCCGCGCGCCGTAACCTCCTCTGCGGTGTCCTCCACTCCGTGGGGTGTTTCACGCACCGTCGGCGCCTCCCGTGTACTCCGGGCTGTGACGTAGACGGTGGCCCCCTCCGACCCGAGCACCAGGGCAATGCCCTCCCCGCTCCTCGACTCGCTCCCGTGACGACGGCGACCCGGCCGGCGAGACGTCCCATTGCGAACCTCCTTGGCGGTGCAGGGTCCTGATGGCCTGCTCGATGTGCCGAGACAACATATCCTCGGCAGTTCAGTCCCACCGAGACCCGTGGCGTTACAGAGGAGTCGACGATGCAGGATCAGAGTGGAAACACGTCGGACAGCGCGACCCGCGTCGCCACCCGGCTCGGGCTTCATGGCGTGGCCGAGCTGGTCCTCGCCGGCCCACAGTTTCGGCTCAGCGGCACTATTGAGCTGCGGGCTGTCCCGGGCGGGTTCGGTACGGTGGCGGATCCCGACGTCCGCGTCATCGGCCATGAGCTCGTCGCAGGGGAGCGACGGACGCAGCTGGCCGGCCAGACCCTCGACGAGCTCGCCGGCGCGTGCGGGTTGTCGGCGACTTCACTCTCCGATGTGTACGCCGAAGGGCCGGGTCTGCTCGGCGGTGATCGGGTCGAGGTGGACCCCTTGGCCGCCGTCGAGGTAGCCCGGGCCTTCGGGATCGGCGATGCGGCACTTCGGGCGCTGGCCCCTGACCACCGGCCGGTCATCTGGCCGGAGCACTTCGATATCGCCATCGATGTCGACGAGGTCAACTACGGTGTCTCACCCGGTGACACGCACTTCGACGAGCCGTACGCATATGTCGGTCCTTGGCAACGGGACAACTATCAGGGCGA
Source organism: Nocardioidaceae bacterium (assembly GCA_040002845.1). GTDB lineage: Bacteria > Actinomycetota > Actinomycetes > Propionibacteriales > Nocardioidaceae > JBDUDR01. Next base: position 1,370 of record JBDUDR010000019.1, read on the forward strand.
CTTCTGGAATGCCCCGTTCGGTGCGGCGCGCACCTTGGCCGAGCTGAGAGACACCGACGGCGTCCTCGCGTTCTTTTCCGAGGGCCGTTCCCGGACGGCGTGAGACGGCCGCGGACCCGCTGCGCCTTGGCGGCCTCAATGACCGAAGCGGTCGGAGTCGACAGAACCTCAGGTCCACCTGTTGAGCTCCACCGTTGAGGGCGAGCAGTGCTGTCAATCCAGGGCGCGACGGCCGCAGCATTTCTTGTACTTGGTGCCGGAGCCGCACCAACATGGTGCGTTGCGGGGAGGTGGCCATGAGATCACCCCACCCTCGCTGATGATCTTCTCCATGCACGCGCGGCGCGTCGTCGCGTCCACGGGATCGCCGCCTGTGCGAGCCGCGAACTGCTTGAGCTCGCTTGCTGTGAGCGGCACCATGGTGATCCGGGCAACCCCGCCCTGGGACAGCTCACGGTTGGCCATCCCGCGTTCGCGGACGATGGCGTCGGTGTCGGCGTGCTCCACGAGCTTAGGCCAGCGTTCGTGTGCACCTGGGATCTCGTCGCGGGGCCAGAACAGCACGCGCACCACGTCCGGGCTGGGCGCACCGTGGGCTAGGCACTGGGACAAGTCGTTGGCGTGGATAGACGGGTTACTTCGGGGATGTGGGACCGAATGGTCCAGCTCGTCCGGAGGCAACCCCAAAGCCTCGCGGACCCGCCGTCGGCCGGCGAGGATCACATTGGCGAATGAAAAGAGCCCGACCTCACCGTGCCGGTGCGCCATCTCATGCTCAGAAAGCAGGGAAACCGCCATGTTGAACCAGGTCAGTGCTTCCTGGTGCTCGATGCGTTCCTCCAGCAGCTCGGCCGCCAGTAAGTACGGTGTGGGAGACGGTGGTCTGTCCTGTCGAAGCGCAGCGAGCTGGGCCCGACCTCGTCCACGCGATCGAGGTCGAAGAGTATGTCTGCATACGCAACCCGGGCATTGCCCCCATCTTCGCCGGCCATCGTGATGGCCTCGCTCAACAGCTCGATAGCACGTTGGTCCTCGCCGGCCCGATGCCAGTACTCGGCGGCCTCGGTCAGAATCTGGCCACGCTCATCCGCGTACTCGTCGAGCTGTGCTTCCAGTTCTCGGGCGAGCTCTGATGCGGTCGTGGCCCTCGTCTTCACCCGAGGCAACCTACCCGAGCAAGGCGAGCGGCAGGAACGGGTTCCATCCTGCCGGGCTACGGAGTCGACGCCAGGCACTCGGGTGTAGGCATTGGGACAAACACGTCATGTGAGTGGCGTCTTGGTGTGGACGACATCAAGAAGGCGGCTCAGCCCACGAAAGTCATCCGGATTGCAGGTGTAGAGGGGAAGCTCGGCGGCTACGGCGGTCGCCGCTATGAGCAGGTCAAACGCACGCCCGCCCGCTTTGCGTCCTGCGGCCACCACCTCCGCGTACACCCGCCCGTATGCCCTCGCGACGCGGCCGTCGACCGGCAGCGGGTCGAACGTCGCCTCGGCCAGTTGTAGTCGTTCCTGGCGACGCGCGCGTTCGGCTATGTCGTTTGTCGCGTGCAGCCCAGCCGCCAGTTCCGCAAACGTCACAATGGACACCGCCAAAGTTGTGGGCAAGGCATCCACGTCGAGCCGGTCCAGATCGATCACGACTGACGTGTCGATGAGCCCCCGCCGATGACGTTGCTCAACCACGCGGGGTCGGGTCTTGGTTGACTACTGTGTCCACGTCAGCCCGGAAGCGATCACGATCGACGGCCGGCGCGTGGGCAAAGGCCTCAACCGCGGCCTCAGCCAGCACATACCGGCGCCGTTGTAGCGGCAACAACTCTCCGACCGGTACGCCGTTTCGCGTCACGATGAAGGACTCCCCTCGGTCCAGGGCGCGCATGATCTCCCCGCTGCCGTTGCGAAGCTCGCGCTGGGTGACTTCCTTGGCCATAAGCCCCATCGTAGCACACGTGCTACGTGGAATGTGTCGGAACGGTTGGGCATCGAGCGATCTACCTTCCTCGTCAGCGTGGCGCCACGACCACCCAGCCGCCCGCGCTGGCAGCCGCAGCAATCCGCTCGTCATAGGTGACGATCCGCGCGAGGTCGAGGCCCAGTTGCTGGGCGGTAGCGAGGTGGATCGCGTCGAGCGAACGGAGATCCTCGGGCAGCATGGCGCCAGCTGCGTTCAGGACCCGATCGTTGATCCGGACGAGGTCGATCCGGGCGATGACCTCGTGACCGCGTCGGGTCGCTTCCGGACCGAGCGGCAGGAGCGCACGCGCAACCTCGGTTCTGGCTAGGGCGCTGGATATGAGTGTGCGGTGGCGTCGGATGTACGCACGCAGAGCCCGCGACTCCGGCTCCCGAACAGCGAGCTTCACGAGAGCGGAAGAGTCGACGTACGTGGCGTTCTCAGCGGTCATCTCGTCGCAGGCGGTCGAGCACGCTCGACGGCGGCTCCTGGCCTGGCTCAAGAGGCAACGGCTCGGGTAGGTCGTCCAAGCCCTTCCGGCTCAGCGCGAGGTCACCCGCCGCTTTGAGACGCTCGATCGGGCTGTTGGCCGGGAGCGGCGCGAGCACGGCGACTGGCCGGCCGCGGTCGGTGACCTCGATGGTCTCACCGGCTTCGACACGTCGAAGCAGCTCACTCGCGCGCTGCCGGAGTTCACGCACTCCTACACTTGCCATGTGCTAGTTGTAGCACATATTGATCCCGCAATTCTAGGTAGAGTACTGGCCAGCATCCGCGCACGATGGCTGCGTTTGTCCTTGGTCGCACCCTCGGCGTCATGGGTAGCGGTGCGGTACCTGCTGCACTCATCTCACGACGCGAACCCAATGTTTCCAAATGGCAATCCGAACGCGACGTCCAGGTGGCCTTAGACGCCACCGCCGATCGTGTCTGACAGGAAACCAGCGACCGACGTTTGGTGATGAGCGACCCAATCGACCAGCTGGAGTGGGAGCCGAAGGTCACGCGGTCTTCGCATGCTTGATCGGACCATCAGCCGGATGCCTCGAGCCCGAATGAACGTGGCGATCTCGTGAGCTGCCGAAAGGGGTAACCGCCGTTGGCCGACGTATCCGGCCACCAAATCGCTTACGCGCCGCGAGTCCAGGGTGTAGTCGTCCTGTGCGGGGCGTCCCGCCTGCCAGAGGCTGACACCGACGTCGGCGAGCGGCGTCTCCAGGTAGGCATTGTTGAAGTCGATCAGACCGCTAACCCTGGCCGGAGTTCCATCCAGAGCCATCAGCGCGCCCACCTCGTGAAGCGTTGGCTGGGCTTGCCAGGCCAACGGGCTGCCCGGAAGGTAAGTAAGACCTCCCATGCGCAGCCTTTCTCGACGGCCGCAGTGTCACGGTCGAACACCGGTATCGGCACCGGAACGCGTACGCCGCGATCCACCAGCAGCAACTGGACGCGGTGTTGCCAGCGCAGATCCTCCACTGAGAACAACGCATCGATCGGGGTCGTACGCAAGATTGCAGTCATGCCATCGCGCACAACCTGCCAAATCGGCACCCGCCATGTCAGCAACACGACATCGGTCGGCTCTATGCCAGCAGCATCCAGGATCGCGCGCGGCGGCTCCACCGACGACCACGTCATCTCAGGTGTTGCCTGTCGTTCAGTGACCAAACCGGTCGGAGTCGACGGCGGCGTCTTCGCCCCGGTCGAGGGCTGAGATCGCCGCGACGTCGTCGGTGGAAAGCTCGAAGTCAAAGATGTTGATGTTCTCCCGCACGCGTGATGCCGTTGATGACTTCGGGACTGCCACCAGCCCGAGTTGCATATGCCAGCGCAACACGATCTGCGCTGGGGTCCTCTCGTATCGGGCAGCGATCTCGATGATCTCCGGCGCTGACAGTACGTCCGCGCCCTGACCGCCGATCGGGCTCCACGACTCGGTGACGATCCCGTGTTCGGAGTGGTACGCCCGGGCCGCCTCCCGGGTGACCAGGGGATTGAGCTCGATCTGGTTGACGTCGGGAGCTACGCCGGTCTCGGCCTGCAAGCGGTCGAGGTGTGCAGGCTTGAAGTTCGACGTGCCGATCGCGCGTACTTGCCCGTCCTCGAGCAGGCGGGTCAGCCCTTGCCACGCCGCCACGTAGCGGTTCTGGTCAGGGTTGGGCCAGTGAATCAACAGCAGGTCGATGTAGTCGAGTCCGAGCCGTTTGGCGCTGTGGGCGAAGGCCTCCTCGACCAGCTCGACGCCGTGCCAGCGCTTGTTGAATTTCGTCGTGACAAATACGTCTTCGCGTGGCACGCCCGACGCTTTGACGCCCTCGCCGACCCCGCGCTCGTTCCCATAGTTCTCGGCGGTGTCTACGAGCCGATAGCCAGCCTCGAGCGCCAGCGCGACCGCCCTCTCGGTCTCCCCGACGTCCATCGGTGAAGTTCCCAAGCCCAGCCGCGGCATCGCGGCTCCGTGGGTCAATGTGACTGTCTCGGCGAGTCCCTGGCTCATGGCACTGCATCCTACGAGCCGCCTGGTGTGGCCAGATCAAGCCAGCTCGGTCGAACGGCGCCATTCCCACCTGACCAAGAACCCCGACAAGGCAGTGGCAGAGAGAATTCCGAGGGCAATCGCCCACTCGACCGCACCGCTGCCGTTATCAGGCGCGGAACCGAACAGACGCTCCAACCAGCTGGGGACGAAGAGGCTCAGCAGCGACAATGCGCCGCCCAGCACCGTGAGCCCGAGCTCGATCCAGAGCCGCACCCGCAACCTTCGATTCTTCATTGGCGAATCCCTCTCTGAAGTCCCTGACGCCAATCGAGAACTGTGCTTGTTCTACGTGTCCGAGGGGGCAGGCCCGGCGGAGATCGGCTGGGTCTCGCCTGCGGCCAGCGCATGACCTACAGCGGCGGGCTCAGCTGCCGGCGGTGACTGTGCAATGCCGCCGGGGCCGCTCGGCGCAGGTCCGGCAGAGACGTCTGGGCTGTCGGCCTGCGGCTGAGTGGTGGGGGAGCTGTCCATGGCGCTCGCGGCATTGTTGCCGTTTCCGTCATCCACGGTGATGGTCAACTTCATCGTCGTCGCCTTCCGTTGGCGCTAGTTCAAAATTGCGTAGCGGCCCTCGAAGTCGACGGCCTGACCGGTGAGGTTGGTCACCGTGATCCAGTAGGTCACGTAGTCGTCCGAGGCCCGCTCGGTGGCCACGCTCCAGCTGACTTCACGTGCCGTGCTGGGGGTCGTGGGCATCATGTACCAGACGACGTGCCAACTGGCTGGCCAGTTGAACGTGAACCAGGTCTGGGTCTGGTTCGGGTTCAGATGACCGGTCCACTGCACTCCGGTGCTCATGAGTCTTTCCCTTCTCCCTCGTGCTACGACAGGCTGAGGACACAGAACCGACCGTCGAACTCGACGGTGGAACCGGTCAGGTTGGAAACGGTGATCCAGTAGGTAGCGAACTCGTCGCTCGCGCGTTGCACGCTGGTTGACCAGGTGACCTGCCGACCGGCGCCCCCAGACACGGTCGTCGGAATGATCGTCCAGATCACGTGCCAGCTCGCCGGCCAGTTGAAGGTAAACCAGGTGACTGTCTGGTTCGGTCCGAGTTGACCGTGCCACTGCGCGCCACACCACGGCGCACTCGGCCCGTCGACCTCGAGCTCCCAGACCCCTCGGTTGCGCGTGCCCGCCCGCAGCACGCGGGCGTGGGGATGGAACACCAGATCGGCGATCAACGAGTTGGGTAGACCGGCGCTGAAGCTCGTCCAGGTGGCTCCCGCGTCACGGGTCTCATAGACCCCGAGGTCGGCGGCAACCCAGGCTCGGTTCCCGTTCGCAATGTCTATCTCGACCGCGTTGACCGGAAGGGAAGGCAGCCCGGCCGAGACATCGGTCCACGACGAGCCGCCGTTGTCGCTCCTGAAGACCCGGCCGCCACCGACCATCGTGCTGGTCGCCCAAACCCGGGAGGGGTTCGAGGGATCCACGGCGATGTCGCTGATCCAGGCCTGCCTAGGTGAGGTGAGAGTGGTGACGCTCCACGAGGACGTGCCCCAGTCAAGCCGGTATACAGCGCCGCCGTTGGTGCCGACATATATCCGGTCACCGGTGGAGGCGCACATCGCCGTGACCACACCCCCCGGAAGCGCCACGTTGGTGAAGGTTCCGCCTTGATCACGTGACACGTAGGCGCTCTGGCCGGCCTGCGCGACAGTTGAGCCGTTGACCTCCAGAGGAGGATAGAAGAGCGCGCTGTAGGTGTTCGGGACGTTCGGACCGATCCAGGAGAAGGACCCCCAGTCGCCGTTCGACGTCGAGCGCTCCATCCCCATCCTGTAGTAGGAGTGGTACACCCGGGTCGGGTCGGCTCGGTTGACCCCGCAGTCTCCACCGTCTCCGTCTGCGACGTGGTCCCACACGGCCGATCCCGTGTAGCGCATGCTGCCGTTGTCCTGCGTGCCGGCAATGAGCCAGCGTTTCGTCCCATATCGCTGGGCGATGTACTCCACCTCGGTGATGCCCAGCCCCCGGTTCAGCGCTGTCCAGGTCGTACCGCGGTCAGGTGTACGGAAGAGTCCGCCATCGCAGCCGACGTACACCGTGCCCGGGTCGGATGGATCGAACGCGATGGCGTGCTGGTCGGGGTGGATGCTGTCGCCGGTGGGGCGGGAGGAAATGTTCTCCCAGGTCCAGGTCGTGCCGCTCCGCTCTCCGCGGTAGACGTGGATGGCCCCCAGATAGACGCGATCCGGGGTGTCGGGTGCGGTGGCGCAGAACCAGTCGTACCAGGCCTGGCCCGTGTCGTTGGCGGGTACGCTCTGGGCGGTCCAGCCGCCGCCACGCCCGCTCCGCCGGTAGAGATAGGCCGTGCCACCCGAGGCTCCCCAGGCGTGGGCGATGGCAGGCTGGGACGGCGCATGGGACACCGCGAGCCGATCCCATCCCGCCGGCGCGCCTGCCATCGTCACGGGCGTGAAGCTCGCCCCGCCGTTGACGGACCGGTGCACGCCGTCGCTGCAGGCGGCCAACACCTCGACGTGGTTGCCGCGTTTCAGCGCGGAAAGGTCCCAGCACCTGGTCGACACCACATTTGTCCAGCTGGCCCCGGCATCGGTCGACAAATAGACGCCGCCGGTGGTGGCTGCCAGCAGCCGGCCGCTGTCCGTCGGGTCCACGACCAGGTCGAAGAACCCCCTGCCCACGAAGGGTGCACCCGCGAGAAGAGCGAACGTGCTGCCGCCATCGGTCGACCGCAGCACTCCGGCGCCCCAACGGGCGTACCAGTTCCCCTCGCCGGTCCCGACATAGACGATGTCCGGCTGGGAGGGATCGAAGGCGATCGCTCCGGTGGTCAGCGAGGGTGCGTTGTCGGTGCGAGGCGACCATGAGGCGCCAGAGTCGAAGGACTGCCACACACCGCCGCCCGCCCCGCCCACGAGGAGATGGGTCGAGTTGGCCGGATCGACCGCGATCGCGGCCACCCGCCCCGACACGTCCACGCGTGCCGAGCCGTAGGTCTGACCATTGGGGATGTAGGTCGGGCCGAGCCAGCGCCATGTTGGCGCTCCTGCCATCGGGGCCTCGGCCAGGGCCAGGGCGGTCGAGGCGTACTCGGCGGCGAAAGCGATGTCAGCCGGGTCAACGGCGGCTTGGGCGGCCGTGTCACTGCCATCCGGCCCTTGGCGTGCGGCGTTGACGATGCCGCTGGCGCCGCGCTGGTCCTCGAACAATTCGAGGCGGGCAAGTGCCTTGCCGCCCTCGGGGCTCGGTGGCTGTGGTCGGGGAACTGCTGCTGGCTCCTGCATCAGTCATCCTCGGTGTCGTCGTTGACCCATTCCGTTCCACGCGACCCGGGGGGCGTCGGCTCGCCCTTCCCGCCGGGCGCCAGTTCCTCAAAGTCGTCCACATCCGGGTCGGCGGCTGGCGACCCGTCGTCCCCTTGGTCCGTGTCCTCCGTGTCATCCGCGGCGATGCCCCGCGCCTGCTCGAACTCGCGCAGCCGTTCGGCAGCTCTGCCACCTGGCGGTTGCTCGCTGGTGTCGAATGGCTTCTTGGGCATCGCATCCCCGCAGTTCTGGACCAAGTCTAAGGGCGCGCGCGTCGGGCGGCTAGACCACAATGGCCCCGAGACGGTCCCTGGCTCAGAGGACCCAGCGCACGGTGTGCAGCTGGTCGTACATCGGCCCGCACGAGGCGGCGACCTCGGCCGGCCGGCCCTCCAGGGCGACATCGCGCGGCCGGTACGGCTCGAACCCGGTCGAGCGCAGCACCGCGTCGTACCAGTACGGGGCCCAGATTCCGTCGGTGTCGCGTGGTCCGGCCGGCCAGTGCAGCATCCGCGAGGTGAACGCGAGCCCGTTTTCCTCGCACAGTGCGCGGAGGTACGACTCCGGATGTCGGAGGAAGTCCGCGGAGTCGATCACCCGCGGCGCTTGGCCGGCCGCGACCAGCTCGTCGTACAGCCGGGTCTGCTGCGGCAAGCCGATGTCGTCGACGGTGACTGTCTGTCGTGACTTGATGTACGACGCGACCACCTCGCGAGGATCGCGGATCAACAGGACGTTGGTGAGCCGTGCGATCCACGACCGGTCGATGTCGTCGGTCAGATGGTGTGCCATGTGCTTCTGGTAGAACACCGCGACGCCGTCGGGCCTGGGCCCGAGCAGCGTGTCGACGGCGACCCGCCAGTCGGTTTCGCCCTGCGCGATGACCTCCTCGCGAGCCGGATGGTTGATGCCCGTCACGTCGAGGTAGTGGGCGTACAACGGCTCGTCGACCACCATCGAGTCAAGCCGGTTCTCCCAGGCTCGCATCAGTGCGGTGGAGATGTTGCGCGGCCCTGACCACATGGCCAACCGGACGACGTCGTTCACCCAGCCCGCCCGGCGGCTTGGACGTCCCGGTCCACGGCGCGGCGATAGAGCCGCAGCAGACGCTCGGTCATCGGTCGGCCGTCCGCGATCGAGCGCCCGTCCACCCGCCGCACGGGGACGACGCCGGCAAACGTTCCTGTCACGAAAGCCTCGTCCGCTCCGTAAACGTCGGTCAGGCTGAAGCTCTTCTCGTACGTCGGGATGCCGTCCTCGCGGGCTGCCAACAGGACGACACCGCGGGTGATGCCGCCGAGGCAGAACGCGCCCGACGAGGTCCACAGCTCACCGGACCGCACGATGAAGAAGTGGGTCGAGTTGCACGTCGCCACGAAGCCATGTGGGTCGAGCATGAGAGCCTCGTCAGCTCCCGCCGTGTAGGCCTGGATGCAAGCCGTGATGTCGTTCAGCTTGCTGTGGGCGTTGAGCTTCGGGTCGAGCACGTCCGGGTACGGCCGCCGGACATGAACGGTGAAGATGTCGATGCCGCGCTCGACCACCTCCGGCCTCGGCTGTTTGTACTCCGGGATGATCACGATCGTCGCGGGACCGAGCGTCATCCGCGGATCTTGGTACGGCGTGCTCTTGACCCCACGCGTGACCATCAGCCGCACGTGGACGCCGTCGGTCATGGCGTTGGACTCGAGGGTCTCGTATATCGCCGATCGCAGCTGCTCGCGCGACAGCCCGATGTTGAGCACGATGGCCTTGGCGCCTTCGTACAACCTGTCGAGGTGCCGGTCGAGGAACGCTGGATGACCGCGGTGTACGCGCAGGCCTTCCCACACCCCGTCCCCGAGGACGAACCCGGCATCGAACACCGAGACGACGGCCTCCGCACGAGGCTTGAGCTGTCCGTTCACATAGATGAGTACGTCAGCATTGCGGGCGTCCTCGACGTAGTCATGTGTCCTGTGAACGGTCCGCTCGGTCACTGTCACCGTGTCCCTTCGTTGCATCGACAGGCTGTGTTTGATTGTTTGAGACCAGGTGTAGACAACCAAACACAGCCTGTCGATGCGGCCCGGGGGTCGGATCGCGGAACGATCGAGCCTTTGGAGCCGACATGCCTCGGACACACGTGTACGAGCTGACCGTCACGTGGACCGGGAACCTGGGCAGTGGCACCAGCGGGTATCGCTCGTACGACCGGGAACATGAAGTCACCGCGCACCGCCGGCCCATTCTGCTCGGGTCGTCGGACCCGTCCTTTCGGGGAGACGCCACCAGGTGGAGTCCCGAGCAGCTCCTGGTCGCCGCCCTGTCGCAATGCCACATGCTGTGGTATCTCCACCTGGCCGCCGATCGCGGAGTTGTCGTCAACGAGTACGTCGACCACGCGGTCGGTGTCATGACCGAGGATGCGGCCGGCCTCGGACAGTTCACCGGGGTGACACTGCGACCGGTTGTCGGGGTCGCGAACGCCTCGATGGTCGTAGCGGCACGAGCGGCCCATGCCGATGCGAATGCGATGTGCTTCATCGCTCGCTCGGTCAGGTTCCCGGTCCGGCATGAGCCGCGCGTCGCCATCTCGCCCGGCTAGAGCCGATGGGCGGCAACAAGTGTCGGATCGCGCGGAATAAGTGTCGGATCGTGGCGAATAAGTGTCGGATCGCGGGAGCTAGACCAGGGAGGAGAGGCCGCGTTTGGCGAGCTGGTCGGCGATGATGACGCGCTGCACCTCGCTCGCGCCCTCCCAGATCCGCTCTACGCGCAGCTCGCGGAAGAACCGCTCGGCGACGTTCTCACGCATGTAGCCGCGTCCGCCGAAGATCTGCACGGCCCGGTCGGCTACCCGGTTGGCCATCTCGGAGGCGTACAGCTTCACCATCGAGCACCTCGCATGCAGCACCTTGCGATCATCGCCGTCGTCGACCGACCGAGCCGTGGCGTACACCATCGACCGGGCCGCGAACAGCTCGGTGACACTGTCGGCGAGCATCGCGGCCACCAGCTGCCGCCCGATCAGCGGCGAACCATCGACAACCCGATCGGCGGCGAAGGCGGTCGCCTCCTCGATCAGTCGCTCGGCGGCGCCCAGGCATCGTGCGGCGACCATCAGCCGCTCGAACCTGAACCACTCGTACGAGAACGTCATCCCGTCGCCCTCACCGCCGACCAGGTGCGACGCCGGCACGCGTACCCCATCGAAAGCGACGATCGGATGGTGATGCCCGATCGTGTGGGTGTAGGCGGGGGTCCGGACGACGCGGAGTCCGGGACTCGGGATGTCGACCACGAAGAGCGCGTGCTCGCCGGCGTGCGGACCGTCGGTAAGCACCGCCTGGACGAAGGCGTACGACGCCTCGTTGTACGACGTCACGTGCCATTTCTCGCCGTCGATGATGTACGAGTCACCCTCGCGGCGAGCCGTGGTGGCCAACCCGGCGACATCGGAGCCCGCGAACTCCTCCGTGATCGCGTAGCACTCGACCATCTCGCCGCGTACGGTCGGCAGCAGCCACCGGTCGAGCTGGAAGTCGCTCGCCACCGGAGCCCACCAGGCCGGGGGAGTGTCCATGACCCACCCGAGGGCATTGGTGACCCGACCGGCCTGCTCCTGCACCAGCACCTGCTGCAGCGACGTGCATCCTTGTCCGCCGACGCTCGTCGGCATGTTGGTGGCGTACAGTCCAAGCTCGACCGCACGACGTCGATGGGCGTCGGCCGTCTCGGCAGGTAAGACACCGTCCGCGAGCTCCACGTCGACCTCGTACTTGATCAGATCATCGGCGAACTCCCGGGCGCGGGACCGCAGGAGCAGGTCATCGTCGGACAGGTCGTACATGATGCCTCCGTGCTCCGTTCTCGGAGCCTTGACTGGCCATTCAGCCTATGTCAGGGTCATTTGTTGTGACGATAGGCCATTCGCTGCCACGCACAGCCGACGCTGTGGTGGTCGGCGGAGGCACTATCGGCGCCTGGACCGCGTGGTTCCTCAAGCACGCAGGACTTTCGCGGGTGGTTCTGATCGAGGCTGAGACGCTCGGCAAGGGCGCGAGCTCACGCGCGGCCGGCATGGTCCGTGCCCAGGGCGGCACCGAGGTGGCGGTCCGGCTCGGGATGTTCAGCCGGGAGTTCTACCTAATCCAGCAGCAGCTGCTCGGGATCGACTCGGGCTTTATCGAGCAGGGCTACTTCATGCCGTGCTTCAGTGACCCGGAGGTCGAGCAGGCCCACAAACGCATCACGATGCAGCACCGGCTCGGGCTCGACGTCCGCTGGGTCGACTCCGATGAGATGGACCGGCTCAACCCGACGATGCGCCCTGCTCAGACCATGGGCGCGAGCTACGCAGCTGGTGACGGCTACCTCGATCCTCCGCGCAACGTGCTTGCCTACACCGCTGCCCTGTTCACCGCCGGAGTCGAGATCAACGAGCGTACGACGTTCACCGGGCTCATCACCCACGGCGACGAGCGAGTCGTGGGGGTACGGACGACGGCGGGCGACATCGCCACCGAGCGGGTCGTACTCACCGGCGGCCCGACGCTCGCAGCCGTGGGTCGGGCCGTGGGAGTGCGCATCCCGGCCGGCGGCGCCCGGCATCAGGTGGTGGTCACCTCTCCCCATCCCGAGCTGGCGCCCGAGCGGCTGCCGATGGTGTTCGACGTGACGTCAGGGATCTACTGGCGACCCGAAGAGGGCGGGGTCATGTGGGGCATGAGCAACCCGGATGAGCAACCCGGCGAGGCCACCGTCTTCGACTGGTCCTACTACGACAAGATGCTGGCCCGGATGGCCATGTTGGTGCCCGTCGTCGAACACCTCGGACTGCGAAGGGCATGGGCCGCGACCATCGACTTCACGCCGGACCATCTGCCGATCATCGGTCCGCTCCGCCGGGCAGAGAAGCCGATCGACGGCACCGTGGTGGCCGCGGCTGGCGGCCACGGCATGATGTGGGGTCCCGGAGTCGCCCGAGTCGCCGCCGACCTGGCCCTCGACGGGCGTAGCGATGTGGTTGACACGACAGACCTCGGTCTTGACCGGTTCGACGAACACGGTCACAGCCGGCTCGAGGCCGACCCGATAGCGCTGCCCTTCCCAGAGGTGACCGAGCAGATGGAGGAACCGGTCATCGGACAGGGCGCTCACGACTGACCGGACGCTGGCTGGGAGAGCGGGGGATGACGAGGGCGTCGACGGCGATCGCCCCGGAAGGACCGGCGATCAGCGGATTGACGTCGACGGCCTCGATCACGTCACCCAGCTCGACAGACAGCTGACCGACACTCACGACGGCGCCAATGACAGCCGCGCGATCGGCAGCCGGTCGACCTCGCACGCCGTCGAGCAGCTGTGCGGCGGGCAGACCTGCGACCAGCCCGCGCGCGCGGTCGCGATCGAGATGAGGCAGTGCCACCCGGCGCTGGCTCAGCAACTCGATCAGGGTGCCACCGGCCGCCAGCACGACCAGCGGGCCCAGCAGGGGATCGCGTACCACACCGACCGCCAGCTCGACACTGGCGGGTATCTGCGACTGCACGACGACCCGCGGTCCCTGGCGACCCGCCAGCTCCGCCCAGGCGGTTGCCACCGACGACGAGTCGTACAGGTCGAGCACGACCCCGCCCACATCCGACTTGTGGGCGACTGCCGGCTCGTCGGTCTTCAGCACGACCGGGTACCCGATCCGCTCGGCGACCTCCACTGCGCCGTCGGCGGTCACCGCCGGATGCGCGGTCGCCACCGACACGCCGTAGTCCGCCAGCAGCGCGAGCGAGGCCTGTCCGTCCAGCGGCCCCTGCGAGATCCGCTTGACCCACCTGGCTCGCCGGTCTCCGTCCGCAGTCCCCGCCGCCTCGCCGCGCAAACCCGTCACCTCGCTGAGCGGTAGCCGAGACGCGGAGTGATGCAGCAGGTGCCGAAGCGCCCGCAGCCCGCTCTCGGTTCCTTCCAGCACGGGTACGCCGAGCGCGCGCAGCTCACTTGCCTGATCCTGGTCGATGGCGGCTGCGATGTTGCTCAGCACGACCACCGGCTTCGATGTCCCGTCCAGCACCGCCTTGACCGCAAGTGGATACGCGTCGTCGCCGTCGTACTCCTTGATCAGGTCGACGGCAATCGCCACCACGCAGACAGCCGGGTCTCGAGCCAGCGCCAGCAGGGAGCCGGTGAACAACTGCTCGGTGTTGGTACCCCGGCCCCAGACATCAAGTGGGTTGTCGGCGGTCAGCCCCGGGTCGAGGAACGGCTCCAACGCCGACCGCGTGGCCGGTGAGATCGCAGCGAACGGCACGCCGACCTCGCTGGCGACATCGGACACCATCGCTCGCTCTGCACCGGAGTCGTGCACCGTCGCGATCCCGGCGGAGACGCCAGCCGGTCCGGCCTTCATCCGACGACCGATCGCGAAGAGCTCGAGCGTGTCGGCCATCTCGTCCAATCCGCGCACCCGATGCACGCCGTACGCGTCGAACAACGCCTCCCAGGCCGCGTCGTCGCCGGCAATAGCTCCCGAATGAGCCGTTACCATCGCACGCCCGGTCGGGGAGCCACCCACGGTGAGGGCGACCACCGGGATGTCACGCGACGCCGCGCGAGCCAGCCCGCTCTTCAGCAGCTCGGCATCCCGGATCGTCTCCAGGTAGAGCGCGACCACCCGAGTCCGTTCGAGATCCAGCGCGTACGCCAGGTAGTCGCCGGTCGTTGTCACGAGTTCCTGCCCCGACGAGACAGCCAACGCGAACTCCAGCCGGCGGTGCGTGCGCAGCAGCGCTGAGAAGACGGAGCCGGAGTGGGTCACCAGCGAGATCGGCCCCGGAGTCTGCGGGTGCCGCTCGATGTACCCCAGGGCGCGGACTCCCTTGTCCACGTTGACGAAACCCATGCAGCCGGCACCGCAGACGGCGAGCCCCGCATCAGAGGCGATCTCGACCAGGGACGGCGCGAGGCCGGCAGCCGTGCCGAACACGACGGCACCCCCATCGCCACGGGCCGCGGCCAGCTCCAGCTGGTCGACCAGGGCCGAGTGGGGAGTCCCGAGGAGCACGAGGTCGACCGGGTCCTCGATGTCGGCAAGCGATGGCAGGCACGGAAGACCCAGCACCTCGGAGTAGCGGGGGTTCACGAGGTGCACGCGCGGCTGCGCGGGGCTGCGAAGCACCTCGATCGCCAGCCGGGCACCGAACGAACCGGTCCGAGCGCTCGCCCCCACCACTGCGATCGAGCGGGCTTCCAGCATCCGGCGCACCGCGGGCGCCGCTGAGGAGCGGTGCTCCTCGGGTGCTGAGCGGGACGAGCGGTCCATCGCCTGCCTCAACCCCAGACGCCTGCCAGCTCGGCCCCGCCGGCCGCGGCGCGCGACTGGAGAACAATCACCCGCGCACCCTATCTGGCCAGGTAGGCTGCGGAAACGAGACCGTTGTGTCCCCCTCCGACCGCAATTGCGCCATATGTGTTGGGCATCGGACACCCGGGCTTATGTCAAAAAAGCATCCTGACTGACTGTTCAGTCTATAGAGTGCTAACGTGCCTGACAAGGGTGCAGCACGATTCGGAGGTGGCGATGACGGCCAGGGCGCTCGAAACTACTCACGACCAACGACGCGACCAGATGCTCGTTGCGGCCGCCGAGCTGATCGCCCAGCGGGGGTTCTCAGAGACGCGCATTGCCGACGTAGCCGAGCGGGTGGGCGCCAGCCCGGCCCTGGTGATCTACTACTTCGGGACCAAGGACAGCTTGCTGACCGGCGCCCTGCGTTACTCCGAGGACACCTTCTACTCTGCCGCCGACGAGATGCTCGGATCCGCGGCGTCACTGCGTGAGCGACTGGAGATCCTCGTTAGCCTGACCTGCATCCCACAGCGCGAGGACGAGGTCCCCGGCTCCTGGGGACTGTGGTTCGATCTGTGGACTCAGGCCTTCAGGCATCC
The DNA here is from genome assembly GCA_040002845.1 of Nocardioidaceae bacterium. GTDB lineage: Bacteria > Actinomycetota > Actinomycetes > Propionibacteriales > Nocardioidaceae > JBDUDR01. The sequence goes on from JBDUDR010000019.1 coordinate 17,063, forward strand.
TGAGGTGGCTCGCGACCGGATCGAGCTCGACCAGCGCTGGCGCGACACCATCGCCCGCGTCGTGAAAGACGGCATCGAGGCCGGCGAGATCGAGCCGTTCGACGCTGAAGGCTTCGCCGTCACCTTCTCCGCTTTGCTCGATGGGCTGACCATCCAGGTAGCGCTGCGGGATCCCGTCGTAGACCCCGAGCGGGCCTTCACCATCGCGATGACCTTTGCCGCCCGCGAGCTCGGACTCGAGTGGCAGCCGTCCAACGACCGCAAGAAGATCCAGAACCGCTCAAAAAACGGCCAGGACCGCTGACGGGCCCGGAGGCACCGGGCCCTAGTGCCTACCCGCCGTAGCGGAGACGCGGCCGGCGAACCGAGCCACGTTGCCCACGAACCGGTCGACGTCCGCGTCGGTGTGCTGTACGGACAGCAGCCACTGCTCGATCTTGCCCCAAGGAGGGAGGAACACCCCGCCGTTGTGCTGCATGAGCCAGTGCGCCTGACCCAGCCGGCCGTCGATGCGCAGGAAATCGCGGAAGTTGCGGATGCGATCGGGGAGAAACGTCACGCAGCCCTTCGCGCCTGCCGTCACGACGTGCCAGGGCAGCCGATGCTCGGCGATGACCACTCCGATGCCGCTTTCCATCCGCTGTCGAAGCCGTTCGAGATGGGCGTATGCCTCCGGGACGAGCACCTTGGTCAGGGTGGCACGCGCAGACGCCATCGCAAGGGGGTTGCCGTTGAACGTGCCGACCTGTTCGTACCTGCCGTCCGCGATCATCTCCATCAGTGCAGGGGTGCCTCCGATGGCCGCCGTCGAGAGCCCACCGCCCATCGCCTTCGCCAGGCAGACCAGGTCTGGCGTCACCCCTGACAGTGCGGTGACCCCGCCGGGCCCGGTCGTCAGCCCGGTCTTGACCTCGTCGAAGGTCAGCAAGGCGTCGTGGCTGTGCAGGATGTCGCGCAGGCCAGCGAGGTACGCGCTGTCGGGATGGATGATGCCTGCATTCATCATCACCGGCTCCACGATCATTCCCGCGACCTGGCCGGCGTGCTCCTCGAGTGCTCTGTCGACCGAGTCCAGGTCGTTGAAACCGACGACCACCACCAGGTCTCGGATCTGTCTCGGGATCCCAGAGTTGCCAGCCACTCCGATCGGTCGATCGGCCGGTCCGATCTCGTCGTCGTCCTCCGGCAGCACCGAGACCTGGACGGAGTCGTGGTGGCCGTGGTAACCGCCCTCGACCTTGATGATGAGGTCGCGACCTGTCGCAGCCCGCATCAGGTGCACTGCGTCCATGGTCGCTTCGGTCCCGGAGTTGGCGAACCGCCACAACGGCAGTCCGAAGCGGGACGCCAGCTCGTCGGCCACCACGATCGCGTCCTCGGTCGGTTGCGCGAAGTGGGTTCCGCGGCGCACCCGGTCGCTGACTGCCGCGACGATCGCGGGATGCGCGTGCCCCGCGATGGAGGCGCCGTACCCGCCGTGGAAGTCGCTGTACTCGGTGCCGTCGACGTCATAGATCTTCGAGCCCCGCCCGTGGCTCAGCCACACGGCCTGGGGCTCAGCGATCTGCCAGCTCGACGTGGCGCCGCCGGCCAGCCGGGTGCGCGCTCGCTCGATGTAGGACCTGCTGATGGGTTGTCTGTCCAGGAACAGGGCGGACTGCTCCCTGATCAGCTCGTCGAGGTTGGCGACGGGCGGTCTGGTGGGGATGCCCTCGGACCGGGCATTCGGATGTCCGGGGGTCGCTGTCGAGGTCACTTCCGGGCTCCTGACGCCTGACGATGGGGGCCGACCTTTGATTGACTGATCGTTCAGTCTAGCCGGTCACCCTGTGCCGAGGTACGAGTTTGGTACCCAAAGTCGCAGTCGGAAGGTCATGAACACGTACCTCGGCGACGAGGCAGGGTGTGAAAGGCGTACCTCGGCTCTCGGCGACCACCATGGCCGAGCGGGCACGCACGAAGAGCGCGTCTCGGGCTGGGTGGCTTTACGGGATGCCATCGCCGGTTTATCGTTGACTGTATGTTCAATCAGAGCCTATCGCTGGATCCCGATGAGCTGAAGCGGTGCCTGCTCCCGTTCGGCACCAGCCGGATGCTGCCCAAGGCGGCGTACCTCGATGAGTCAGTCCTGGCGTGGGAGCGGACTCATGTCTTCGGGGGCTGGATCTGCCTAGGCCGGTCCTCGGGCTTGGTTGCGGCGGCGAGTCAGCGGGCGGTGTCAGCGGGCGATACCTCCGTGCTGCTGATGCGCGACGGCGACGGTGTGCTGCGCGCCTTCGAGAACGCCTGTCGGCATCGCGGCCACGAGTTGCTGCCCTGCGGTGGCGAGTCGGCCAAGCGGACTCTTGTGTGTCCGTACCACGCCTGGACGTACGACCTCGATGGGTCGCTGCGGGTGGCGCGCGGCTTCCGTGACGTCGACGGGTTCGACAGATCGGAGTTCGGTCTCGCCGAGCTCGACCTACGCGAGTGGCACGGTTGGGTGTTCGTCGACCCGTCCAGCCAGGCCGGAGACTTCACTGAGCACATCGGGGAGCTGGAGGCGATCATCGGCCACTACGACGCCGAGCAGCTGGTGACCGCGGAGACCCATGAGTACGATGTTGCGGCCAATTGGAAGATCGTCATCGAGAACTACCAGGAATGCTTCCATTGCGCGATGATCCATCCCGAGCTGTGTCGGGTCAGCCCACCTGAGAGCGGTGCCAACATCGAGCGGGCCGGCGCGTGGGTGGGTGGCTGGATGGATCTGCGTAGCGACGCCGCCACCATGTCACTTGACGGACACAGTGACGGCAACGTGATCGCGCGACTCGACGAGGTCGAGCAGCGGACCGTGATGTATGTCGCGGTGATGCCGAACCTGCTGATCAGCCTGCACCCCGACTACATCATGACCCACTTGTTGACGCCGATCAGTTCGGGCGTCACGCGCATCTCGTGCTCGTGGGCGTTCCCGCCGGAGACGGTAAGGCAGCCTGACTTCGACCCGTTGTACGCGGTGGATTTCTGGGAACTGACCAACCGACAGGACTGGGCAGCCTGTGAGTCAGTGCAGCGAGGCATGCACTCGGCGCACTATGTTCCCGGGCCGCTGGCGCCAGAGGAGGACGGGGTCTATCAATTCGTCACGCTGATGGCGCGAACCTACCTCGGCCTCGACCCCCACCCCTCGTTTCCTCCCGCGATCGCGGAATAAGTGTCGGATCGCGCGGAATAAGTGTCGGATCAGCGGACGGCGGGGGAGGCGACGGCGGCGGCAACATGGTCGGCAGCGCCCGCCACGAAGACGTACTCGGTGTTCCGGAGCCTGTTCACCTGGCCGACCTTGTCACCGGCCGGGTTGTAGATGCCGATCTGCGCCCCGACGTACCGCTTGCGGTCGAACCCGAGTACGCCCACCTCCTCGTGTCCCGCCGCCCGAAGCCACCGGCTGATCTGATCAGGCCGCACCCAGGACTCGTCGTTGTACGACACCACCACCACATCAGCCCGAACCCGACAGATCAACGACTCCAGCGCCGCCGGCATCCCCGGCTTGGTGTTGAACACGCTCCGCGTCTCCTCTTCCCGAGCGTCCACTCGCTTGCACGCCACGCCATAGTGCTCCGGCGAGTCCCAGCGGACCAGCGTCTCCCAGACGTGGTAGTTCGTGAAGTAGCGATGCTGGTTGTACGGCGGGTCGAGGTATGCCAGATCCACCCGGGGGAGCGCGTCGACGACGCTCATCGCGTCCCCGAGCACAGACCTGCCGAATCCCGGGATCAGGTCCGGTGTGCGGAGATCCAGCGGGTTGTACGAGCGAGGCGCCCACTGCTTGAGGTACGCCATCTGCACTCCGGTCGTGCTGTCGACCCGGTCGGTCGCGAGCATCAGCGCGGTCAACAGCACCGGATAAAGGGGATCGGAGGCGTACTCGTCGCGCAGACAGTCCCGGATCGAGTCGATCCGCTCACCGTTGAACGGCTGGACGTACCGCGACTCCTCGCAGAACGTGCGGGTGAAGTAGCCGGGCCGCCCGGGCAGTGACGACAGGTGCGCCAGCGCTTCCGCCACCTCGCAAGCATCGACATCGCGGGCGTCGGTGGCGATGAAGCACCGCGCGAGGATGTCGGAGTAGGTCGCGGAGTCCAAGCAGGTCACCGCGATGCCCCGACGCTTGAACTCCTGCGCCACCCTGGTCGTCCCGGTGAACATATCGAGCGCGGTCGAAGCCCCGACAGCCGACGCGATCTGTCCCAGCGCCGGGACCAGGGTCCGCTTCGAGCCGAGGTACTTGATCACCGGAGCGAACCTAGATCCATTTCGCGAACCAGATGCGCTGCAACCACTGGCTGTGCGTGATGAGCGAGTCCGCGTAGATCGGGTAGAACCAGGCGAAGTTCACCAGCACCAACAAGACGAACGCTCCGCACACCGCGGAGCCGACCAGTCTCCGATAGTGGGTCGCCTCCGGCGGCCCGAGGATCTTGCCCATCACCAGCGTCACCGCGATCACCATGAACGGAACCATCGCCACCGCGTAGTACGAGAAGATCGGCCGGTCGTCATAGAGGAACCACGGCAACCACATCGACAGGTACCCGACCAGGGCCAACCCGAACCGCCAGTCACGTTGGCCCAGCCAGAAGACGAACGACGCGATAAGCGCAGCTACCCCGCCCCACCACAGGGCCGGGGTGCCGAGCAGCAGGACCTGGCGAAGGCAGGTCGAGCCCGCCGCCGCGGTGCAGCCCTCCTGACCGGGCTGGATGTCGAGCTGCGCATCGACCCCGACTGGGCGGTTGAGGATCGGCCACCCTCCCGGGTTCGACATGTACGGATGCGTCTGGTTGTTGATCGACCACCCATTGGCGTCCGGGACACCGGTGTGAAAGTCCCACACGTCGACGTGGTAGTGCCACAGCGACCGGAGCGACTGCATCAACTCCGGTACGAAGCCGGTGGCGTCGTGCTGCCAGTACGTCCCCCAGGTGGCGCCGAAGGTCGCCTCGTACACGTCCGCGTGGATCAGGAAATCGGTCCAGGACACCACGTACACAACGAACGCCACCAACAGCAGCGTGAATGCACTCGGGATCGTGTCGACGATGAACGCCCGGTACGTCGGGTGCCGGACTCCGAAGGTTCGCCGTGCGCCGGAGTCCCAGGCCCACGTCAACAGCCCGAAGGCGGCCAGCGCGAACACGGCGTTCCATTTGGTGCCGCAGGCGAGTCCGAAGCAGATCCCGGCCCCGATGCGCCAGGGACGGAAGAACAGCAGCGGCCCGTACCCATCCAACCTCGTGGGCGCCGAACCGGCGGCTCGGGCCAGCCGAAGCCGGCCCCAGTCCCGATCGGCGACGAGACACGCCACCGCGCACACCAGCCAGAACGTCAGAAGGGTGTCGAGCAGCGCGAGCCGTGACATGACGAACGCCAGGCCGTCGAAGGTCATCAAGATGCCGGCGATGCAGCCCATCAGGGTCGAGCCGGTCATCCGCCGCACCAGCCGGATGAGCACCAAGATGGTCAGTGACCCGAACACCGCGGAGCTGATGCGCCAGCCGGTGGGGTCCATCCCGAACAGCCATTCGCCGCCCGCGATCATGTACTTGCCAACCTCCGGATGCACGACCTTGCTCGGCTCGTCGCCGAAGATGTTCGTCAGGTTGCCAGCCAGGATCCGGTCGTCGGCACCGTCGACGTAGGTGGTGGTGTACCCGTGGACGAGCAGGGAGTACGCGTCCTTCGCGTAGTAGGTCTCGTCGAAGGCGAACGAGTCGGGGCGGCCCAGATTCCACACTCGGAGGCCGAACGCGATCAGGGTGATCGCGAGCGCAGCGACCCAGCCGCCCACCGGATCGGACAGCCGGATGAGCGGCGCGAGACGCCGGCGGCGGGACGGCAATCCGCGACCGTCAGCGGAGCGACCCAGCGACTGGGTCCGCACTGGTCGCGTGGTGATCGCCACGTCCGACATGGTACGGACCGCCGGACCGGCTGCGATGATGACGGCTGTGAGCACGTCTGGCACGTTGGTCCTTGCGGCGACCCCGATCGGCCGCGCCGCGGACGCGTCCTTGCGCCTCGCCGACGAGCTGCGGTCCGCGGACCTGATCGCGGCCGAAGACACCAGGCGGTTGCGCAGACTGTTGCGCGACCTGGACGTGAAGACCAGCGCGCACGTGGTGTCGTACTTCGACGGCAACGAGGGACGCCGAGTCCCGGCCCTGCTGGACGCACTCCGTGCGGGGAAGCGAGTCGTGGTGGTCACGGACGCAGGTATGCCGAGCGTTTCTGACCCCGGCTATCGGTTGGTCTCGGCTGCGGTCGAGGCTGGCATCCAGGTGACCGCGGTGCCCGGCCCGAGCGCGGTCGTTACGGCCCTGGCAGTGTCGGGTCTGCCGACCGACCGGTTCACGTTCGAGGGGTTTCTGCCGCGCAAGGCTGGGGAGCGGACCCGCCGGCTGGCCGACCTGTCGAAGGAACAACGCACCATGGTCTTCTTCGAGGCGCCGCATCGTACGCATGCCGCCTTGGTCGCCATGGCCGAGGTCTTCGGCATCGATCGGCCGGCCGTGGTGTGCCGAGAGTTGACCAAGACTCACGAAGAGGTCCGTCGCGGGTCCTTGGACATGCTGGTCGATTGGGCTGGCGACGGCGTTCGGGGCGAGGTGACCATCGTGGTGGCCGGGGAGGGCGCGGCGCCGACTATAAGCCAGGAGCCGGCGGCACTCGTGGCCGCCGTTGCAGACCGCGTGGCCGCTGGACAGGGCCGCAAGCAGGCGATCGCGGAGGTCGCCCAGTCAGCAGGAGTGCCGCGTCGCGAGGTCTACAACCTGGTGCACGACGGCCGTTAGGCGAAACCCGTTCGGTGGCAGCCGGGGCCGGCCCTAGGATTCCCCTCATGGCCGAACCCAGTCCGTCGAGCAAGCCGTTCTATATAACGACGCCGATCTACTACGTCACGGCGGCGCCGTCGATCGGCAACGCGTACACGACGGTGGCGGCCGACGTGATCGCCCGTTGGCACCGGCAGCGCGGTGAGCAGGCCTGGTTCCTGACCGGCACCGACGAGCACGGCCAGAAGGTGATGCGAGCTGCCGAGGAGGCCGGCCAGACGCCGCAGGTGTTCACCGACGGGCTGGTAGCCGCCGAGTGGAAACCGGTGCTCGGGGTGATCGATGCCGCCCACGATGACTTCATCCGCACCACGGAGGAACGCCACAAGGAGCGAGTACGCGAGTTCTGGCAGGACCTCTACGACGCCGGTCAGGTCTACTCAGGCACCTATGAGGGGCCGTACTGCGTGGCCTGCGAGGAGTTCAAGCTGCCGGCGGACCTGATCGACGGTCCCGACGGCGAGAAGCTCTGCGCGATCCACGAGACTCCCGTCGAGCTGCTCTCTGAGAAGAACTACTTCTTTCCGCTCTCCCAGTACACCGACCGGCTGCTCGAGCTGTACGAGTCCAACCCGACGTTCGTGCAGCCCACCAGCGCCCGGAACGAGGTGATCGCGTTCGTCAAGCAGGGGCTCGCCGATCTGTCGATCTCGCGGTCGACGTTCGACTGGGGCATCCGGGTGCCGTGGGACGACGACCATGTCTTCTACGTCTGGATCGATGCACTGCTCAACTATGCGACGGCTGTCGGCTACGGCTCCGACCCGGACCGGTTCGCACGGCTGTGGCCGGCCGACGTACACCTGGTCGGCAAGGACATCCTGCGTTTCCACGCGGTGATCTGGCCGGCGATGTTGATGGCGGCCGGGGTCGACGTCCCCCGGCACGTGTTCGCCCACGGTTGGCTTCAGGTCGGTGGACAGAAGATGAGCAAGTCCAAGGCGACCGCGATCCATCCGAGTCAGGTCGTCGACCATTTCGGTTCCGACGCCTACCGCTATTACTTCACCAAGGCGATCGTCTTCGGCTCCGACGGGTCGTTCTCGTGGGAGCACATGTCGGCTGTCTATACGAGCGAGCTGGCGAACGGTCTGGGCAACCTCGCCTCCCGGGTGACTGCCATGGTCGATCAGTACTTCGGTGGAGAGCTGCCTGCCGCGACCGATCATGACGCCGCGGAGCAGGCAATGGCCGATCTGCTCGAACGCACCGTGGCGGCAGCCGAGGACGCGATGGACCGGTTGGCCCTCCATGACGCGGTAGGAGCAGTGGAGTCGTTCGTGTCGGCTGTCAACGCGTACCTCAGCGAGCAGGCGCCCTGGAAGATGGCCCGGGACGAGGCGGCCCGCGATCGGCTGGCCACCATCCTGTACACCGCAGCCGAATCCCTGCGCGCGGTCGCTGTCCTGCATCATGCGGTGATGCCGAAGGCCGCCGCGCGGTTGTGGGCCGCCCTGGGTGGCGATGCCATCGGACCACTTGCCGGGCAGATAGTCGGCGAGTCCGGACGCTGGGGTCAGCTGCCACCGGGAGTCAAGGTGACCAAGGGGGCGGCTCTCTTCCCGCGGCTGCCCGACGACGACGACCTCACCTGATGACGGGTCAGCCGCTGCGCTCACGGTCGGCGGAGGACCAGGGCAGACTCCGCGACCGGAGTCGGCCGCCACCACCTGAACCGCTGCCCGCTCCGGTCGCCGACAGCCACTGCCACCTCGACATCGCCGACGGGCCCGAAGGTTCGTGGCTGCGTACAGACGACGCCTTGTCGACAGCGGCGCAGGCAGGGGTCACCCGGATCGTGCAGATCGGGTGCGACCTGCCGGGGGCCAGCTGGGCGGTCGAGACCTCCCGCTCGCACGACCCGATCGTCGCCGGTGTCGCGCTTCACCCTAACGAGGCTCCTCGACTGGCCGCTGCCGGCGAGCTGGACTCCGCTCTCGACGCGATCGAGCGACTCGTGACGTCTGGTACGCGCGTACGGGCCGTGGGAGAGACGGGGCTCGACTACTACCGCACCGGCCCCGAGGGCGTCGCCGCCCAGCAGCTGTCCTTCCGTACGCACATAGCGCTGGCCAAGCGGCACGACAAGACCCTGGTGATCCATGACCGCGACGCGCACGAGGACATCTTGAGGATCCTCGACGAGGAGGACGCGCCCGACCGGGTCGTACTTCACTGCTTCTCCGGCGACGCGGAGTTCGCCCGTACCTGTCTGGACCGCGGCTGCTACCTGTCGTTCGCCGGAACCGTGACCTTCAAGAACGCCGCTCCGCTGCGAGAGGCGCTCCGGGTCGCGCCCAGCGATCGGGTGCTCGTCGAGACCGACGCGCCCTTCCTCACCCCGATGCCGTACCGGGGTCGACCCAACGCGTCGTACCTCATCCCGTTGACGATGAGAGCGATGGCGGAAGTGCGTCAGGTCGACCTCACGGACCTGTGTCGCGACGTCGACGCCAACACGTCAGCGGCGTTCGGCGGTGTCTGGTAAGGGTTCAGCTGGAAGCTCTAGCCAGCGTCTTTACACCACTCGTGTGACTGGTGTGACCAGAGTTGTCACACGAGGTCACAAAGCTCAGAAATCCGCCCCATGACTTTGATCTTCACCCGTGATCGCCGTTATCGTCTCGTGACTGTTGGGCCGGGTCGCACCTCAACCCGGGACGCACTAGCACTGGAGCACCGTGCGAAAACAGCTCGCACTCATCGCAGTAGCAGCAGTGGCCGCTCTCGCTCTGATCATCGGCGGTATCACGTACACCGCCACCAAAGGCAGCAGCGTCACCGTGTCGGTGGACGGCAAGGTGACCCAGGTGCACACATCTGCCGACACTGTGGCCGGAGTGTTGGACGACGCGGGCATCACGCTCGGCGCGCACGACGCGGTCGCGCCACCGTTGAACACTGCGATCGAAGACGGCTCGCGGATCGCCGTGAGGTACGGGCGCCAGCTGAAGCTGACGGTCGATGGGAAGGCCAAGACGTACTGGGTCACCGCGACAACTGTCGACCAGGCTCTCGGTGAGCTGGGCCTGCGGTTCGGGTCTGCCGACCTGTCGGCGAGCCGAAGCTCCTTCATCGGCCGGACAGGACTCCACCTCTCGGTGGGCACGTCGAAGAAGATCACCTTGATCGTGCGCGGTCACAAGCGTCATCTCGTGACCACCGGGGTAACGGTGGGAGACGTGCTGGCCGACGTCGGAGTGCGGTTCGACAAGAACGACACGCTTCGCCCGTTGCCGAAGGCGATCATCTCCGACGGGACCACGATCGTGCTCACAAAGATCCACCTGAGGATCCGGCACCTGAAGCTCACGGTGCCGTTCGAGACCGTCACCAGGCACGACGACAAGATGTTCACCGACGAGAAGAAGGTCGTGCGTCAGGGGGTGGACGGACTGAAGTTGGTGAAGGTCCGGATCACCTACGCGAACGGCGAGATCCAGCACCGCACGCTGCTGGCCACCCGACTGGTGCAGGCGCCGGTCTCGCGGATCGAGATCGTGGGCACGAAACCACGTCCTGGGACCTCTACTCCCGGTGGAGACTCCGTTTGGGACGCCCTGGCACAGTGCGAGTCCGGAGGCAACTGGGCAGCCAACACCGGCAACGGCTACTACGGGGGGCTGCAGTTCCTGCAATCGACCTGGCTGGCCTACGGTGGCGGCGTCTACGCCTCGCTGCCCAGCGACGCCACCCGCGAGGAGCAGATCGCGATCGCGACCAAGCTGCGGGACGCGGCGGGCGGCTACTCGCCTTGGCCATTGTGCGCTTCGCAACTGGGTTTGCTCTGACCGGTTGACAGATCGGTCGTAGTCTCGCCCTCGTGGTGAGCGATGACGGACCGGGGGCCGCCGCCGGGGTGCGGCTCCTCGGGTCGGCGGATGTGCGTGCGCTGGCCGCGCGGTACGCCGTTCGACCGAGGAAACGTCGTGGACAGAACTTCGTCATCGATCCCAACACGGTCCGCAGGATCGTGCGCACTGCGGCTCTCGACAGCGATGAGGTGGTGCTCGAGGTCGGCCCCGGACTCGGGTCGCTGACTCTCGGGTTGCTCAACGCGGTCGCGCGAGTGGTCGCTGTGGAGATCGACCCGGTGCTGGCTAGCGCACTGCCGACGACGATCGGTGAGTACGCGCCTTCACGTGCCGACAGGCTCGACGTCCTGCAGGCCGACGCGTTGGGCCTCACCGAGCCCCCGGTGCCCGCCCCCACAGCGATCGTGGCGAACCTCCCGTACAACGTCGCGGTCCCGGTCGTGCTGCACCTGCTGGAGCTGTTGCCGACCGCCAGAAAGGGACTCGTAATGGTCCAGCTCGAGGTGGCCGATCGGCTGGTGGCGCCACCCGGGTCGCGTACCTACGGCATCCCCAGCGTGAAGGCCGCCTGGTACGCCGAGCTTCGGCGGGCCGGGCAGGTCAGCCGGTCGGTCTTCTGGCCGGCTCCCAGGGTGGACTCCGGACTGGTCGAATGGAGGCGGCGTCCCTCTCCTGCCTCGGCCGTCGGCCGTGGCCTGACCTTCGCGGTGGTCGACGCCGCGTTTGCACACCGACGCAAGACCATACGGGCTGCGCTGGCTGCCTGTGCGGGATCCGCTGAGCGTGCTGAGTCCGCTCTGCGCGCCGCAGGCATCGATCCGTCCCTGCGTGGCGAAGCCCTGAGCGTGTCCGAGTTCGCGAGGATCGCGGACGCGGTCGCTGGCTTACGCTGATTCCCGTGCGCCCAGTCACCGTCCGCTCACCGGCCAAGGTGAATGTCGCGCTGCTGGTCGGGAAGGTACGAGCGGACGGGTTTCACTCGCTGGCCACCATCTACCAAGCCGTCGATCTGCATGACGACGTACGCGCGAAGCCCGCCCCCGTGGGGTCGATCACGGTCTCTGTCAGCGGCGAGGAGGCGGATCGGGTGCCGACCGACGAGTCCAACCTTGCGGTCCGCGCGGCCCGTCTGCTCGCGGACGTGACCGGAGTCGACGAGGGTGTCTCCCTCACGATCCTCAAGCGCATCCCGGTCGCTGGCGGGATGGCGGGCGGCAGCACCGATGCTGCGGCCGCCCTGCTGGCCTGCGACACCTTGTGGGAGACGCGGCTGAGTCGCGACGATCTCATGTCGCTGGCGGCTCAACTCGGCAGCGACGTGCCGTTCTGCCTCGTCGGTGGTACGGCTGTCGGTTCCGGCCGCGGCGAGGTGCTAAGTCCGGCCCTCGTGCTCGGGGAATACCACTGGGTGTTCGCGTTCGCTGACCGCGGCCTCTCCACGCCCGACGTGTTTGCCGAGCTGGACCGCCGTCGTCGCAAGCGCAAGATCCGCGAACCCGAGATCCCGGCCCAGGTGCTGGCCGCCCTGCGGGCTGGCAATCCGAGCCTGCTCGGCGAGGCGCTGGTCAACGAGCTCCAACCGATCACGCTCAGCCTCCGACCGGAGCTGGTCGGAATCCTGGCCGTCGGCAACGAGTGCGAGCCCCTTGGCGCCGTGGTGTCTGGGTCAGGGCCGACGGTGCTCTTCTTGGCCGCTAACACCGAACACGCCCATGACATCGCCGATGCGGTAGCCGCTTCCGGACTCGTGCGAGGCGTGGACATCGCCAGCGGCCCGGTCGGGGGTTCCCGGGTCATCGGCTGAATGGCT
>JBDUDR010000020.1:0-28335 GCA_040002845.1 Nocardioidaceae bacterium
ACGCAGGTCCGGCTGGTCGCCCCCGAGGTCGCAAAGGCGCTCGACGCGGGTGCGCCACCGAGCGCGGCCGATCCTGTCGAGGTGGCCGCGATGGCCTACCTGTTGCGGCCACCCGGATGGGAAACCCTGGTACGGGCAGGGGCCGGGCACGCGGTAACCGAGGCGATCGCGGCGAACCAGGCATCGCTGCGCGAGACGGTGGAGAGTCTGAAGACACAGCTGAGTGAGGCCAGGGCAGAAGCCCGTAGCGCGCGGGCACGGTACCGAGACCAGATCACCAACCTCAAGTCCGAGAACGCCGACCTGCGCAGACGGGTGTCTGACCTGCGAGGTCGCATCAGGCTCGCCGAGAACGCCGCCGCGAAGACCTCCGCCGAGCAGGCTGAAGAACGCGGGCGGGCCGCCTCGGAGTTGGGTGCGCTGGAGGCTGAGGCGAGGCGACTTCGGGCTCGCGTAGCCGAGCTCGAGGCCGGCACGTCGGCGGCTCGCCGAGCTACCAGAGACGAACGCAACATCGCCACCCTGCGCGCCCGACTGTTGCTCGACACGGTCTTGGAGGCCGCCGCCGGGCTGCGCAGAGAGCTCGGACTGCCGGCGGTCGCGGGGTCGCCGGCCGAGACGGTGGAGGCTCGAACAGCCCCGACGGGCGTGCCGGCGCCTGGGACCCGCGCCGAAGCGATAGATGATCCCGGCTTCCTCGAGGAGCTCCTGGCGCTGCCACGTGCCCACCTGGTTGTCGATGGCTACAACGTCACCAAGACAGCATGGCCAACGGCCCCGCTGGAGACCCAGCGGTCTCGGCTCCTGCAAGGTCTCGCTGCGATCGTTGCGAGGCACGGGGCGGAGGTCACTGTGGTGTTCGACGGCGCCGACCTGGTCAACCCGCCGCTGGTCAATGGCTCCCGAGGCGTGCGCGTGCTGTTCAGCCCGCCCGGGGTCATCGCCGACCAGGTGATCCGTGACCTGGTTGACGCGGAACCCGAGGGTCGTCCCGTCGTGGTGGCCTCCAGCGACCGCGAGGTCGCCGATGGTGTGATCCGGTCGGGTGCTCGCGCCACGGCCTCGGCCAGCTTGGTGCGCCTGCTGAACCGTTGACCTGAACTACCTGTGTGGCGATTCGCCGAGATTGTCGGTGGCGCCCCTTAGCGTGACGTACGCCCGACTAGATCGGGCTGACTTTCCGCAACTGACTTGGAGTGCCAGATGACCGATCCAACGGTCAGCGACGACGTGACCCACGTCGACTGCGACGCCTGTTCTGCGCGTGGCCCGGCCTGCGCCGACTGCGTCATCACCTTCCTGCTCGGTGCGCCGCCCTCCGGCGTGGAGATCGGTCGGGAGGAGCGCCGGGCGATCGAGGCCCTCGCCGCCGGCGGTCTCGTCCCACCGCTGCGGCTCGTCACACCTGTCGACACACCTGTCGAAGGCCACGAGGTTCGGGGGGCATGACGGCTGAGACGGGCGCGGGATGTGTGACTGATGCGACCCGAGTGGCATGAGTGACTAATGAGGTTAATGGGCTTGAATGACACGGCATTCCGCGATTGCCGACCAGGCCCCGTCTCACTATCGTGAGGGCCCTGTGTTTGTGATCGTCGACCAGCCGAGGTTGGCGCAGACACAACGCCGAATCTGAACCAGGCGCCCGGGGAGCGGTGGGATCAGAACCGGGGACCCAGGTGTTTGGGGTGAATCGGTGCGTGTGCACCGTAGGGCGTCCTCTCGTCCGAATCCGTCAGCTCACCCGGTAGGCGTCGAGTAGAGGGAGACCGACCGCTCGTGTCGAACGGCCGGATGCGCCATCAGGGCCGCACCGTCATCGTCGTCTGCATCGCCACGTTCGTCGCCTTGACCCTTTCGCCGGGCTCAAGCGCAGCCGATCCCCACTCCAAGCCCACGCTGGCTCAGGTCCAGCGCAGGGTCGAACACCTCGACCGTCAGGCGGAGCAAGCCTCCGAGCGGTTCAACACGATTCGCGAGCAGCTCAAGACTACGCGCGCTCACCTGTCCGCGGTCCAGGCGGACTTCAGCCGGCAACGGTCCAAGGTCACTCGGATGCAGGACGACATCGCAGCCCTGGTGGTCGCCGGCTTCCAGGGCAGCTCCCTTGGCACCACCGCTTCGCTGGTCCTGTCGAACGACCCCGACCAGTTCCTCCGGACGCTGTCGACAGTGGAGTCCGTGGCCGACACCCAGTCACGGATGTTCACCCGCTACCTGCGGCTCAAGCAGGGGCTGGACGCCAAACAGGCACAGCTGCGAGACGAGGTTGCCGCGATCCGAGCGGCCAAGGTCGACATGGCCAAGCAGCAGGCGACGATCAACAAGAAGTCTGATGCCGCTGACGCGCTGCTCTCGTCGCTGAAAGCCGCCCAGCGGGAGAAGCTGGTCGCCCAGCAGGAAAGCACGAGTGCTGGTCAAGCCACCAACACCGGGAACCCTCCGCAAGTTCCGGCGTCCGGGCGAGCCAAGATCGCGGTGGATTTCGCGCTGGCACAACTCGGTGACCCTTACGTCTACGGTGCCGCAGGCCCCGACACGTGGGACTGCTCAGGACTCACGATGGGTGCGTGGGGAGCCGCGGGAGTCTACTTGCCGCACTCGTCGAGCATGCAGTACAGCTACGGCACACCGGTTGCGATGTCTGATCTCCAACCCGGTGACCTGGTGTTCTTCTACTCACCGATCAGCCACGTCGCGATCTACATCGGCGGCGGTCAGGTTGTCCACGCGCCACACACCGGTGATGTCGTACGCATCGCGCCGATGAGCGAGATGCCGTACGCTGGAGCGGTCCGCCCCGGCTGACAGGGCACAGCAGGGAGGGTCACTCGCCCGCAACCGGGCTGCTTAGGATCGGGGAGTGACTGAAGAGCCGCGACCTGTGACAACTGTGCGCGCCATCTCGATCGGTGTCGCGCTGGTCATAGCCGTCGCGGCCGGGACCCTCGTCATCAGTCAACAGAGCACGTCTCCGGCGGATCAGTCCAACGGGGTGGCTCCGCGTTCGGACACCGCGCCCCTGGACAGCCACCGTGACCAGGCAACGGCGGCTGTCGTACGTCGACTCGAGACGGCGGTGCGCACCGAAGACCGCGCCGGGTTTCTGGCCCTTACCGAGCCAGACAACCGGCGCTGCAAGACACAGCTGCGGTATGTCTTCGCGAACCTGCAGAGACTGGACGTGACGCACTTCGCGGCGCGCTACCGGGGTGGAGGAGCCGGTCTCACCAACCAGGGCGATGGCTCGTGGGTCGCAGGCGTGGATATGTCGTGGCGACTCACAGGTTTCGACACCCGTCCGGTGACCCAGCAGAGCTCGCTGACGTTCGCGGCACACGACGGTCGGACGTACCTGGAGCGCATCGGCCTGCCCACCGACAACCGGTGGCCGTTGTGGGCTCTGGGCCCGCTGACGGTACTCAGGCGCTCGGGTGCCGTCGTGGTGGCCGTCGGCAAGGATCGCGTGCGCACCACGATCGCAGGGGCAGCCCGGGCGATCGAGGCCGTGCGGCGGGTGATCGGCAGCAATGACGGCCCGCTGCTGGTGATCGCTCCGGCTACCGCGCGGGAATTCGACCGGCTGGTAGGAGTCTCCATCGGTTACGCGAAGATCGCAGCTGTGACGACCACAGCCGACGGATCGCTGAGTCCCAAGTCACTCACCATGGTGGACCTCAATCCCACAGTTTTCGACAGGCTGGGTCCGGAAGCCGACCAGGTGGTGCTGTCACACGAAGCCACCCACGCAATGACCCACGCGGTCACCACCGAGTTGCCGGCCTGGCTCAAGGAGGGTTTCGCCGACTATGTGGCCTTTCGCGACACCGGGTTACCTCCCGTGGCCATCGCCGAGGGTTTCCTGGGCGAGGTGCGCAAGCGCGGTGCACCCTCGCAGCTGCCGTTGCGACGGGCTTTCCAGGTTGACGCCCCACGGCTCGGCCACGCGTACGAGGCAGCTTGGCTGGCCTGCGAAATGATCGCCCGACGGTACGGGCAAGACGCGTTGGTCCGCTTGTACGTGCAGGCAGGCAAGGTAGGCGCCCAGCCAGCCATCCACCGCGTGCTCGCAATCGGTCCTACAGCGCTGACCCGCCTCTGGCAGCGATATTCGGAAAGGCTCGCCGGTGGCTAATCGACCGCGGACGGCTCGCCGCATGGCGTGGATGGCGTTGCTGGTCTTGGCCGCGGCGCTGGCGACGACCATCGTCGTGACGACGCCGTGGCATCCCCTGCCTGGCGCCGGATCGCTGCATGGTGATGCTGCCCGCGACTTCACGCCGGGGCAGATCGCGCGCGCCAAGCGGTTCCACAACCAGATCAGGTGGCCGTTCGGCGCGGGGTTGGTGATCGGTCTTGTCGTGGTCGGCCTGCTGGGCCTGACCGGAAGTGGCGCGGCCCTGGTTCGCTGGGGCGGGGGGCGGTTGCCCTGGTGGTGGCTGAAGGTCGTCGTCGGGGTCGCTGTGATCTCGCTGGTCCTGCTCGTGGCGGCGGTGCCGTTCAACGTGTGGATCGAGACGATCCTGCGGCGGTACGGCCTCTCGACGCAGTCCTGGACCTCGTGGACGTCTGATGTCGTCAAGTCCTTCGCCGTTGCGGTCGTCATCACATCGGTGGGCTTGGTCTTGCTGATCGGCCTGGCCAGAAGGTTCCACGACTGGTGGTTCGTGCCGGGCGCATTGGCAGCCTTCCTGCTGGTGGTGCTGGCGTCTTTCGCCTATCCGGTGGTGGTGGAGCCCCTGTTCAACCGGTTCACGCCGATGCAAGACGGACCTTTGCGTATGTCCCTGCTCAACCTGGCCGCCGAGGACGGTGTCCACGTGGACCAGGTACTCGTGGCTGACGCCTCCCGGCGGACGACAGCGCTCAACGCGTACGTGTCGGGATTCGGATCTACCAGGCGCATTGTTGTGTACGACACCCTGCTCGACTCGTCATCACCTGAGGAAGTTCGGCTGGTTGTTGCGCACGAGCTCGGACATGCCAAGCACAACGACGTACTTCACGGGACCTTGATCGGTGCTCTGGGAGCGGCCGCCGGTGTCGTGGTGCTGGCGCTGATGCTGGGCTGGCCAGCCGTGTTGCAGCGGAGCGGAGCCGGTGCCGCAGGTGACCCGGCAGTCGTGGCCTTGCTGGTGACGCTGACGAGCTACGGCGCTTTTCTCGTGATGCCGGTCGAGAACCTGGTGAGTCGCCACATCGAAGCACGGGCCGATGTCCACTCACTCGATCTCACCCATGATCCAGCCGGTGTGGTCGCCCTGGAGCGCCGGCTCGCCATCACCAACCTCTCGCAGCTGCAACCGAACAGGTGGCTGTATGCCTGGTTCGGTTCACATCCCACGACTGTGGACCGGATCGAGAGCGCACGAGAATGGGCGAGGCTCAATGGTGTGCCGGTGCCTTCACCGTCGGTGAGTCCATGAGCCGGACGCTCGTGGTGACCAACGACTTCCCGACCAGACGAGGCGGCATCGAGGCGTTCGTGTTCGCGCTGTGCGAGCAGTTGGACAGCGACGAGGTAGTGGTCTACACGGCATCCATGCCGGGTGCCGCTGAGTTCGACGGGGAGCTCGGCTTCGAGGTCGTGCGCGACCGCTCGCGGATCCTGCTTCCCTCCGGGCGGGTGGCTCGCCGCGCACGAGAGATGTTGCGCACGCGCGGTTGCGATCGGGTGCTGTTCGGAGCGTCGGCGCCGCTGGGGCTGCTGGCGCCGCGACTTCGGTCGGCGGGAGCCCAGCATTGCGTGGCCCTCACGCACGGTCACGAGACCTGGTGGGCAACGGTCCCGGGTGCTCGGTCGGCGATGCGCCGCATCGGCGACAGCTGCGACACCTTGACCTACGTCTCGAGCTGGTGCCGGGACCAGGTCGCGCGCGCATTGTCGCCGGATGCGAGGTCGCGGTTGCGCCGCCTGACCCCCGGGGTCGACAGCCAGCGGTTCAAGCCAGGGTGTGGCGGCGACGAGGTTCGGGCCCGGCTGGGCATCCGTGAAGACGCCAGTGTGGTGGTGTGCGCCGCGCGCATGGTTGCCCGCAAGGGTCAAGACACCTTGGTGCGTGCCTGGCCGCTTGTGCTCAGCGCCGTGCCCCAGGCCATGCTGTTGCTGGTAGGCGATGGCTCATACCGACGGAACATCGAGCGGTTGTCGGTTGCACAGGGGGTGCGAGACAACGTTGCGTTCGCCGGATCCGTACCGTGGGCCGAGATGCCGGCTCACTTCGACGCCGGAGATGTCTTCGCCATGCCGAGCCGAACGCGGCTGGCCGGCCTGGAGCCCGAGGCGCTGGGCATCGTGTTCCTCGAGGCGGCGGCCTGTGGCCTGCCGGTGGTGGTTGGCGACTCCGGCGGCGCCTCCGACGCGGTTCGCCCCGAGGAGACCGGATTCGTCGTTGATCCTCGCGATCCGGAGGTCGTGGCCGGCACCTTGATCCGGTTGCTCCAAGACCGTGAGCTGGCCGCCCGGATGGGATCGGCCGGTCGCAGCTGGATGGGCTCGGAATGGACGTGGTCCGGCAGCGGTACGCGCCTCAAGGCCCTGCTGGCCGGCCAGGATCCGGACGCCTGACCCGGTATTTGGGCGCACAGCTCGCTCAGGTGTAGAGCGACTCCACCTCTGCCGCGAAATCCCGCAGCACCACGCCGCGCTTGAGCTTTAGCGAAGGGGTGAGGTGGCCGTCCTCCTCGGTCCAGTCCAGGCGAAGGATCTTGAACTTGCGAATCGACTCGGCCTTTGACACGGCCGCGTTGGCGTCGTCTACGGCACCCTGGATCTCGGCCCTCAGATCGGGGTCCTCGACGAGGTCGGCGATGCCCCCCGACTTGTCGTGCGCCCGAGCCCAGGCCGGGAACGACTCCGGATCGATGGTCACCAGGGCCGCCACGAACGGTTTCGCGTCTCCCACGACGATGCACTGGCTGATGAGGTTGTGTGCACGAAGGCGGTCCTCGAGGACAGCCGGGGCGACATTCTTGCCGCCGGCAGTCACCAGGATCTCCTTCTTGCGACCGGTGATCTTGACGTAGCCGTCCACGTCGATCTCGCCGACGTCGCCGGTGTGGAACCACCCGTCGGCATCCAGTGCAGCCTCCGTCGCCTCCGGGTCGTTCCAGTAGCCGGCGAACACCTGCCCGCCGGAGAACAGCAGTTCCCCGTCGTCTGCCACCCGCACGCTCGTCCCACCCAGTGGTTGACCGACGGACCCGATGCGTTGCGCGTCGGGTCGGTTGGCGGTCACCGCGGCGGTGGTCTCGGTGAGGCCGTACCCCTCTAGGATGTTGACACCGATGCCGCGGAAGAAGTGCGCGAGTCGCTCTCCGAGCGGAGCCCCACCGGACACCGCATATCGG
The DNA here is from genome assembly GCA_040002845.1 of Nocardioidaceae bacterium. Taxonomy (GTDB): domain Bacteria; phylum Actinomycetota; class Actinomycetes; order Propionibacteriales; family Nocardioidaceae; genus JBDUDR01. The sequence goes on from JBDUDR010000020.1 coordinate 7,351, forward strand.
GCCTGGCCGCCGAGCGCCGCCCGCAACCTGCTGTAGACCAGCCGGTCGAACAGGGCATGCTTGGCGCGCAGGACCAGCCGTGGAGCGCCATTGTCCAGCGCCCGGCTGTACGCGATCGCAGTCTGCACGGCGGCGTCGAACGGCCGGCCTCTACCCTCGGCGCGCGCGCGCTGGCTTGCGGTGTTGAACACCTTCTCGAACACCCGCGGCACGGCCAGGATGAAGGTGGGTCGGAACGCGGCGAAGTCGTCTAGCAGGTGGGCGATGTCCGCGGAGTGGCCCAGCTCGACACGGGCCTCGACGCAGCCCAGCTGGATGATGCGCGCGAACACATGGGCCAGTGGCAAGAACAGCAAGGTGGATGCGTCCTCGTCGGCAAACAGGTCGTCGAGGTTGTGGACGGCAACCCCGATCTCGAACATGAAGTTGCCATGGGTGATGCGGCAGCCTTTTGGTCGCCCGGTGGTGCCCGACGTGTAGATCAAGGTGGCCAGTGAGTCGGGGCCGGCTGCCGTCCGCGCCGCCTCGACAGCGGCGTCGCTGAGCGCCGCCCCCGATCCAGTGAGCCGGCCGACGGCTCCCTCATCTATCACGAAGACGGAGCGCAGCCAGCGGATCTCAGGCTGGATCTGTTCGAGGCGGGCACCGTGCTCGCTGGTCTCGGCGATGCAGAGCACGGCCTGGGAATCGGACAGGATCCAGGCCATCTGCTCGGCGGATGAGGTCTCGTAAACAGGCACGGTCACCGCGCCCGCGAACCAGATCGCGTAGTCGAACAGGGTCCACTCGTACCTGGTCTTGGAGATCAGTGCGACCCGGTCACCAGGCTGAATCCCCGCGCTGATCAATCCCTTGGCGACCGCGCGAACCTCGCGAAGAAAGGCAGCGCAGCTGATCTTGTCCCAGGTGCCGGTCGAGGTGCGCCGCCGGAAGGCGACGGTCGTTGGGTGCTGTTCGGCGTTGCGTACGACCACGTCCGTAAGGTTGCCGCTCGTCGGAAGGTCGACCGTGAGCGGTGTGGCGTAGGTACGCAATGCATTCCTCCAGTCCACAGGGTTGCCCGCCGGCACGCTATCGGTAGTCTCCTGGCCATCAGGCAGCGATCTCAGGAGGGGCCCGCCACATGGCCGACCAGACCACGTCGAGCATCCGTATCTCGGCCCCAGCCGCGGCCGTGATGGCGGTGATCGCAGACTTCGAGGCCTACCCATCCTGGGCCACCGGCGTGAAGCGCGCCGAGGTGGTCCAGTCCGGTGCTGATGGCCGAGCCGAGCAGGTCCAGTTTGCGCTGGATGCGTCGCCGATCAAGGACGAATACACCCTGTCCTACGAGTGGGACGACGATCGGCAGGTCACCTGGACGCTGGTGCAGGGCCGGGTCCTGAAGGGGATGGACGGCGCTTATCTCCTCGACGAGACCGGCGACGAGACCGAGGTCACCTACCGGCTCGCCGTCGATGTCGCGATCCCCATGATCGGGATGCTCAAACGCAAAGCCGAGAAGGTCATCATCGACACCGCGTTGAAGGGCCTGAAGAGGCGCGTCGAGTCGCTGGCGTAGCCCGACCACTACCCTGTCGCTTCATGCGGGTCCTGCTGTTCACCGGCAAGGGGGGCGTCGGGAAGACCACCGCCGCCGCGGGTACGGCCGCGCTCGGCGCGCTGAGCGGTCGGCGGACGCTCGTGCTGTCGACCGACCCAGCACACTCACTCGCGGATGCGTTCGGCCAACCTGTCGACAGCGTGCCGACCCGTTTAGACGACGGCCTGTTCGTCCAGCAGGTCGACTCGCAACGTCGGTTCGAGACCTCGTGGGCTGACATCCAGCACTACCTGATGTCCGTCCTCGACGCGGCAGGGGTCGATCCGATCGCCGCCGAGGAGCTCGCCGTGCTGCCCGGTGCCGACGAGGTGATGGCGCTGCTCGAGGTGCGGGACCAGGCCCTCTCGGGTTCCTGGGATCTGATCGTGGTCGACTGCGCCCCCACCGCGGAGACTCTTCGGCTGCTGGCCTTGCCCGAGGCCTTGGCCTGGTACATGGACCGCGTGTTCCCGGTTGAGCGGCGGGTGATCAAGGCGCTGCGGCCCGTGCTCGCCCGGGCCGCGGGTGTCCCCATGCCACACGAGGGGGTGTTCGACGCCATCGTGGCTTTGCACGCCGACCTGACCGAGGTGCACACGATCCTGAGCGGGCCGAACTGCAGCGTTCGGCTCGTGCTGACTCCGGAGTCGGTCGTAGTCGCGGAGGCCCGACGATCGTTGACGACCTTGTGCTTGTACGGGTATCGCGTCGACGGTGTGGTGGCCAACCGGGTCTTCCCGGTGGCCGGCGCAGACGAGTGGCGGAGTCGATGGGTCGCCTCTCAGACTCAGATCCTGGCCGAGGTAGAGGAGTCCTTTGGGCCCCTACCGATCTGGCGGTCGGCCTACCTGGCTCATGAGCCGGTTGGCGCCGGAGCGCTGCGCGATTTCGCCGCGAGGCTCTACTCGACCGCTGATCCGTTCGCCGACCCTCATGGTGACCCGCCGCTGACTGTCGAACGCGACGACGCCGGCATGACCCTCCGACTCTCGTTGCCGTTTGCCGCCCGGTCAGATGTGGACCTGGCCAGGCACGATGACGAGATCGTGGTCACCGTCGGGTCGTACCGCCGAGTCCTGGCCTTGCCCGCGGCCCTGCGGAACGCCGACGTGCTGGGTGCGGGAGTCCGTGACGGGCAGCTGAAGGTTCGATTCTGTGTTGCCGCCGGCACCCACGGACAGGCAGCGCGATGACGGAACCGGACAGCGACGCGTTCGACGCACGCGGCCACGGCGCCCAGCACGCCGAGTCCGACCGGCACCGCGAAGCCGTAGGCAGTGTCGCAGAGGAGGCAGCCAAGCTGTTCGCGGCTGCCCAGCAATGGGCGCAGCAGGAGCACGGCCGCGACGAAGCCGCTGCCTGCCTTTACTGCCCGATCTGCACGGCTGTCGGGTTCCTGCGATCGACCAGCCCCGAGGTCATGGAGCACCTGGAGTCCGCCGGCCTGTCGCTGCTCGCCGCCTTGCGCACGGCGTCCGAACCACGCGCCGAGCAACCCGCCAGGGGGCGCTCGGCCGGGACGGTCGACAAGATCGATCTCAGCGAGGACCTGGCATGGGACTGACGATCGGGGTGGATGTCGGGGGCTCCAAGATCGCCGCGGGTGTCGTTGACGATGCGGGCAGGCTCGTGGCAACCGCGCGTCGGGAGACTCCTGCGACCGATGCGGCGGCGGTCGTGCGCACAATCAGTGATGCGGTCGCGGAGCTGCGCCGCCAGCATGATGTGCAGGCTGTCGGCATCGGCGCGGCTGGCTTCATCGACAAGGCCCGGGCCTCGGTGTTGTTCGCACCCAACCTCGCCTGGCGTGACACGCCGCTGCGGGCAGAGGTAGAGCGGAGGGTGCGTCTGCCGACCGTTGTCGAGAACGACGCGAACGCTGCGGCCTGGGGAGAGTTTCGATTCGGAGCCGGCGCTGCCGTGGACGACATGTTGCTGGTCACGGTCGGAACCGGCGTCGGCGGCGGCCTCGTCATCGACGGATCCCTCTACCGTGGCGGATTCGGTGTCGCGGCCGAGATCGGCCACCTGCGGATGGTTCCCGGTGGGCACCTGTGCGGGTGCGGCAACCGGGGTTGCCTGGAGCAGTACGCCTCCGGCCGAGCACTGGTACGCGAAGCCCGAGAGGTTGCCTTGGCAAACTCGCCACAGGCCGCCGGAATCCTTGAGCTGGCAGGCGGGGATGCCGACGCCATCACCGGTCCGATGGTGACGAAGGCAGCGGCAGCAGGGGACGGGCTGGCCGTCGAGCTGCTCGGCGATGTCGGTCGCTGGTTGGGTGAGGGCATCGCCAGCTTGGCGGCCGTGCTCGATCCGGCCATGGTCGTGCTCGGTGGGGGAGTGTCAGAGGCCGGCGCCCTGCTGCTCGACCCGACCCTGGCGGCCTTTCGTCGATCCCTCACCGGACGCCGGTACCGACCCGAGTTGACGCTGGCGCTGGCGACCTTGGGCAACACTGCCGGCCTGATCGGCGCCGCGGACCTGGCCAGGGACAGCCACCATGACTGACCGTCCGATCCTGGTCATGACCTACAACATTCTCGGCGCGCGGCACCAGGAAGGCTTGGGCAAGCTCGTTCGCCAGGTGCGCCCAGACGTGCTGTTGGTCAACGAGACGCCGAAGCTTCCGGTTGTGTCGTACTGGCAGTGCCGTCGGCTCGCGCGGGACTGGGGCCTCCGTTTCCGAACTGGTGGCCGTAGCGCCGGCAGCACCATGATCGTGACCTCTGATCGGGTGGCGATGATCTCCGCGTCGGCAAGACGGATTCCCCAGCCCTTCTCCAAGCCACGGCGGGGGGTCGCGGCAATCCAGGCCGAGCTCGATGGCCAACCGATCGGGTTCGTCGGCTGTCACCTGAGCCTGGTGGCAACCAGCCGCGTTCACGAGGTCGCGGAGTACGTCCTGGTAGCCGCCGACCGCCTCGAAGGACCCGTTGTGCTGGCCGGTGACCTCAACGAGACCCCGGGCAAGCCGGCCTGGCAACGGATACTCGACGCAGGCTTCGTCGACCATGGTGGACCAGCGGAGCTGACTTTCCCGGCTGTACTCCCCACCCGGAGGATTGATGCCGTGCTCGTGCGAGGCGATGTCACATGCGATGTAACGGTGTTCGAACACCGGGTGCCCGATGTCGATCCTTCTCTGTTCGCGCAGGCAAGTGACCATCGTCCGGTGACCGCCCTGATCCAGCTGACCCAGACGGCAACGTGATGACGGATGCTCCCCTCGCTATCGGGGTCGACATCGGAGGTACGAAGATCGCCGCCGGCGTCGTCGACGGCGAGGGCAATGTGCTGGCAAGGTCTCGCGCCCAGACCCCATCCCAGAGCCCACCGGAGGTGGAGGACGCCATCGCCGCCGTGGTTGCGGAGCTGAGCCGTGGGCATCCGGTGCGGGCGGTCGGAATCGGAGCCGCCGGCTTCGTGGACATCACCGGGTCGGATGTGCTGTTCGCCCCACATCTGGCCTGGAGGAACGAGCCGTTGCGGGCGGCGGTGTCGCGCCGGGTTGGGCTGGTGGTGCGAGTCGACAACGACGCCAATGCCGCCGCCTGGGCAGAGTCCAGATTCGGTGCTGGACGAGGGGAGGAGCACCTCCTGTGCCTCACCTTGGGGACCGGCATCGGTGGCGGGCTGATCCTGGGTGGTCAGATCTACCGGGGCCGCTACGGCATGGCGGGGGAGTTCGGCCACCAACAGGTCGTACCCGGCGGCCATCTCTGCAAGTGCGGCAACCGCGGCTGCTGGGAGGAGTACGCCTCCGGCAACGCGTTGGCTCGCGAAGCCCAGGCACTCGCGGTCGACGACGAAGACGCGGCTCGGGAGATGCTCCGCCGGGCTCAGGGGGACATCGCCAGGATCAGCGGTCAGGTTGTCGCGGACGCGGCCGCGGCCGGGGACGAGGCAGCGATCGGGTTGCTGGCCGACGTCGGGCACTGGCTTGGGATCGGCATGGCCAATTTGGCGGCCGCGCTGGACCCGGGAATGTTCGTAGTCGGTGGTGGTGTCTCGGATGCCGGCGATCTACTGCTGGATCCAGCCCGGGAGGCGTTTCGCCACACCCTGACCGGACGAGGCTTCCGCACCGAGGCGCGCATCGAACGGGCCCGGCTCGGGGCGGAGGCAGGCATGGTCGGCGCCGCCGACCTGGCTCGGACCGACAGCTGACTCTCACCCACCGCCGGGCCGCCCGCGGGGTCAGGTCGAAGTACGGTCCAGCTCCCGGTCCATCGCGGCCGCCTCCCGCTGGTCCTGGCGCCACCACTGGACGAACAGGATGGCGCACACGGCGATGATCGGAACCTCGCCGAAGGCCCATCCGATGCCCGCACCGAGATGCTGGTCGTCGAGCAGGCTCGCTCCCCAGGGTCGTTGCAGCGAGTGGTAATAACCGGCCGCGATCACCGTGTTGCTGCTCAGCAGCGCCACGGCGAACAAGGCATGCAGTCCGGTGGCCATCAGCATCAGCAGCAGGCGCAGCGGATAGGGAGGACGATGGGGGCCGGGATCGACACCGACAATGGACCAGTAGAACAGGGAGCCCACCAAGATGAAGTGCAGCTGCATGGCGAGGTGTCCCCATTGATTGCCCATCGCCGTCTCGAACAGCGATGAGAAGTAGAGGCCGTACACGCTCCCGACGAAGAGCGCGCTGGCGACCAGCGGGTGGGAGAGGACGCGCACCGGCAGGGAGTGCAGTACGCGCAGCAACCCTGCCCGGAGGCCACCATCTGCGGTTCCGGTCGGCAGTGCGCGCAGCGCGAGGGTGACTGGTGCGCCGAGCACCAACAGCAGAGGCGCGACCATGTTGAGTGCCATGTGCTGCACCATGTGGGCGCTGAACATGACTGATGCATAGCGGCCGAGGCCGGAGCAGGTGACCGCCACGATGAGCGCGAGCCCAGTGAGCCAGGCAACGATCCGACCCGGCGGCCACTGGTCCCCGCGCCGGCGCAGCATGCGTACGCCTCGCAGGTAGAAGATTGCCGCGAGGACAACCGGAAACAGGATGAAGCCGTCCAGACGCACATCGAACAGCACCCGAGCGACTGTCGGTGGGTCCGGCATGGGGAAGCCCAGGATCTGCGAGGCGCGAGTCTCGCCGACGGCAGCTGTCGGGTCCGGAGATCGCGCCAGGCCGACCGCCAGGCCGACGGTAGCCGCCATCACCGCCACCTCTCCGGCAGCCAACCGCAGGAACGCCCGGCGTTCCCCCTCCCGCAAGGGCGGAATGGTGCGCCGACGGTGCTGCCAACCGAAGCCCCCCAGCGCCACCAGGGCAGTAGCCTTGGCCAGCACGAGATGGCCGTACGAGGTGCCGAACAGGTGCTGGAACGAATCGACGCGGAGCCAGGCGTTCAGCACGCCACTGACCAGGACGGTGAGGTAGCAACCCGTGGTCAGCGAGCTGAACCGTGACACTGCGTTGGGAAGGGCCATCCGCGAAGATCGAACCACCATTCCGAGCCCGATCAGGCCACCCACCCACCAGGCCACCGCCACGACGTGTATCAGCAGGCTGGACACGCCTGTCATGTGGTCGCTGGCCGTAGCCGAGTGCCCCGCCAGCGCAGGCGTGGCCAGCGCGGCTGTCGCCACCAACAGCAACATCGCGGCGTTCCCCCGCGTAGTCACCAGCCGTGCGGTGCCTCCGACGACGAGGGACAGCACGGCCTGTGCAAGCAAGGTTCGCCCCTGCGGGGTCTGGGTCAGGAACGAGTGGGTCTGGGTCAGGCCGAAGGAGTGGGCGGGCGGGACGCCAAGGAAGTCGCTGAGGGTCAGCTGGATCTCCACCGCGGCCGCCAGCGCCGCGATCAGCGAGGCGGTGCCGGCGGTCTTCATCGAAGCCAGGCCGCTTCTGGTCAAACCGCCTGCCGAGCCGCCCAGCAGCCAGGTCATTGTGAGCAGTCCACCGATCGCGACCATTCCCGCAAGGTCAGCGGTGAGCCGCGCGAGAGGGAGCCCCCATCCGGTGATGGGTCCGGCATCAGGCAGGCCGGGCGGCGTCGGCTGCGGAGCGCCACCACCGACGTGCAGGGCTACCACCAGGCTGCCGGCCGCCAGCATGCACACCGCAACGGCATACGACCACGGGAGCCAGCCGCGGGTAGCGGGCTGGGTGGATGCCACTACAGGACGGCCCCACTGTCGTTGTTCCAATCGTCTGGCCGCCCGTCGTTCATCCGTACGACCAAGGTGACGAAACCGACGACGAACGCCGTTACGGCCAGCGCCAGGAAGAGCGGCGGCATCTGCCAGTCGAAGACGGCAGCGAGGATGAGGAACAGCGGGCCACCGATGAGTCCGCCCCAGGCGAACTGTCCGACTGTGTCCAGCCGGGGGAGCGGTGGCGGATCGGGCGGGATGAACGTGTCGTACGGATCCTCGTCCTCGAGGGGGTCGTGCCGGCGCGAGAAACGGCTGCCGTACCGGGGGACCGGCTCCGATGGGCTCGATCCGATCTGCGGTGCCGTCTCGGCGCTGGCATCGCCGGCCGTTCCGGCAGTGTCGTCGACATCCTCAGCGGTCGGCCAGGGGGCTATCGGGTCCGTGGTGTCCTCGTCGTACCCGGCGATGATCTGGGCCCACGCGTCGTCGTCGGACTCGGGTCTGCGCGGAACGTCATCACTCATGGGTGATCCGACGGATGAACGCCACGGACTCGTCGAAGATCTGCGGCGCGTCGTTGTCGAGCGTCGCCACATGGAAACTGTCGTTAAGCAGGGTCTCGGTCGCCTGCCGCGATGAGACCGTTGCCAGGATGATCCGCGCCGACGAAGGGTCGACGACATGATCCACGGCCGACCGGAACAGCAACAGCGGCGCCGTGACCTTTGGCAAGTCGGCTCGCGTGAGCTTCCACAGCTGCGTCATGGAGTTGAGCGCCCGTAATGGGGTGCGGTCGTACCCGATCTCGTCGCCGCCGCTCCGTTTGATGTCGTTGCCGATGCCTGGCCGGGACGGCACGATCCTGTGCAGCACCGGCAGCAGCAGCAGCTGCTTGTTCTCGCTGGCGACAGCGGGGTTGACCAGCAGCAGACCGGCGACGTCGTGGGGCCGTTCCTCGGCGAGTCGGAGGGCGAGACACGCGCCCATCGAAAGACCGCCCACAACCACGCTGCTGCACTGCTTGGTCAGCTTGGTGAGCGCGTCATCCACGGTGGCGTACCAGTCGTGCCAGGTGGTGCCGTTCATCTCCTCCCAGGTTGTCCCATGGCCAGGCAGCCGTGGCGCCGACACGGCGAAGCCAGACTCGGACAAGTGCTGCCCCCACGTACGCATCGACGCGGGTGAACCGGTGAACCCGTGGCACAGCAGGACGCCGACGTCGCCGCCCGTGGACTCGTACGGCTCAGCACCGGGCTTAACTGCCATGTCGAGCATCGTCGCACGCAGCGGTGCCGTGGTCGAGACGAGGTCCGCCTGGCTGCGTGGGGTTCCACGGTGGAGCGGCGGGGAGTGAGGCAGGGCACACTGGAGGCGGGCTGACGGCGTCCTCTGGTTGCCTGTATCAGGGAGCCCGCGTTGCCGAGGTGGCAACCGGTCCCTAGGGTTCGAGCGTCGGGAGGTGACTGCGTGTTCTACTGGCTGCTGAAGTGGGTCCTGGTGGGCCCGCTGCTCCGGCTCGTCTTCCGACCCAAGATCGAGGGCGTTGAGAACGTGCCCGACGAGGGTCCGGCGATCCTGGCCAGCAACCATCTCTCCTACGCCGACTGGCTGTTCATGCCGCTCACCTTGTCGCGCCGGGTCACGTTCGTGGCCAAGGCCGAATACTTCACCGGAACGGGCATCAAGGGCTGGCTGCAACGGACGTTCTTCTTCGGTGCCGGTCAGGTGCCGATCGATCGCTCCGGTGGCCGGGCGAGTGAGGGGGCGATCCTTTCCGGGCTGAAGATCCTGCGCAACGGGGACTTGTTCGGCATCTACCCGGAGGGCACACGCTCCTTCGACGGACGCCTCTACCGGGGCAAGACAGGCATTGCCAGGATGGCGCTGGAGGCGCACGTCCCGGTCATTCCGGTCGCGGTCATCGGCACCGACGTGGTTGCGCCTCCCGGGAAGGTGTTCGGGCGGATCAGCCGACCCCATGTGGTCTTCGGGAAGCCTCTGGACTTCTCGCGGTACGAGGGCATGGAGAACGACCGCTACGTACTGAGATCGATCACCGACGAGATCATGTACGAGATCATGGAGCTGTCCGGTCAGGAGTACGTGGACGTCTACGCCTCCCGGGCTCGCGACGAGGCCAAGCGGGCGGGTTCCTCGCGACCGGCCAGCGGGCCCGAGCAGGCCCGCTGACGCGCGTCATCTCACCCCGACAGCCTGCTTGCGCAGCTCGTTGAGGACGTGGACGTCGATGAACCCGTCCTTCACCCGCATCTCGTAGTTCTCCGTGCCGACCCACGCATCGAGGTCTGGCTGCCCCAACGCGGCGACGTGCTCTGCGATCTCCGCTGCCACGTCTCCTTCGATCGCGACCAGGTCCTCAGGGTCGGGGGGGTCGAACAGCATGTGGTGTATCCCCAGCAGGCGGTGGAGCTCGCCGCAGGGGTCCGGATGGTCGTCCACCCGCAGGTTCGCGAGCACGTCGTCATTGTGCTCGTATCCGGCCTCCGCTTGCACGACCAGCAGCGCCGCGCTCTGGCGTCCTCGCCGGTCGCCGCCAGCCGCATCCCCGGCTGACAAGGCGATCAGCAGCCGCTCCGAGAGGGCGGTGGCTGGATCGGTCTCCAGCCAGGCCCCGTGCACGGCATGCACGACCTCGGGGCCGACCAGGATGTTGCCCTGGATCGCGACCCCGTCATCCGTCACCCCGCCTGCCCAGTCGAGGCACCTGGAGCCCGTAAAGGTGGCTGCTCCGCCGAGCAGATCGACGATGCCCAACTGTCGCTCGTCACGTCCTTGGTCTGCCGAGGTGAGCGCCCCTACGACTGCTTCGGCCGACTGCCCGCCGGCAAGCATCGCGAGCCCGTCGGTCTTGTATGCCGTGTTTGCCAGCGCCTGGGTGGCGATCGCCCCGACCCCGGCCCGCGCGGCGGGTACGACTGCTCCGACTCCCAGGAACTTCGATGCGGTGGCGACTCCCCATGTCTCGCCGTCGGCGGACCGAGCCACGATCGAGAAGGTCATGGCGGCAACCTAGTCCTCCCAGGTCCGGCCGGGCTAGCGCGGATCCTACTCGTGCAGGCACGCTTGCGGGCGGCCTCGAACCGTTTGCAGGGGGTCTGGATCCAGTCGTACGTCGGTCTTGCGTCCTCGATTAGGGTGGGGACTCACCATGCTGGACCCCACCGAAGCAGCGGCAGTGGCGGCGCAGTTCGGAGTCGGAGACCCCGAGGTGCGCCGAGATCATCTGATGTCCCACCTTCTCGGAGCGCTGGCCGGCAACCTTGCCGAGGAGGTCGTGTTCCTCGGGGGCACTGCCCTGGCACGTACCCACCTGCCCAACGGCCGCCTCAGTGAGGATCTGGACCTGGTGGCCCGGGGTAAGCGCGCAAGCGTGGCGAGCGTGATCGAACGCGTCCTCGCGACCGGAGCCCGTCGCGACTACGGTCGACTCAGCTGGCAGCCACGGTTGTCCGCCGGGCCCGATGTGGATTCGGCGATGTTGGTCGCTGCTGATGGTCTCGCCGTCCGCGTACAGCTCTTGGATGCGACTCATGTCCCGCAGTGGCCGACCGAACAGCGCCAGCTCCTGCAGCGGTACTCCGATGCGCCGCCAACCAGGCTGCGGGTGCCCACGCTGGCGTCCTTCGTCGCCTCGAAGACCGCCGCCTGGGCCGACGACCGGCAGCCTCGTGACCTCTACGACCTGTGGGGACTGGCAAGCATCGGTGCCATCGACGAAGCCGCACAGGATCTGTACATCAGGCTCGGCCCGTCGGGAGAACCACCCGGCCGGTCGTTGTTCGGCGAACCGCCGGACGACGAGTCCTGGAAGGAACAGCTCAGTGGGGAGACGCGCCTACTGGTCGGACCCGTCGAGGCGGCGTCACAGGTGCGCGACGCATGGAGTTCGCTGTCGGCCTAGCTGTGTAACATCCAGTCGCAACCTCAGCACTGGGCACGGGTGCCTGTTGGCGCGCGCGTCGTACCGCCTGTTCTCGGTCGCTTCAGATTGTTGATCGCGTGCTTAGCCAGCCCGACAACCTTGTCCACCAAGTACGCCGTGGCCCCGATCGCGACCAGCCCCCCGATCAGGATCAGGAGTGCTCCAACAGTCCACATTCGGTCCGCCGCCGGGTCCCGGACCGCGATGAAACCGAAGCAGGCAGTTGCCACTATCGGTATGACGGCGGTTGCGGTTCGTGGTTGTCCCAACGAACCGACCACGCCGGCCAACAGAACGAGCGTGATGGCAAGTCCCACCACCTGCCAGGTCTGATAGGGGCCGATCCGGTGCCCGTGCTGGCCGACTGTTGGGTCGGTGCTCACACCGACCCAGGACAGGTAGGCCACCACAGTGGCGACCGCGGTCGAGGCGGCGCACACGAGGACGGGGGGTGTCTGGCGACGCGGGTATCCAGCATCCATGTTCGCTCCCGGGTGGTCTGGTGTGACCCGATCAGGATGAGTGCGTCAGCAGGTTCAGGCTACGATCCCGCGGACATGAGTCGTGGTGACATGCGTTCAGTGTGCCATCGACTCGTGACCCTGCGCGAACGTGTCCAGACTCCTTGTGCACAAGGGCGTCAGCAGTTGCTCCGGTCATAGGGTCGGGGCCGATTGAGCGGTGGCGATCATGCCCGATGTCGAGTTCGTGAACCTGTTCGCGGTGTCCCTGATCGCGTTCGCTGCGCCGCTGTTGCTGGGGTTCGTGCCCGCCTTGCGCATCCCGGCTGTCGTCGTCGAGATCGTCGCCGGTGTCGTCGTCGGTCCCGGTGGGCTGGATCTGGTGAGCATTGACCTTCCCGTGCAGATCATGGCGTTGGTGGGGCTCGCATTCCTGTTGTTTCTCGCTGGGTTGGAGATCGATGTACACAGGCTGCGTGGAGGCGTGCTGCGGCTGGCCCTGATCGGCTATGTGGTCACGCTGGTGCTGGGAACGGCCGGCGGCGTCGGATTCGATGCGCTGGGCTGGGTCGACAGCCCGCTACTGTTGGCCGTGACCCTGTCTGCCACGTCACTCGGGCTGATCGTGCCGGTTCTCAAGGACGCCGGCCGAGCAGACAGCGACGTCGGGCAGGTCACCATCGCATCGAGCTCAGTCGCCGACTTCGCGGCAGTCGTGCTGCTGTCGTTGCTGTTCTCCACCTCTGGCGGCAGCACCGGAGGGCGACTGGTCCTGCTCGGCGGTTTCGCGGTGCTGGTCGCGGTCACCGGTCTGGTGGTGGCAGCCGCGGGGCGATCGAGACCGCTGGGCGAGGTGCTCGTCCGGTTGCAAGACAGCACCGCAGAGATCCGAGTGCGCGCAGCAGTGGCGCTGTTGGTCGCATTCGTGGCATTAGCCGAGAGGTTCGGTCTCGAGAGCATCCTCGGCGCGTTCCTCGCCGGGGCTGTGGTCGGACTGGTGGACCGGGACACCTCCTCGCATCCGTTCTTCCGTGCCAAGCTGGACGCCATCGGGTACGGCTTCGCCATTCCGGTCTTCTTCGTCACCAGCGGCCTCCGTTTGGATCTCGGAGGTCTGTTCGCCAGCCCGGCCGCGCTGGCCAGAGTGCCGATCTTCCTGCTCGCGTTGCTGGTCGTGCGAGGGGTACCCGCGTTGTTGTACGCGCAGACACTCGGCCGCCGGGAGGCATTCGCGGCCGGGTTGCTGCAGGCCACCTCGCTGCCGTTCATCGTCACGGCGACCCAGATCGGCGTGATCGTTGGGCTTCTCGAACCGGTTACGGCAGCGGCGCTGACCACCGCGGGGCTGCTCTCCGTACTGATCTTTCCTGCTGCCGCGCTGGCATTGCTTCGTTCGCAGCACGCACCGGCCGCGGAGGCGCGGCCAGACTCAGCGGTCGACTAGCCCGGCGGGGGTGGCCCATGGTCAGGATCGGCGCTCACGCAGAACTCGTTTCCCTCCGGATCGGTCATCACCTGCCACCAGATCCCGATCGTGTCGAGAAACTGGGTCATGGGGGAGCCCACCCGGGTCGCCCCGAGTGCCTCGAGCTCGGCGACCAGAGCTGGCACGCCCATGTCGGCTGGCGGGTGAATGTCGACGTGCATGCGGTTCTTGCCGATGCGCTCCTCGGGCACTGCCTGGAGGATGAACACGGGGCCGTCGGGTGATTCCCCGGTCGGCACCAGGACCTGGTACCCCGACGGCGGCGCGTCGACGGCGCGATAACGCAGCGCCGTGGTCCAGAAGTCCACCAGTGAGTCGGGGTCCTTGCAGTCGAGCACGAGGGATAGACGCATGATGGAATTCATACCGCGATCAGCGATGGTCGCGGCGCCCGCCCGTCAGGAGCATCGTGCCAACAGCTCATCCACCGCATCGGGCACCTGGTCGTGGTGGATGATGCCGGGCTCGGGCAGCGCCCATCCCGCCAGCGACACCACGGGGATATTGGTGCGGATTGCGAGTGCAATCTCGCTGAGCGTCCCCCAGCTGCCGCCGATGGCCAGCACGCCATCGGCGGACCTGACGATCAGGCCGTTGCGCAGCTCGCCCAGCCCGGTGGGGATGGCAACCGCGAGGCTTCGATGCGCCTGCGATCGGTCAGCACCTGCCAAGATGCCAACGCAGGTGCCGCCCGCTGACGCGACTCCGTCCGCGACCGCCGCCATCACGCCGGACCCTCCTCCGCAGACGACGACTGCCCCACGGCGAGCAAGCAGCTGGCCTGCCTCGAACGCCATCTCCAGGAGTTGGGCTGGCTCGGGGAGGGTCACGAGAGAGCCCTCGCTGGGCCCGACCACGGCGACGTACGGAACCGGCCTAGGGAACACCGCACAGATACAGAACTCGTTGCCCTCCGGGTCTCGCATCACGACATAGTCATCCCCCCGCTCGCTGTCGCGCACGAACTGGGCGCCGAGCTCCTCGAGCCGACGGACCTCCCCCGGCTGATCGTCGGTGTAGAGATCCAGATGCATCTGATCGCGAGCGGTCACCGGGGCGTCGGCAAGCTGCAAGGACAGGTTTACCCTGGCGCCTCGAAGCACCCGAAAGTCATCTTCGGGCAACTCGGAGCTCGGCGTCAGCCCCAACGCTGTGGACCAGAACGCTGTCATCGTCTCGAGGTCGGAGCAGTTGATCACGGTGCTCCCAAGGCGCAAGTTCATGGCCAAAGTCTGGCAGCGGCGTCGCCCTCCCGCGATCCGACACTTATTCGGCGCGATCCGACACTTATTCCCGTCGGTCGGGGAATGTGTGTCGGATGGGCGATGCGCTGGGGAGGCGGACAGGTGAGGATAGCGGCATGGACCGACCAAGGGATCAGCAGAACACGACGGAGCACAGCTTGCCCGTCGCTGACGAGCTGAGCATGGCGCTCGATGAAGAGGCTGCGCTCACCGAGCGCAGCCGGCGCGCGCTCATGGCGGCCACCCGCTGGCTGCCGGGCATGATGTTGCCGTCGACCGATGGGACGTTGCAGGAGCTCGCCGCCGAGGCTCGTGATCTCGGCCCCGACCTCGGCTGGGATCGGTACGGTGAGCACGGCCCGGTCGCCGAGGTGGAGAAACGAGTGACCGAGCTCCTTGACAAGCCGGCAGCCGCGATGTTCCCCAGCGGCATCATGGCCCAGCAGAGCGTCCTGCGCACCTGGGCCGACCGGCAGGGTTCGCGCCGAGTCGCGATTCCACAACTGTCTCACCTGCTGGTGCATGAGATGGATGGACCACAGTTGCTCAATGGGTTCATCTACGAACGACTCACCCACGGAGAGCGTCAACCCACGGTGGCGGACCTCAAGGCGATTCCCGGCGAACTGGGGGCCGTGCTCATCGAGCTACCGCTGCGCGACGGGGGGTACAAACTCCCAACCTGGGATGAGCTGGTGGCTCTGTCCCAGGCATGTCGCGACCGAGGCGTTCCGCTGCACGTCGACGGCGCTCGCTTGTGGGAGTCCGCTCCGCATCTTCGGCACAGCCTCGCGGAGGTTGCGGCTCTCGCTGACACTGCGTACGTGTCCTTCTACAAGGGACTCGGTGGGCTCGCGGGGGCCGCCGTGGCCGGTCCCGAAGACGTGATCGAAGAGGCTCGGCGCTGGCGGACCAGGCATGGCGGGACGTTGTTCTCCATGCTGCCGTACGCCCTGGCCGCGCTTCGTGGCATGCGCGAGCAGTTGCCGCGGATGGCTGAATATCACCAGGGCGCAGTCGACCTCGCGGCGTTGCTCCAGGAAAGGGGCCTCCGCGTGTCTCCGGACCCGCCGCACACAAACGCGTTCCGGCTCTTCGTCGAGGGGACGGCCGACGCGATCAACGAGCGACGGCTTGCCGCCATGGAGCAGGACAAGGTGGTCTTGTGCTGGACCTTTTCGGACGCAACGACGCCTGGCTGGTCGTGGGTCGAGTTCAACGTCGGGCCGGCGACGATGGAGTGGGATCTGAAGGAGGCCGCCGACGCCATGGTCGAACTGTTGGCTGGATGAGCGTCCGTTGGGCTGCCCCGTCGTCGGATGGGCGGAACAAGTGTCGGACGGCGGGGAATAAGTGTCGGATGGGCAAGGGTGGGGTGCGATCGCTGGTCGGCTTTCTGGTCACCGCCACGGCCGCCGCCGCCAGCTTGTTTGCCGGCTGCTCTAACTCGGACGACACGCCGATGCCTCCGCGGTCACTGCCGGGCGTGATCATGGTCAGCAGTCACGCTTTCGGTGACGGCCAGCAGATCCCGCGCGCCTACACCTGTGCCGGGGCCGGCGTCTCGCCACCTCTGAGGTGGAGCGGCCTTCCTCCCGCCACCGGATCGATCGCGATCGTGGTTGATGACCCTGACGCTCCCGGCGGCACCTTTGTGCACTGGGTGGTGGCCGACATCTCCCCGGGCGTGTCCGGAATCGGCCCCGGAGAGGTGCCTGAAGGCGGCGTAGAGGTCACCAACTCCTCCAGGGCCAAGTCTTACTTCGGCCCATGCCCGCCGAGCGGTACGCATCACTATCGATTCAGTGTGTACGCGCTCCCGCGCGGCGCCCGATTGCCCGCCGACGCGAGCATGGATGACACGCTCACTGCGATCTACGACCATGCGATCGCATCCGGCCGTGTCGTCGGGCTCTACACGAGTTCTTAAATCGCCCGGGCACCGGCGGCACATACGGGCAGTCAGCGAGCCTCAGTGAGTCAGAGTCACGACGCGGTCTTCGAGGGCGCTCGTCCTCGCGGCGTCCAAGACAGCCAGGGTGTCGACGGCCTGGGCTGCGGGAACCGGGAAGTCCGCCTGGCCCGCGCAGGGCGGCGGCAAACTGCGTGTGGTAGTCCTGGCAAGCCCCCTGCTCGGACGGCACGCGAACCGAATCGGACGCTGTGCTCAGCGTGCCCCAGTGCTCCTCGGCGTCATACCCCCACGCGGCGCCACGTCGACCCGCCCCCCGTTGAGCCTGCACCGAACAGTCTGCTCGGACCCTCCTCTTGCGGGCACGTGTAGTGCCAGGCATGCGTTGGGCCGGGCCGTGAGCATGCCGCCGAGGAACGAGGTGGTCTTGCCGGGGCAGTTCTGGGGTGGGGCAGTCGGGCGGCAGGGGGCTGTGGGTCTCCGGGCTGAGATGAAACGCCAGACGCCGCGTGGCCTATGGCGGTGATCCCGGAACTCCTAAGATCGCGGTCATGTACCCACCGCAGCCACCCACGCCGCCCCCACCTGGCCAGCCGGCGCCCGCGCCGCAGGACCCTTCTGATCCGATGGTCGCCTCCATCAGCGCGCTCGTGCAGGAGGGGACGCTGAGTCCCCTTCAGGCGAATCGGGTGTACGCACTCGTACACCCCGCCACCCAACCCGTGCGCCGACCGCTGCACGCCGACTCGCCCGGGTATGGTGCGGGCTGGTCTCTGGAGCAGCTGTCAGCCGGCGTCGCGGGTCTCCTCGGTGGTGGCTTCGTGCTGGCCGCAGTTCTGGTCGCGAACACCTTGGCGAACCGTCGTCGGGACTTCAACTGGCCGGCCTTCGTGTTGGAACTGGTCGCCGGTCTGGTGATCATCGCCGGCGCCTACGCCGTCTGGAAGCTGCTGCCCAGGAAGGACGCCACAGCCGGTGTTTCGTCCGGCGTGGCATCCTGGCTCGCGGCACTGGGCATTGTGGCCCTCGGACTGGTTGTCGACACCGCAATGGATGGGCGCTCGCCGACTCCGTACATCGTGGGTCTGGTGATGTTCGGGCTGAGCGCGGGCGCGTACTTCCTGCTCCGGGGGACCATCTTGACCATCTCCGCGCTTACAGGACTTGCGTTCTTCTACGGTAACGCCGTCGACGACACCGTTTCGCCGGATTCTGCCCTGGGGGTCACGCTCGTCATTGTGTTGTTCGGTGTCATCACCGTCGCCGGCGGCTGGATATTGCCTAGTCGGCACCTGACCGGGGTGATCGGCGGGATCATCGCGTTGGTCGGGGTGTTGGTCTGGTCCGTGTCAGGGGTGACTCCGACCGGACCCGCGGTGGAACCGCAGTCCAGCGACAGCGGGGCTCTCATCGTGATCGGCTTGCTGGTCACCGCGGCACTGTTCGCCTTGCACGTGTGGACCAGCTACCCGGGGTACGCGGTGCTCGGGGCGGCCGGAGCCGCGCTGGTTCCGTCCGTCGGTCTCAGGGCTGTTCACCCCGATCACATGCTGTGGTGGTCGGCGGGGATTGCGGTGCTCGGATGCGCAGCGGTGGCAGCGGCTCTGGTCTACCGAGCGGGGGGAGCTCGACAGCTCGTGGACAGCGCCCGGACCGCCCGCTGATCCTCGATGGACCCGTGGCAGGCGCGGAGGCTCAATCGGGCAGTACCTGCCGCAGGATGGACTCGTATTCCTGCTCGCACCGCTGCGCCGCGAGTCGTTCATGTTCGAGCAACCGTGTGTGCGCTGCCGACTCGCGGGATTCGGCAACGCTGGGTGGATGCGTCCCGAGCCATTCGCGGGTGGCCACCGTGTCGTGATGTTCGCCAAGCACCCGCTGCAGGTCGCGGAGTGCATCCAGCGTGCGCCGATCCTCTGGACGCCGCTCATCGTCGACCCGGGTCACCAACTCCAACGCATAGCGCACCCGCTTCGCGGCTTTCCGGAGCTCGTGCAGAGCCGTGTCGCGCTCGTGCGAAGCCGGCGAGGCGGATGCCGCGTCAGTGGCGCGCGTACGCAGGTCTGACCACGTTGAGTCGGCCAGCTGGCGTAGATCGGGATCGTGGGACTCGACGCCGCGCGCGGCTCCAGGTGGCTCCGGGCGGAGTCCGCTAAGGGCATGCTGCAACGCCTGGCTGCGCGAGGAGTCCAAAGCCTCGATGAGCTGATCGCGGGCGGCCTCCTGCGCCTGGGCCAGTGGGCGGGCGAGGTGACCTGGAACGTCGCCCGCACCGAGTCGGGGATCATCCCTCATTGCCGCGACCAGACGGTCACCGATGACTTCCAGATCGCGAGACGGCGCCAGCGTCTGACCGAGCCAGCGCAGTTCCCCCGCCAGCAACTCGGTCAGGTTCTCCCCGAACATCGACCCGTAGACGACCAGCGCCGTGCGCAGCCGGCGAACCGCCACCCGCATGTTGTGGACACCGTCCGGCTCGCTCGCCCTGACCTCACCTTCGGCATCGTGAAGACGGGCAACCTGACCGGAGATGTAGTCGAGGACCGGGTCCGCTATGGCCTGCCTGCCCGCCGGATCGCCGCTGCCCATACCCCCATTGTCCGCCGTCCGCGAAGTGTTCGTACCCGAGCGAAACCCCAGCCGGATTCGCGAAGCGCGCAGATGGAACAGGCATATACCGCAGACCGGGACTCACGTGTCACCGCAGTTGGGACGAACCGGTCAGGGTACTGACTCTTGGTGCCCGCAGGCTTACAATCAGTTGTCACGCAGCAGTCTGTCGTTTTCGTGGGGGTCCAAGATCCGGCGCTTCGTCCGCCATGACCAGGAGCGAAGCGGCGAACTTGACACGCCAGACCAACCGGTTTCTGCACCTGAGACGGGCGTGACGCGGGTGGATCGACGATCGATCGAATGAGACAGGATCGCCCCTCGGGCGTTCCGGAAAGGCCGGCGCACATGCCCACAGCCGAGGCTACGCGGGCCAGGCAGGTTCCCAGCAACGGTCCATGGGTCGATAGCGAATCGAGTTCTGGCGGTGAGCGGCTGCCTGGGATCAGCTAGATGAGTGCGGCGCAACTCGGAGCCACCGAGCAGGGACACCTGACTGATCCCGTGGGTTCGGCGATGTTCGCACGGTATGCGTTCCCGCCCAACAAGTTCGGTTACTGCGGGCGCACCGACGCGCATGCCCTGCTGGCATACGCCGCCACCGTCCAGCCGCCGCTTGGCAAGTACGACGACGTCGCTCGCCGGGCCCGCCAGCTCATCGCGGCCTGGCCATACCTGGAGATGATCGCAGCCGCGGGTGGGATTGACGACCCGCTCAGCGCGCGCGTGGTGGAGGCGTACTGGCTAGGCAGTGACCTGCTCGCCAAGATCGACCCACCTGAGTTCGTGGCGGACCTCGGGCGCCACTTCAGTAGGCAACTCGGCGGTAGCTGGCGGCGCCTGGCCGGGATGACCGACCCGATCGTCGGCGGCCCGCACCACACTTTCCACGTCTTCGAGGTCTACCCGTGGGTCGGCCTGCTCGGACGCCACGCGAATGCTGTCGCCCTCTCGATATTGGATCGATGCCGCATCCGCTGGGGCCAGGTCGTCAGTGTCTACGCCGAACGAGCCACGGTTCGCTCATCACCCTTGATCTGGGACGGACGGGCCCTCGATCTGGCCGGTGAAGTGGAGGAGCAAGTGCGGTGGTCCAACGGCGGACGCACGCTTGCTCCCGCGATTGAAGAGGGCGACTGGGTTTCGCTGCACTGGGACTGGGTCTGCGACGTGCTCAGCGACGAACAGCTCTCTTTCCTGGAGTTCTTCACGACGCAACAGGTCGATGAGACCAACCGGATGCTGGCCACGCGGGCCGCCGCCACCCGCTGATATGAGGTGAGGTGGTCCCTCTTCACAAACACCTCCGGAGGTGTCAGAAGGGATCCATCAGATTCCTTCAAGGATCAGGCGTTGACGCGCCCGGTCCTTCTGACGCCCTCCGGAGGTGGGTTGTGTCTGTCCATGTTGCCTCAGAAGCGGTGACCGATGCGAGTCGCAAGCGCCTGGTCGGCCCGGTCGAGTTCGCGATGACGGCGGCGGGCTTGAACGCGGTGGTGGATCGTGTTCGTGGGGTGCTGCCTGACCGGGCTGTGGTGAAGGTCGGGGTGGAGGCCGCCGGGCACTATCACCGGCCGCTGCTGACGTCGTCGGCGTGGCCGTCGGGTTGGGAGGTGCTCGAGCTCAACCCTGCCCATGT
>JBDUDR010000021.1:0-27665 GCA_040002845.1 Nocardioidaceae bacterium
CCCCGGCGGTCGCGACTAGCTTCCATTGGACACTATGCACGCGGCAACCGACCCTCTTATGGAAGATTGTGGGCCGATTTCGGTCCGATTTCGCCCGATCAGTGCCGGTTCAACGCCTGCGCGTAATCGTCTGGTGACCGAGCGTCTGGCAGAGCGTTGTCCACCTGCCACCGGAGCACGCCGTCCCGGTCGACGATGAACGTCGATCGCATCGAGCATCCCAGCTCCGCGTTGAAGACGTCGTACGCGCGAGACACCTCGCCGTGTGGCCAGAAGTCACTCAGCAGCGGAAACTTCAGACCCTCCTGGTCGGCGAACGCGCGGAGTGCATAGACCGGGTCACACGACAGGGCCAGCACCTGCACGGAGTCGTTCTCGAACGTCGTCAGCTGGTCCCGCAGCTCGCACATCTCCCCCGTGCACACCCCGCTGAACGCGAACGGGTAGAAGACCATCACGACGTGTTTCGCCCCACGGTAGGAGGACAGCGAGACGCTCTCCCCGTGTTGACTCCGAAGGGTGAAGTCAGGGGCCAGGTGACCGATTGTTGGTCTCATGTCACCCATCTTGACACGCCGCAGAAGCCTTGCTGGGAAGGGATCTACGCCGGCGGCCCGTCCAGCAGCAACAGCTCCCTCTTCAGCACCTTTCCCGCGTCGTTACGAGGCAGCCTGTCGAGAACCCACACGTCGCGCGGCACCTTGTAACGCGCGAGCTCAGATGTCAGGTAGGTCCGCAGATCCTGCGAGCTGACCGACGACGCGGTGACCACGAATGCGCGGAGCCGCTGCCCGAAGTCGGTGTCGGCGACCCCGATCACCGCCGCCTCGAGGACCGCGGGATGACGCATCAGGCAGTCCTCGACCTCTCGCGGATAGACGTTCTCACCGCCCGACACGATCATCTCGTCGACCCGCCCCTCCACGGTCAACCGCCCGGAGGAGTCGAGGCGGCCAACATCACCGGTCGCCATCAGGCCGTCACGCAGGCTCGTTCCACCGCCGCGCTCGGACCCCTCGACCAGCATCGCGTTGCCAACGAAGATCCGGCCGGGCTTGCCAGGCGTGACCACCCCGCCCACCTCGTCGTACAGCCTCACCTCAGTGCCGGCCGGCGGCCGGCCAGCCGTGCCGGGTGATGCCCGCAGGTCCCCCGGTCCCGCGATGGCGGCAAAGGCGCACTCGGTGGAGCCGTAGACGTTGTACAGACTCTCGCCGAAGGCGTCCATCCAACGAGTCGCCAGATCGCCGGGTAGTGACGATCCCGAGACCGCCACAACGCGCAGCGACTCCGTGTCATACTTCCCCGCGGTCGCCTCGGGCAGCTCGAGGATGCGCTGAAGCATCACCGGTACCGCGATCAGCGAATCGCATCGCTTCTCGGCCACCGCTGTCAGGCATGACACCGGGTCGAACTGTCGCCGCAACACCAGGGTCGACCCCAGCAACAGGGCGAGCTGCAAATGCGCCCACCCCCAGGCGTGGAACAGTGGCGCCGCGACATGGCAGCGCTGGCCATGCTTAAGCGGTATGCACGACAGTAAAGCGGCTGCCGCAGCCAGGGACCCGGTTCCCCGGGCCACGCTTTTCGGCGATCCGGTGGTGCCTGAGGTGAGGATGACGGTACGAGGCACTCGGCGGGGCGGAGTCAGCTCGACGGACATGTGAGTCTGGATCAGCTCGTCGACCGTCGGCCAGAAGACCGCTCCTGACCCGGACCAGGCCACGATCAGGTCGATGCCATCCGCGACGTCAGACACGACAGGCGCGAACTCCTCGTCGAAGATGAGCACCCGCGGCCGCCATTGGCCCAGCACGTCGGCCATCTCGGACCGGCCGAATGCCGTGTTGAGGTACACCACGTCGGCTCCCAGCTTTGCGGTGGCCACGGTTGCCTCGACGAAACCCCGGTGATTGCGGCACATCAGCGCCACCGAGTCGGCCTCCACGACGCCACGCTCGGACAGGGCGCGAGCCAGCGCGTTGGTTCGCTGATGAACCTCGGAGAACGTGAGGGCGCCGATGTCGTCGATCAACGACAATGCATCCGGCATCCGAATCGCCGCTGCGGCGTAACCGCCCGCGGCCCCATGACCCCACGCGTGCAAACTGCGGGCGATCCGCAGCAAGACGCTCGGCCGATAGGGACGGATGAGGCCCGCTTCGGCGAGGACCTTCAGACGGGTGAGCGGCTGCCTCAGCGTTTGCCTGCGCGGGCAGACTTCGGGGTGACCAGCTTGGTCGCCGCCCATTGAGCCGCCATCGTGAGACTCGTCGTCGTCGACAGCCCGGCCGTTGGGGCGGCCTCCGCGATGTCGCTGGGGTCGACATGACCCGGCAGGCCCACCTTGGGGGTCAGCAGCCAGATCATTCCGCCGTCGCCGAGATCGGTCCGGCAGTCCACCAACGCGTCGACGAGATCACCGTCGTCGTTCCGCCACCACAAAACCACCACGTCAGCAACGTCTCCGTAGTCCTCGTCGACCAGCGGTGAGCCGACTATCGACTCGATACCGGCGCGGATGTCGTCGTCGACGTCTTCGTCCCACCCGAGTTCTTGGACAACCATGCCGGGCTGCAGCCCGAGACGGTGGACCGGACCCAACTTGGCCGCGCCGTCCGCGGTCGTGCTCACGCCGTGCCTCCCGTCGTGTACGAGGACCCGTAGGCCAGTCGTGCCGTCACCGTACGTGCAGTTCGCAGCCACGATAGTGCCTTGTCACGATCGACGTCTCCCCCAGGCCGCTCATCGGCAACCCCCCGACGCGAACGGGTTCGTCTCGATCGTGACGGCCTCAGCCGCGAGACGTACCGGGGAGTACTTGGGTGTCATCAGGCGTAGGTGCGAGGATGAATCGTGAGGAGCGTGCGAGACCGCCGTCCACGTATGCACCGGCTCGGAATCACTGCCGAGGGAAGAGGGCGTCATGGCGACACGAGCTGACCGTCCCCACGTCATCCACGAGGGACTGCCGACACAACTGCCCGACATCGACCCCGAGGAGACGCAGGAGTGGGTCGACTCCCTGGATGCGTTGATCGACGAACGCGGCAGGGAGCGAGCCCGCTACGTCATGTTGTCCCTTCTCGCGCGCGCCCGCGAGAAGCAGGTCGGCGTTCCAGCGTTGCGCAGCACCGACTACATCAACACGATCCCGCCGGAGAGCGAGCCGTGGTTCCCCGGTGACGAATACATCGAGCGCCGCATCCGCGCGTACATCAGATGGAATGCCGCTGTCATGGTGTCGCGAGCCAACCGCAAGGGGCTCGAGGTGGGCGGCCACATCGCGACGTACCAGTCGGCGGCGAGCCTGTACGAAGTCGGCTTCAACCACTTCTTCCGGGGGAAGGACCACGAGAGCGGCGGCGACCAGGTGTTCATCCAGGGGCACGCCTCCCCCGGGATCTACGCGCGAGCGTTCTTGGAGGGGCGGCTCGACGAGTCGCATCTCGACAAGTTCCGCCAGGAGGTGTCCCACGGTCTGGGCAGGGGGCTCTCGTCGTATCCTCACCCGCGGCTCATGCCGGACTTCTGGGAGTTCCCGACCGTCTCGATGGGCCTGACGGCGCTGCATTCGATCTACCAGGCCAGGTTCAACCGGTATCTGCAGAACCGCGGGATCAAGGACACCAGCCGGCAACGCGTGTGGGCGTTCTTGGGTGACGGTGAGATGGGTGAGCCCGAGTCGCTGGGAGCGATCGGGCTGGCCGCGCGGGAGGAGCTCGACAACCTCACGTTCGTGGTCAACTGCAACCTGCAGCAGCTCGACGGCCCGGTGCGAGGGAACGGCAAGATCATCCAAGAGCTGGAGTCCTTCTTCCGCGGCGCCGGTTGGAACGTCATCAAGGTCGTCTGGGGTCGTGAGTGGGACGCCCTGCTGGCCAGAGATGTCGACGGTGTTCTCGTGAACCAGATGAACACGACGCCAGATGGGCAGTTCCAGACGTACTCCGTGGAAACGGGTGCATACATCCGGGAACACTTCTTCGGCGGCGACCCCAGGCTGCGCAAGATCGTCGAGGACATGTCGGACGAACAGCTGCGCCATCTGCCGCGTGGAGGGCACGACTACCGCAAGGTGTACGCCGCGTTCAAGGCCGCCACCGAGCACGTCGGGCAACCGACGGTCATCTTGGCCAAGACCATCAAGGGTTGGACGATCGAGGCCCTGGAAGGCCGGAACGCCACCCATCAGATGAAGAAGCTGACCAAGAAGGACCTCAAGGTGTTTCGGGACCGGCTGTTCCTGCCGATCTCCGACGAACAGATCGATGCGGAGGAGAACGCACCGTTCTACCACCCCGGCGCGGACGACGACGAGATCCAGTACATGGTAGAGCGGCGCCGTCTGCTCGGCGGCTCGCTGCCGAAGCGCCGGGTCAACCCCAAGTCGCTCAAACTCCCCGGCGATGACGTCTACGCGGAGCTGAAGCAGGGGTCGGGCAAGCAGGCGATCGCGACCACGATGGCCTTCGTCCGTCTACTGCGCGATCTGATGAAGGACACGGAGATCGGCTCGCGCATCGTCCCGATCGCACCCGATGAGTTCCGGACGTTCGGCATGGACTCCATGTTCGCGACCTCCAAGATCTACTCGCCACACGGACAGACCTACGAGTCCGTCGACCGCAAGCTGCTGCTGAACTACAAGGAGTCCACCCAAGGGCAGCTGCTGCACGAGGGCATCAGCGAGGCCGGTGCCATGGGTTCGGCGATCGCGGCCGGTACGTCGTACGCGACGCATGGCGAACCGATGATCCCGGTGTACATCTTCTACTCGATGTTCGGCTTCCAGCGCACCGGTGACTCGATCTGGTCGTACGCCGATCAGCTCGGCCGCGGGTTCTTGATCGGCGCGACCGCCGGGCGCACGACGCTGACTGGTGAGGGGCTGCAGCACGCTGACGGGCATTCGCCCCTACTCGCTGCGACCAACCCGGCGGCTGTGCACTACGACCCTGCGTATGCGTACGAGGTCAGCTACATCATGCAGGACGGCCTCCGGCGGATGTACGGCTCGACTGAGGACGCTCCACATGGCGAGAACGTCTTCTACTACCTCACGGTCTACAACGAGCCGACCGTCCAGCCTGCCGAGCCAGACGACCTCGACACTGAAGGGCTGCTCAAAGGCATCTACTCGTTCAAGCGCTCCGACTCGCCGGGCGAGAACGGTCCTCATGTGCAGTTGCTCGCGTCCGGTGTTGCGCTGCCCTGGGCGATCGATGCCCAACGGATCCTCGCCGAGGACTATTCGGTCGCCGGTGATGTCTGGTCGGTGACTTCCTGGAACGAGCTGGCTCGCGATGCCGTGGCGGCCGACAAGTGGAACCTGCTGCATCCTGACGAGTCCCCGCGGATTCCGTACGTCACGACGAAGCTGGAGGACCGCGCCGGTCCGGTGGTGGCCGTCAGCGACTACATGCGTGCCGTTCCGGACCAGATCTCGCACTGGGTGCCCGGCGAATGGCACTCGCTCGGCACCGACGGGTTCGGGCTTGCCGATACACGCGCGGCTGTGCGGCGGTATTTCAACGTCGACCCGCCGTCGATCGTGGTGGGGGCATTGCAGGCTCTGGCAAAGCGGGGCGAGGTGAAACCGGAGACCGTCAAGGAAGCGTTCGACCGGTTCCGGATCGACGACCCGACGGCGGTGCGCGGCGTCGCCCAGACCGGCGGCGACGCCTAAGCCACCCTCCGGCGGACATACCTCCTTCGCGATCCGACACTTATTCGCCACGATCCGACACTTGTTCCGCGCGATCCGACACTTATCGCCGTCGATCAACACGGGAGGCGTGCGCGTTGTCGTTCCCTCGCAGGTGAGACGCCAATTGTGCCGGGCGCGCCGGCGTGTCCTGCCGAAACCTGGCGTCTCGGCGGAAGAGCTAGGTGGAGCGGGCGGCGGCCCAGGCGAGCAGGTCGTCAGCAGGCAGGGTGTTGACCACCGAACCGGGAGGTACGTTACATTCCAGGGCGCGGGCGCAACCGTAGTCGAGCCAGTCCAGCTGACCCGGCGCATGCGCGTCGGTGTCGATGCTGAACACGCAGCCGATCTCCACCGCGGTCCGCAACAACCGCCGCGGCGGGTCGAGTCGCTCCGGACGAGAGTTGATCTCCACCGCCGTACCGAACTGTCGGCACGCCTCGAACACCACGTCGGCTTCGAACACCGACTCCGGACGAGTCCCCCGACCCCCGGTCACCAACCGGCCGGT
The DNA here is from genome assembly GCA_040002845.1 of Nocardioidaceae bacterium. Classification (GTDB taxonomy): domain Bacteria; phylum Actinomycetota; class Actinomycetes; order Propionibacteriales; family Nocardioidaceae; genus JBDUDR01. The sequence goes on from JBDUDR010000021.1 coordinate 6,219, forward strand.
GCAGTGACCCAGCACGTTGACTCGTGGATTCGCCACCGCCGCAACCATGCGACGTGTCATCGGCTCGGCCCCCATCCGCAGTTTCGAGTGCACCGAGGCCACCACGACGTCGAGCTGTTCGAGCAGCGCAGGATCCTGGTCCAGGGTCCCGTCGTCGAGGATGTCGACCTCGATGGCGGTCAGGATCCGAAACGGCGCCAGGCGCGCGTTCACGTCAGCGACCACGTCGAGCTGCTCGCGCAGTCGATCCGCGGACAGGCCATTGGCCACCGTCAGCCGCGGCGAGTGGTCGGTCAGCGCCATGTACTCGTGTCCCAGCGATCGCGCAGTCTCCGCCATTTCCTGGATTGGGCTGCCACCATCCGACCAGTCCGAATGCGTATGCAGGTCGCCCCGCAACGCGACCCGCATCGAGTCGCCGCCAGGAACCAGCGGATGTGCCGCACGCGCCCGCAGCTCCTCTAGGTACGCAGGTGTGCCGCCATGCAACGCCTCGTGCACGACGGCAGCTGTCTTGGCGCCGATGTTGGGTAGCTCCTGAAGGGTCCCGGCGCTGTCGCGCTCCACAGTTTCCCCCGCATCGAGAGCCGCCAAAGTCCATGCAGCGCGGCGATACGCACGGATTCGATGGGTTTGGGCTAGCTCTCTTTCCAGCCAGAACGCGATCTCACCCAGGGCCTCGACGGGATCCACTCAGTCACACTTCCTGATCGCTAAATCTTGTCAACCCAATACAAAGAATTAAGACTACGCTCAGGGAGTGCCACGATCCCGGACCCGTGCGGCCACCAAGCTGGAGCAGGCAGTAGGGACACTCAGCCAGGCAGCTATTTCCAAGATGGATCGTGAGTACCCCTGGTTCCACCGACTCAGCGCCGAACATCGCTCCTGGATCGGGCTGATCGCCCAGAGCGGCATCGCCGCGTTCGTCAAGTGGTATCGGGAGCCCAAGCCCGGGCCGGCCGTTCCTATCGACGTGTTCAGCGAGGCACCTCCTGAGCTGATGCGGGTTGTCAGTCTCCATCAAACCGTCGAGATGGTACGCACGACCATCGAGATCGTCGAGGAGAGGGTGGACCAGTTCGTCGACCCCGACGACGTGGACGACGTACGCCTTGCTGTGTTGTTGTACGCCCGCGAGGTGGCGTTTGCAGCCGCAGAGGTCTATGCGCACGCGGCCGAGCTCCGGGGAGCCTGGGACGCTCGACTCGAGGCGCTCGTGGTCGACTCGGTGCTTCGAGGTGAGGCGGACGACTCGGTACGTTCGAGAGCCTCGGCGCTGGGATGGGAATCGTCGAATCGGGTCATCGTTGTCCTCGGTCAGACTCCGGACGGTCCAACTGAGCCCGTCATCGACGCGGTTCGCCGCTCGGCGCGGCATGTCAAGCTGGACGCCCTGTGCGCGGTGCAGGGTGATCGGTTGGTCGTCATATTGGGGGGAGTGAACGATCCTGACAGGGCGGCAGATGCGATCGCTGCACACTTTGGACCCGGCCCGTTGGTGTACGGCCCGTTGGTCGCCGATCTGCTGAGCGCCAGTATCTCGGCCCGGGCAGCGGGAGCCGGTCTGCGTGCAGCCCCGGCCTGGCCGGGGGCACCTCGGCCGGTGGCAAGCGACGATCTGCTACCGGAGCGAGCCCTCAGCGGGGACGGCCACGCGAGGCGACAAATGGTGACTGATGTATACCAACCACTCGCTGAGGCGAGTTCTGTGGTGCTGCAGACAGTCGCCGCATTCCTTGAGCACGGGTCATCGATCGAGGCGACCGCTCGTCGGTTGTATGTCCACCCCAACACTGTGCGGTACCGGCTGAAGCGCGCCGCGACCATCGTCGGTCTCTCTCCAACCGATCCTCGGGAGGCCCATACACTGCGCATCGCACTGACCTTGGGGCGATTACAGGCAGCGGAACACTGACCGGCTGCTTTGTTAGATTCCTCTAATAACCCACCGCCAAGATTCGTGTTTGGGAGCGCCGACTATGCGACCCGAGCCAGGGCAAGGTTGAGGCGTGCTTGTTATCGTTGCGCCGGGTCAAGGTGCCCAGACTCCCGGCTTCCTCAGCCCATGGCTGGAGGACCCCGCCTTCGCCGAACGCCTCAACTGGTTGAGCGCGGTCTGCGGACTCGACCTGGCGCACTTCGGCAGTGCGGCAGATGCCGAAACCATCACAGACACGGCCATCGCGCAACCGTTGATCGTCGCCTCCGGCCTGTTGGCCGCGCTGGCGCTTTTCCCACACCCGGCCGACGCCTTCGGCAAGGTCGGTGCAGCGGCGGGTCACAGCGTCGGAGAGATCTCCGCCGCCGCTGGGGTTGGCGTGATGAGTGCCGAGCAGGCGATGGTTTTCGTCCGCGAGCGGGGCAAGGCCATGGCCGACGCGGCGAAGCGCAGGTCGACGGGCATGACGGCGGTACTCGGCGGGGACCGCGACCACGTGCTCGCGAGGCTCGCGGAGCACGGCTTGATCCCCGCGAACGACAATGGTGCGGGTCAGATCGTGGCCGCCGGAACCACGGAGCAGCTCTCAGCACTCGGCGAGGACCCGCCCGAGAAGACGCGGCTCATCCCGCTATCCGTCGCGGGCGCGTTCCACACCGAACACATGCTGCCCGCAGTCGAGACCCTCGACCGGTACGCCCGGGCGATCTCGACCCACGACCCGCGCACTCGGCTGCTGAGCAACCGCGATGGTCAAGTCGTCCATAGCGGACCTGACGTGATGGCTCGCCTGGTCCGCCAGGTAAGCCATCCAGTGCGCTGGGATCTTTGCATGCAGTCAATGCTGGACATGGGCGTGACGGGGTTCATGGAGGTTCCCCCGGCGGGAACGCTGACCGGCATCGCCCGGCGCGCGATGAAAGGGGTCGCAACGTTCGCGCTCAAGACTCCGGACCAGCTCGACGATGCCCGAGCCTTCGCTGATGAGCACGGAAGCGCCTCCATGCTCGACTCCTCTCCCACCTGGCGGATGCTGGTGTCACCGGCCAAAGGAACCTTCGTCAAGACCGGTTCGTACGCCATCGGTGACTCACTGCCGCTCGACTCGTCGATCGGCACCGTCAAGACCCTGCGAGACGAAACCATCGTGACGGCGCCGTACGGGGGTACGGTCGTGGAGTGGCTGGTTGAGGACGGAGATCTGGTCGGCCCCGGTCAGCCGCTGATCCGCCTACACCCGGAGGTCAGCTCATGACGCCGATAAGGGACTCGACAGGCGCACCACACGCCAGGCTTCTGGGCGTCGGCGGTTACCGGCCGTCTCGGGTCATCTCGAACGACGACATCTGCCAGTTGATCGACTCCACCGACGAGTGGATCCAGACGCGCTCCGGCATCGTCAACCGCCGCTGGGCCGACGACCATGAGACCGTGCAGATGATGGGGGTGGCAGCCGCACGCGCCGCACTTGAGCACTCCAACATCGCGCCCGAGGAGGTGGGCTGCGTCATCGTCGCCACCGTCTCACATCTCCTGCAGACTCCTGCCGTCGCGCCGCTGATCGCCGAGGAGCTCGGCACCAACAAGGCAGCTGCGTTCGACATCTCCGCAGCCTGCGCAGGGTTCTGCCACGGCGTTGCCCTGGGCGCCGACATGGTTCGTGCGGGGAGCGCGAAGTACGTCATCGCGATTGGTGTCGAGCGGTTGTCGGACCTTACCGACCGTACCGACCGGTCCACTGCTTTCATCTTCGCCGACGGCGCCGGTGCCGGGATCGTCGGACCCAGCGACGTGCCCGGCATCGGGCCAGTCGTCTGGGGCTCCGACGGCGCGCAGTTCGACCTGATCCGGCAGAAGGAGACCTGGGGGGATGCCTTCGCCGCCGAGGATCTCACCTGGCCGCACCTGCGGATGGAGGGCAACCCGGTCTTTCGGTGGGCGTCGTTCGAGATGGCCAAGATAGGTGCGCAGGCACTCGAGGCCGCCGGTGTCACGGTTGACGAGCTGGACGCCTTCATCCCTCATCAGGCAAACATGCGCATCACCGATGCCATGGCCCGCGCCTTGAAGATCCCCGCACACGTCGTGATCGCCCGCGACATCGCGCAGCAGGGCAACACCTCTGCAGCCTCGGTGCCACTGGCGATGGAGCGGATGATCGCCGACGGCGAGATCAGCAGCGGCGACACCGCCTTGCTGATCGCCTTCGGAGCCGGTTTGACCTACGCCGCCCAGGTCGTCACCGTGCCATGACCCCAGATGTCCGCGTCTCGGCGCGGCGGTCCACCCGGACACTCAACCACCCCCACGAGAGAACTTAAGGAGTGCCACCACATGGCCACCACGGAGGAGATCCGCACCGGACTCGCAGAGATCGTCAACGAAGTCGCCGGCATCCCTGCTGACGACGTCCAGCTCGACAAGTCCTTCACCAACGATCTCGACGTCGACTCGCTGTCAATGGTTGAGGTGGTGGTCGCCGCAGAGGAGACCTTCGGCGTCAAGATTCCCGATGACGAGGTCAAGAACCTGCAGACCGTCGGTGACGCGGTTGCATTCATCGAACGGTCCCAGTAACCCTGGGGCCGGCACAAAGCCACAGCAACGGCGTGTGATCAGCGCGATACGGACGAGGTGAGCTAACCGATGACCACTACTCGTGTTGTCGTGACTGGACTTGGTGCGACGACCCCACTCGGCGGCGACGTGCCCACGACCTGGGATGCCATGCTCGCCGGTCAATCCGGTGTCAAGACCCTGACCGAGGACTGGGCCGAGCAGCTGCCAGTCAGGATCGCTGCCCGGGTCGCCGTCGAGCCGCTCGAGGTACTCGAACGCATGAAGGCCAGACGGCTGGACCGGTCCGGGCAGTTTGCGCTCATCGCCGCACTCGAGGCCTGGCAAGACGCTGGCCTGGCCGACGCGGAGGTTGATCCGCAGCGGCTCGCCGTTGCGATCGCCTCCGGTATCGGGGGGGTCACGACCCTGCTGGCCAACTACGACGCACTCGTCGAGAAGGGCCCTCGGCGGGTGTCACCGCTCGCCATCCCCATGTTGATGCCGAACAGTCCTGCAGCCAACGTCGGGCTTGCCCTCGGCGCCAAGGGAGGTGTTCACACGCCGGTGTCCGCCTGTGCCTCCGGCAACGAGGCGATTGCTCATGGCATCGATCTGATCCGGCTGGATCGGGCAGATGTTGTGGTGGTGGGCGGCACTGAGGCCGCCGTGCACGCGCTGCCGCTCGCGGCCTTCTCCCAGATGATGGCGCTCTCGAAGCGCAACGACGACCCGCCGGCGGCTTCCCGTCCCTGGGATGTGGCCCGCGACGGCTTCGTTCTCGGCGAGGGCAGCGGCGTGCTCGTCATCGAGTCCGAGTCGCACGCGGCGGCTCGTGGTGCGCAGATCTATGCGGAGGTGGCGGGGGCCGGCATCACAGCGGACTCTCACGACATCGCACAGCCCGACCCGACTGGTGTCGGCGCCACCCGGGCCATGACAATGGCCCTCGCCGAGGGCGGTCTCGAGGCCGGGGACGTCAGGCACATCAACGCTCATGCGACATCCACTCCGCAAGGCGACGTCGCAGAGGCTGAGGCGATCCGGCAGGCACTCGGACCCGCCACGGACGGGGTGATCGTCACCTCCACCAAGTCCATGACCGGGCACCTGTTGGGAGCCGCAGGTGCACTGGAGTCCATTGCGACCATCCTCGCGCTCAAGCATCGCACCGTGCCGGCGACCATCAACGTGGACGAGCTCGACCCAGAGGTACAGCTCGATGTCGCCACCAAACAGCGCGACTTGGCCCAAGGCGACATCGCGGCGCTCAACAACTCCTTCGGCTTCGGTGGGCACAACGTCGCCATCGCCTTCCGCAGCGCGTGACCCGCGTACGGTCGTATCCACGAACAGGACGAACGCGATGACAGCTACCCAGCAGGACCCTGCCCCCCAGACGCCGGCCAAACCGGCCAAGCTGCCACGAGAACAGGACCCCCGCAACCCGAGCAAGCGGCTCGCGGCGTTTTTCGATCCCGGCTCGCTGGATCTGATCACCGAGGACGACGACAGCGGCATGCTCGCCGCGGTCGGCACTGTGGAGGGCAATCACACGGTCGCCTTCTGCTCTGACGCCACCATCATGGGTGGGGCCATGGGCGATCAGGGCTGCAAGGTGGTGGTCCGGGCGTACGAGCGCGCGATGTCCGACCAGGCACCGATCGTCGGTCTGTGGCACTCCGGCGGGGCACGGCTCGCCGAAGGCGTACTGTCCTTGCACGCGGTCGGCGAGATCTTCCACGCGATGACACACGCCTCCGGCAAGATCCCACAGATCTCCGTCGTGCTCGGGCCAGCCGCTGGTGGCGCGGCCTATGGTCCGGCGCTGACCGACGTCGTCATCCTCGGCCCGGAGGGACGGATATTCGTCACCGGCCCCGACGTCGTCCGGTCCGTCACCGGGGAAGACGTCGACATGCTTCGGCTCGGTGGTCCCGAACCGCACGGCCGTCGCTCCGGAGTTGTCCACGTGCTCACCCGGTCCGAGGAGCATGCCATCGGCGAGGCTCGCCGCCTGGCGGGGTTGCTCGGGGGACAAGGCCGGCTCGATGTGGCCGCAGTCGTGGACGTCGACCTGGCCGCGTCACTGCCCGAGTCACCCAAGCGCGCATACGACGTGCACCCGCTGATCGGGGCCATGCTCGACGAGGGTACGGCTCTGGAGCTGCACACGCGTTGGGCCCCGAACATCACCACGACACTCGGCCGGTTCGGAGGTCGCACCGTCGGGGTGATCGCGAACAACCCATTGCGGCTCGGCGGCTGCCTCGACTCCTCATCGGCGGAGAAGGCGGCCCGCTTCGTCCGCATGTGCGACGCGTTCGGCGTACCGCTGATCGTGGTCGTCGACGTACCTGGATATCTGCCCGGAGTCGGCCAAGAGTGGGACGGCGTCGTTCGCCGCGGGGCGAAGCTCTTGCACGCCTTCGCGGAAGCGGTGGTCCCGCGGGTCACGCTGGTGACCCGTAAGGCTTATGGCGGTGCCTACATCGCGATGAACTCACGCGCATTAGGTGCCACCCGCGTGTTCGCGTGGCCGGGCGCGGAGGTCGCCGTGATGGGTGCGATCGCCGCCATCCGGATACTGCATCGGCGCAAACTCGCGTCGGTGGCAGCTGATGTACGCCCCCGAGTCGAGATGGAGCTCGCCGAGGAGCACGAGCGAATCGCGGGCGGGGTCGACAAAGCAGTGGAGATCGGCGTGGTGGACGAGGTCGTCGAGCCTGATCGCTCACGATCAGCCATCGCCAAGGCGATCGCCGCGGCCATCGAGAATGCGATCGACGGGAAGACTGACGGTGGTGTCCGGGGGCAGCACGGGAACATCCCCCTCTGACCTGCCCGCTGCCCGCGACATAAGTGTCGGATCGCGCGGAATAACTGTCGGATCGCGCAGAATAAGTGTCGGATCGCGGAGAAGCAGCGGGCGGGTCCTAGACCACTTGGTGGAGCCAGCGAACAGGTGCACCCTCGCCCGCGTAGCGAAACGGCTCGAGCTCGTCGTCCCAGGCCTTCCCGAGCAGCTGATCGAGCTCCAGCTCCAGAGTCGTCTCGCCCAGGGCGGCCTTGACGACGGCTGCCTTGAGCCGGTCCTCGGGGATCAAGATGTCACCATGCGGGCCCATGACCGAATGGAAGATCCCGAGCTGCGGCGTGTAGGCGTACCGCGCTCCTTCGTTGCCCGGGCTCGGTTCCTCGGTCACGTCGAACCGCAGATGGGTCCAACCCCGCAGGCTGGAGGCGAACTTGCCTGCGGTGCCGACCTCACCCTGCCAGCTGAACTCGGCTCGATAGCAACCGGCGGCGGCCGGTTGCGGGATCCATGAGAAGCCGACGGGCGCGCCAAGGACACCCCCGACAGCCCACTCGACATGGGGGCACAACGCTGACGGCGACGAGTGCACGAACAACACGCCCCGCGTCGTTGACTGACTGGTCACCGGATCCTCCAGAGGCTCGAGATTTCGCCTTCCCCAGCGTTCTCGGGTCTCGCGGCTGATCAGATGACGTGCTTATTGTGCCCGACAATGCACAAGACCACCAGCACCCTCACGGCTTGTCGTGCACCCCAGACTCCACAGCAGACTCAGGACGAGAATCGCGACGTGAACAGCACCACCGCGATCGACGTGGCGAGGATCAGCAGCAGCGCGTACCCAGCGAATCGCGCGGTGATCTCGCGGTTCTCGGTGGTGTAGATGAACGACGACTTCAGGTCGTCGTAGATCGCCCGCAACGCGCTGGGGGATGCCGCCACAAACGCCCTGCCTCCAGACAGCTCGGAGATTCGACGTAGCTGCGCCTGGCTCACCGGCACCGGGACCTGCTGGCCCTGCGTGGTGATCACCGCGTTCTTGGTGCCCACCGCTATCGAGTAGATGGGTACGTGCTGTGCCCGCGCCTTGCGCGCTGCCTGGAACGGCGAGGAGCCGTAGGTCTTCTTCCCGTCGGAGATCAACACGATCCGGGCAGGCGCCCGGGTGTCTGGATGCTCGGGATCTGCCGGCGCCAATGCCACCGCCTTCACTGCGACCCGCAGGGCATCTCCGGTCGCGGTGTACGGGCCCAGCTGCAGCGTGTCGAGACCACGCTGGAACGCCTGCCGGTCGGTCGTCGGCGGCACGATCACGTTCGCCGTCTTGGCGTACGCGATCAGCGCGACGTTGAACTGCGAGGGCAGTTGGTCAACGAAGTCGCTAGCTGCGTGTTGGGCCGCCACCAGCCGGTTGGGCAACACGTCTTCTGCCCCCATCGATAGTGAGACATCGATGGTGACGATGACCGTGGCCCGCTGTAGCGGCACTTTCGTCGGGCCCACCGGCTTGGCGAACGCGACGACCACTATGGCCATCGTCAGGAGAGCCAGCCCGACGGCCAGATGGCGCCCCCAGGACGGGCGTCGTGGCGCGATCCGGTCGATCAGGGCGATGTTGGTGAACCGGATGGCGTAGATGGACCGCCGACGCTGCAGGAAGATATAGACACCCAGCAGGAGCGGCACCAACAGCAGCAGCCACAGCCGGTCGGGCGCCAGGAAGCTCACTTCGTCACGCCCTTCGGCGGCTGATGCAAGCGCTGGGCGATGCGCCGATGGGAGAGCGCGAAGCGAGCCGTATCCGCTATCCAGTCGCTGTCAGTGCGGAGCACCAGATGTGCCACGCCGGCTCTACGCAGGGCATGCCTGGTGCGTTCCCGCTGGAGCCGGGCGGCTCGGGAGTACGCCTGACGGATCGCGCGACGGCCGGTGTTGAGCTCGCGGACCTCGCCGGTCTCGGGATCGGTCAACGCCACAATCCCGACGTTCGGCAGATCGAGCTCGCGAGGGTCGATGATCTCGACCGCCAGCACCTGGTGCCGGCTGCTGAGCTGCCGCATGGGGCGCTCCCACGGCGGCGGGCTCTCCGGGTCGTCGGAGGCGTCTGTGATGTCGAGGAAATCGGACACCACGACCCGCAGTCCACGTTTGCGTTGCGCCCTCGACGCCGACCCGATCACAGTCGTCAAGTCGGCAGCCGGCTCGCGACCGGTCGCCCGAGGCTCCGCGAGCAGGGAGCGGAGCAAACCGTACAGAGCAAGTCGACCGGAGCGGGCCGGCCAGCGGCGTAACCGCCCGGCCCGAAGGACGTACCCGCCGAACCGGTCGCCCAACCGGAACGTCAAGAAGCCCACGGTTGCCACGGCGGCGATGGCGAGGTCACGCTTCTCCATCACGGCTGTGCCGAAGTCCATCGATGCCGACAAGTCGACCAGTGCCCAGGTCTCCAGCTCACGATCGGCGATGTCGTCGCGCACGTGCGGGACCGTGGTCCGGGCGGTTACTGCCCAGTCGATCCTGCGAACATCGTCTTCTCCCGGCAGGTACAGACGCGCCTCAGCCAGCTCGGTCCCGGGTCCCGGGAACAAGCCCATGTGTTCGCCTTGGAGATAGCCCTCCAGGCGACGCACGATCTGCAGCTCGAGTCCCCGCAACGCGCGTTCGGGCGCGAGCCGGGACAGGGGAATCTGCTCGGCCGCTTTGGTCACACGAACTCCGGCTGTGCCGCAGCACCGTGGTCGTTCCAGATGGGCTGCGGCGGCGGGATGGCACCGATGATGCGGTCCACCACCATCCGGGGATCGATCTCGTCAGCGATGGCGTCGAAGGTGAGGAACAGGCGATGGGACATCACGTCGCGGGCGACCGCCTGCACGTCCTTCGGCATCACATAGTCGCGCCCGCGGATCAGCGCGACAGCCCGTGCCGCCGCGGCCATCCCGAGCGTCGCGCGCGGGCTGGCCCCGATCTCGATCACCCTCGTCAGCTCGGGGAGCTGGAACTCCACAGGGGACCTCGTGGCCAGCACCAGCCGGACGATGTATTCCGCCACCAGGTCATGGAGGAACACGTGGTCCGCCGACCGCTGCAAGGCTCGGATCTGCTCGGGCTCGAGGATCGGTCGTGCCGTCGGCGGGTCGACGCTCATCCGGCGCAGGATCTCGAACTCCTCATTGCCGCGAGGGAAGTCGACATCGACCTTGAAGAGGAACCGGTCCCGTTGCGCCTCCGGCAACGGGTATACGCCTTCGGACTCGATGGGGTTCTGGGTCGCAATGACGATGTACGGCTCCGGCAGCCGGAACGTCTGCCCGCCGATCGAGACCTGCTGCTCGGCCATCAGCTCGAGCATGGCGGACTGCACCTTGGCAGGCGCCCGGTTGACCTCGTCGGCGAGCACGAAGTTGACGAAGACCGGACCGACCTCGACATCGAAACCTTCCTTGCTCGGCCGGTAGATCCGGGTGCCGACGATGTCGGAGGGAACCAGGTCCGGGGTGAACTGAATCCGGGCGAAGCTGCCCCCCACGACGGTCGCGAACGTGCGCACGGCAAGCGTCTTCGCGATGCCAGGCACCCCCTCGAGCAAGCAGTGACCGCGCGCGATCAACGCCACCATCAGCTGCTCGACCATGTGCTCCTGTCCCACGATGACGCGCTTGACCTCATCGAGTGCCTTCTCGACCAGTTGGGCGTCAACACCGAGCTGGGCGCCAGGGTCGGCTGGATCGATACCGGGTGCGGCTGCAACGTCGCCGTTGCGTGGAGGCACCGGAGAGGTCATGCGGTCATCCCTTCGGGACAGGTCGCGTCGTACGCTCAGGGTGTCCATTTCAGCAGACGCGCGAAGCCGTGGCCGCATTTGGTGGCTGAGGAGGCAGATGTCGACCACCGACGATGTCGCGTCGGCACATCCGCTGCTGCCAGAGGACCCACCTCGGATCGGCCAGTTCCTGCTGCGGGAACGGCTCGTCACCGACGATGCGGCAGTGGTCTTCCGCGGGGTGGCGAACGGTGAGCAGGCGGCTGTCGTACTCCTGACGGCCGGTGCGGACGGCGACCCGGCAGCCCGCGGTCGCTTCCGGCGGGCGGTTGACGAGCTCATGGCGAGCTCGCCCGAGTCTGTCGCCGCCTCCGACTTCGACCCCGAGGTCGCTCCCTGGATCGCGATCCCGCTGGTCGGAGGCCGCTCCCCCGACGTCGTCCACGATCTGCTCAACACGGTGACGATGCGGCCGCCCGGACCATCCGCACCGCCTCGTGGGCCAGACTTCGTGCCGCACTGGCACCCGCGGCGTACGCCGGGACGGTGGCGGCTGTGGCCACTGCCGTGGCCGGCGGCTGGGGAGGCGGCTTCGCGAGCGGCGCTGCTGTGGGCTCTTGCGCTGGTCATGGTGCTTGCTACGCTCGCGGTCTTGATAGCGATCTGGCTGTTCCGTCATCAGCCGCCGTCACAAGTCCCGCTGCCGCAGAACAGTCCCCTACCCAACTCGCCTACCCCGAGTCAACCGACGAGCCCCTCGAACACCGGTCCGACCCATCCCTCGAACAGCCCGACCCCCAGCTTCACCAACTCCGGAGGCAGCCCCACCAACCCCCCGGTCTGACCCGCCGCGACGCCGGTTTTTCGGCAGTTTCACCGGCGTGTCGCGGCAGGAATGGCGTTTCGCTGAGCGTCAGGTGAATGCCGTAGGTCTCCCGAGCCCGAGCCGGTTTGCTTGAATGGAGCAGCACGCCACCCGTGAGCGACCTGAAGGGAGTCGGCGTGAGAGATCGAGCAGATGCCAGCCAGATCGTCCGGGCCCTGCTTGTCGTACTCGTCCTCGCGGTCGTCGTGGGGGTTGTCATCGCCGTCGTCTCGGTCACGTTGCTGAAGTCGTCGGGGATCCTCCCGCAGGCCAACCCTTCGAACGATCACTCCGAGGTCATACCGCAGTCGACGAGTCCGGCGACTCGTACGAACACCGAGCCGCCGACGACGCACCCGGCTCAGACCCCCACCGGGCCGACCACAACCTCAGTGCCGCACGCTCACCGGACCATCCAGCTCACGGCCAGCCCGACGGCGGCGGGGACGTACGAACGGATCAACCTGCTGGGTAGCTACCACGGGACCGGCTCGCCGACGCTGCAGGTGCAGCGCTTCGAAGGCGGTCAGTGGGTGGACTTTCCCACCACCGCATCGGTGAGTGGCGGACAATTCAGTACGTACATCGAAACGGGGCATACCGGTGTCAACAGGCTCAGGTTGGTCGACCCGAGTACCGGCGAGTCCTCCAACGTGGTCGAGGTCAACATCTCCTGAACGACTGGGCGTCACGGCGCCTACCTCCGTGGACGCAACGCCTCACGAGAACCAGACAGCGATGATCTTGTCGTCATGGGGATGCAGGGTGGCTCTGCCGTCTGTGTTGCTGGTGACAACCCACAGCCTCCCGCTCGGCGCGATGGCGACGGTTCGGATCCGGCCGAGCGAGTTGCGCAGCAACGCGGTCCGTCCGGTCACATTCGGCCCGTTCAGCCGTACGCGATAAAGCCGCTCGCCGGTCAGAGCCGCGACCCAAGCCACCGTCTGATGCCCTGTCGATCGAATCGCGATGCCGCTCGGCCCAGCCTGCTCCGTGTGCCACCCGGCCTTGGGGTCGGTGAACTCGTGTGAGCGACCTTCGACCATCGGCCAGCCGTAGTTGTGTCCCGGCCGGATGAGGTTCAGCTCGTCGTATGCATGTTCACCGAACTCGGTCGCCCACAGCCGACCTGCGCCGTCCCAGGCCAGCCCTTCGGCGTTCCGATGCCCATAGCTGTAGACCACCGAACCCTTGGATGGGTTGCCGGGAGCGGGCTTGCCAGGCAGCTGGCGAGACACCGTGCTGCTGGAACGCCGATCCCGAGTCGTGATGTGATGGCCGGCGCCGGTCGGCCCGGACGATGCTACAACGGGGCCACCTGGCCACTGAGGTTGATCTTGCAGGTCTGACCCGCATGGGCATCGGCCGTCACGACGATCCGCGTGAACCCGTTGGCTCCGGCTTGACGAGATGTCCAGCTGCCCGTGGAGTCAGTGCGCTGCGTGCCAAATGACACTGAGCCGCTGTCGCCCGAGTAGACCTCGACCTGGAGGTCCCAGACCCGATCTGGTTGACCGCCCGCAAGCGACACCCGCAGACGATCTGGCCGATGCGCCTTGGGGTTGTCCGCCAGTCTGACGGCGATGGTGGCATTTCCGCTGCACGGGGCGCTGGCGGTTATCGGGGGACGCTTAACTGCGGCGGCTTGCGTACTCGAAGGCGCTGCCCCGGCCGGCAGCTGGCTGAGGGCGGCAACACCCAGGGCGGTCAGGCCCGCTGACAATGTCACGAATCGTCTGTTCATCTGCTTCCCCTCGCCGTTGTTTGTGGTCAGACGCAGTGTCGCCCTATGAGGTTCCCGTCCGCCTACGGCGAGCTGCCCCCCCTCACGGCGCGAAGCGGTAGCCCATCCCTGGTTCCGTGAGGAGGTGCTGCGGCTGGGATGGGTTGGGCTCGAGCTTGCGCCGCAGCTGCGCCATGTACACCCGCAGGTAGTTTGTCTCCGTTGCATAAGAAGGCCCCCACACCTGCTGGAGGAGTTGCTGCTGGCTGAGAAGCTTGCCCGGGTTCCGGACGAGCAGCTCGAGCAGGTGCCACTCGGTGGGCGTCAGCCGCACCTCGTGTCCATCACGCTCCGCGCGCTTGGCGCTGAGATCGACGGTGAAGCTGGCGGTACGCACGATCGGTGCGTCGTTGGTCGAGTCAGTTCTTCGAAGGGCGGCCCGAATGCGGGCCAAGAGCTCATCCATGCCGAACGGTTTGGTGACGTAATCGTCGGCACCGGCATCGAGAGCACCCACCTTGGCGGCCTGCGCATCCCGAGCGGAGAGCACGATGACCGGTACGTTGTTCCATCCGCGGAGAGCTCTCACCACGTCGACGCCATCCATGTCGGGCAGACCGAGATCGAGGATGATGAGATCGATCTCTCCGGCTCCGGCGACGACCAGTGCCGACCGGCCATCGGCGACCGGTTTCACCTCGTAACCTCTGGCTCGCAGGTTGATGGTGAGCGCACGGAGCAGCTGGGGCTCGTCCTCGACGATGAGGATCCGGCTCATACAGCACACAGCAGCGTCACCGTCATGGTGAGTCCGCCACCCGGTGTTTCGGAAGGTGTCAGTTCGCCGCTCATCGCCTCGGTGAAGCCACGGGCGATGGCCAGTCCGAGCCCGACGCCGCCGTCGCTGGAGTGATCGTCCAACCGCTGGAACGGTGCAAAGATGGCTCCCCACTGCTGCTTCGGCACGCCTGGTCCATGATCAGTGACCCTCAGGCGGACAAACCCATCCTCGATCGCGTCGGCTTCGACTTGGACGCTCCGGCCAGGCGGGGTGTAGCGACGGGCGTTGCGTACCAGGTTGGCGACGACCCGTTCGAGAAGGCCGGGGTCGGCCATGACGGCAGGCAGATTGTCGGGCACGTCAACCTCGATCTGGTCGTCGTGGGTGTCGAGCATGGCCTGCGCCACCACTCCATCGAGGCCCACGGGTTGCACGGCGACCGAGAGTGCGCCCGCTTGCAGCCGACTCATCGCCAACAGGTTGGCGATGAGATCGTCCAACCGGTCCGCGGAACCTTCGATGGTGGCCAACAGCTCGTCCTGCTCTTGCGCCGTCCAGCTCACGTCGCCCTGACGCAGACTCGTGACCGCCGCCTTGACCCCAGCCAACGGCGTACGAAGATCGTGGCTCACCGCCGCTAACAACGCCGAGCGCAGCCGGTCGATCTCCGCGAGCTGCTGTGCCTGCGCAGCCTTCTCCGCCAGGTCTTGACCCTCCCAGGCCCGCGCAGCGGTATCCGCCAACCTGGCGAGCAGCTGCCGATCCTCGGCGAACAGTTGGGGACCTGCTGTCACCAGCCTGAGACTCGGGTTGATATCCACCGAGAGCACGGGAGTGCCTTCCATCGGTGGGCCTACGATCGCCACCACATCGTCACGGTTGTCTTGTCGTTCCACCAACGCGACCGTGGTCATCCCGAAGAGCTCGCGCACCTGCCACAGGACCGCCGGCAACGAGGTCTCAGTGACCGGCTCAGCGGTGAAACGCGTGAGCAACTCCACCTCGGCCCGGGTGCGCGCCTCACTGACGCGGCGCCTTGCAGCGGCGTCCACAGTAACGCTCACCACGAGAGCGACGAAGACGAACACCACCAAGGAGATGACACTGTCGCGCTGCTCGACGACAAACGTGTGGTACGGAGGTGTGAGAAACCAGTTGGCTAGCAGAAAAGACGCAACCGCCGCCAGCACGGCGGGAAGAGTGCCTCCGGTGACCGCAACGATGACAACGGCCAGCAGGTAGAGCAGCAGCAGCGTCCCCAAAGACAGGTCGTCGCGGGCAAGGACCAGGACTGCGGTCAACGCTGGAAGACCTACGACGACGAGCACCAGTCCGACCATCCGGCGCGATGACGAGAGACCTCCCGTCGTTGGCGGTAAAACCGACGCCTTGGTCGATCTGCCAACCACAGCCGGGGCGTCGGGTGTCATGACCTCACTTTGACACAGGACTCGGTTCCTGCTGTTGGTCATCCGACGGCAGCTCTGCCGATTCGAGCTGCCACGGCACGTTCGTCACCATGACTCCAGGCTGATAGAGCAGCCGTGCCTTCAATCGGAGCGCGGTCTGGTTGTGCAGGAACTGCTGCCACCACCGGCCGACCACGTACTCAGGCAGGAACACACACACCACGTCCCGCGGGCTGCTCCGGTGGATGTTAGCGATGTATTCAAGGACCGGTCGGGTCACGTCGCGGTAGGGCGAGTCGAGGACGGTCAAAGGCATCGGCATTTCCCGCGCCAACCACTCGGCCATGAGATGGTCCGTCTCTTCCGGATTGGTGCGAACGGTTACGGCCGTCAACGAGCTGGGACGAGTCGCGCGGGCGAATGAAAGCGCCCGGAGGGTGGGCGTGTGAAGTTTCGAGACAAGGACGACCGCATGAATGCGGCTCGGGAGCGTGACACCGCTCGCCGGGGGAGTCAGCTCTACACCGACCTGGTCGTAGTGCCGATGGACCCTCTTCATCATCCAGAAGACCAACGGCATCGCGATGACGACGATCCAGGCGCCGTGCACGAACTTGGTGACCAACACGACGACCAGGACGAGCCCGGTGAATATCGCGCCGAAGCCGTTGATGAGCCTGGCCCGCAACATCGAGTGCCGCGACTGCCGGGCACTGCCGGAACGGAGGTTCCGAGTCCAATGCTTCACCATGCCAGTCTGGCTGAGGGTAAAGGAGACGAACACGCCGATGATGTAGAGCTGGATCAGCCTCGTCGTGTTTGCGTCGAACGCCCATATCAGTACGCCTGAGAGAAGAGCCAGGATGACGACGCCGTTGCTGAAGACCAACCGGTCGCCGCGACGGGCGAACTGCCGTGGGAGATAACCATCCTCGCCGAGGATCGACGCCAGGATCGGAAAGCCGTTGAACGCGGTATTCGCCGCGAGAACCAGGATGGCAGCGGTGAACGCCTGGACCGCAAAGAACCCCAGTGAGTGGTAACCGAACACCGAGCCGGCGACCTGTGCGATGACTGTTCGTTGCTGGTAGTCGGCCGGAGCCCCGGTGAGCTGGACCCCAGCGGCTGCGACGTGCACGTCCGAAGCCAGTGCAAGCGTCGTGATGCCAACGAACATGGCCACGGTGAGTACACCCATGATGAGCAGGGTCCCCGCGGCGTTGGCGCTCTTTGGCTTCTTGAAGTTGGGCACGCCGTTGCTGACCGCCTCTACCCCGGTCAGCGCGGTACAACCCGAGGCGAAGGCTCGCAGCGCGAGACCCAGCACGAGGAGTCCACTGACTTGGCTGGTCGGCACGATGTCGTAAGACGCCGATTCCGCAACCGGGGTGTTTCCAGTCAAGGACTGCACCAGCCCCAACCCGAGCATCACGAATAGGGACGCCACGAAGCCGTAGGTCGGGATGGCGAACACGGTTCCGGACTCCTTGACGCCTCGCAGGTTCATCAGCATCAGAACGCCTACCAGCGCGATGGAGATGAGGACCGCATGCGGTGCCAGCGAGGGCACAGCGGAGACGATGTTGGCTACGCCTGCGGCGACGGAGACCGCGACGGTGAGCACGTAGTCCACCAGCAGGGCGCTGGCTGCCACGAGAGCGGCGTTCCGACCGAGGTTGGCCCTGCTCACGGCGTACGCGCCGCCGCCGTTGGGGTATGCGTAACAGGTCTGACGGTACGAGGCCACCACGACAATCAGCAGGAGTACGACCGTGCCGGCGACCCATGGCGTCAGGTGCAACAGGGCGAGTCCACCCAGGCTGAACATGAGCAGAATCTCCTCGGTCGCGTACGCGTTCGAGGACAGTGGGTCGCTGCAGAACACCGGTAGCGCCAGCTTCTTGGGCAGCAGCGTCTCCCCCAGTCGTTCGCTCCTCAAAGGGCGACCGACCAGGAAGCGTTTGGGGATCGCTGTCAAAGACGTCACAGAACCAGACAAGCCGGGTAACCCTCTGGCTTACCTCGATCTTGACGGGTTCCTAACGTGCAAGCCGCGATCCTTAGCGCGTTCTTGACACCCGGAGGGGCGGGGCCGTTCGACCTCAGGCCGATGTGGGCAACGCGGCGCGTACAGCGGGTGCCACCTCGGCCGCGAAGATGGCGAGTTGCTGCTCTCGGTCGTCGTTCGGCCAGAACGTGAAACCGTTCATGCCATGCTCGTGAACGATCGTCACGAGCTGGTCTATCCACTGCCGTACCGAGCCCTGGAACGGCTCGGCACTCTCCGGAGCGATCATGCCGCCAACGTTGTAGACCTTGCGAATGGCTGCAGGATCGCGGCCCGCAGCCGAAGCGGCGTCGTCGATGCGGGCGACGGCATCCGGAAGCTTGTCCAACCCCAGGAACCCGAGCGAAGGGATCCAGCCGTCGGCCTTGCTGCCGGTCAGTGCGAGCATCCGGGGTCGGTAGGCTCCCAGCCAGATGCCCAGGCCGGGTGCGGCTGGCGGGCCGGGGTGAGCGCCCTTGACCTGGTAGTGCGTCCCACCGGCTCGGACGGACCGATCGCCGCTCCAGAGGGCCCGGATCACGTCTATCGCTTCGTCGAGGGCGTCGACCGCTTCCTTGCCGTTGCGGCGAGGGCCGCCGAAAGCAGCAATGGCATCCCAGAATGCGCCCGCGCCCAGACCGAGCTGCACACGGCCGCCGGACAACAGAGCGAGACTCGCGGTGGCCTTGGCGAGCACGGCGGGTGGACGCAACGGCAGGTTCGCCACCGTCGGCACGAGCGTGACGCGTTCGGTGCAAGCGGCGAGGAACGTCAGCAGGGTCCACGCGTCGTAGAACGCCGACTGGTAGGGGTGGTCCTGGATGGTGATGTAGTCCAGCCCCGATGCGTCGACCTGCTGGGCAAGCCGAAGCGGATAGTGCGGGTCTTCCCACACCGGGTCGACGTTCGCGCCGAGCAACACCGGCAGCGCCATGTCAAACCTCCAGTTCCCGGGCCAAACACGATACGCAGGTCAGCGTGGGACTTGCGCTGCCACATTGAAGAACTGGGCATAGCGGTCGATCATCATGTCGCGACCCCGCCTTGTTCGCGTCGATGGCCGCGATGTCCCCAAGAGCGTAGACGTGGTCGAAGCCCACTACTTGCAGGTGGGGCGTGACCTCGACGTAGCCGTCGCGAGTGCGGGCCGCCGCGAGGTCACCGGCTAGGTAGTTGGTCGCGGGCGCGACCCCGTAGCAGCGAAACCAGATGTCGGCCTCGATCCGCGTTCCGGCGGTGTTGGCAACCGCGAAGGGCTTCAACTCACAAGCAGCGGTGTCTGGCAGGCCAGTGAGCTCGGCGCCTAACACTCGCTCCACTCCGAGGTCGTCGAGCTGACGGTTGAGTTCGTCTCGCAGCCGATGGTCGTACGGTCCGGGCAGGATCTCGTCGCATGCATCGACCAGGACGATGTGCTTGTCCGGCCATGCCGCCGCGATTCACCGGCAAGTTCGAGCCCGACCGCGCCAGCACCCAGCAGCATGACCCGGCGAGCCTGTGCGAGGTTGGCGTGCACGGAATCGTAATGAGCGACAGCGTCGGCGCTGTCGAGCCGGTCGGTCTTCGCCGGGAAGGGGTACGTCGAGCCAGTCGCCAGGATCAGGAAGTTGCGGCTGAGTCGCTGCCCGGAGGCGAGGAGGACCCCTCGGCGTCGACCCTCACCGCTTGGTCGCGCACGACCGTACCGTTTGCGAGCAGGTGGTCATAGGGCAGGAAAATGCGATCCGGCCAGGTCGGGTCGACCAGTGCACGCAACGCAGCAACGTTGTGTTGAAAAGCGTCTTTAGGTTCCACGAGGATCACGTCGGCGTCCTCATCGAGTGCCTTGGCGGCGCCGACGCCGCCGTAGCCACCGCCGATGACCACCACAGCGGGCCGTCTGGGTGCGGACGCGATCATCGCCACTCCTGTTCTGTCGATCCCGGCGGGCCCGGAGACGCTTCCTGACCGCATTATCTTTGAGGTTTCACAATAATCATATCTCCTGAATGATTTGCTCAGTGATATGGTTGGGGCATGAGCATGCCGGCAGATCAGACGACGGCCGTTGACCGGCTCGGGTTCCTGCTTGCCCGGCACGGCCAGATCATGAACGTGCGCCTTCGCCAAGCGCTGAGCGTGTCCGGTCTGAGCCCCCGCCAGGGTGCGACCTTGATGCGCCTGGCCCGGTGCGGCGCCACGAGTCAGCAGGCGCTCATCGAAGTGCTTTCGGTCGATGCGAGCGCACTAGTGGCGATCCTCAACGACCTGGAGCGTGACGGACTCGCCGAACGCCGTCGGGACCCGGCGGACCGCCGTCGACACATCGTGGAGATCACCCCGGCCGGTGCGGAGGCAGTAGGCGCTGTCGAGAGCGCGATCGCCGACGTCGAACGGGATGCCTTCGCCGATCTCGACGACGCAGAGATCGCGCAGCTGCAGTGGCTGCTTGGCCGCGTGCGCACTCGCCCCGATCAGACCGCTTGCGGCCAAGACGACTGACCAACACCGCCGCGACTGCTCGCCGAGGTGGAGGACATGCGCGGGTGGTCGGTGACTGACTCGCGGCACGACGGCATAGTGGGAGCGTGGACCGCGCTGCCGCCGAAGACTGGATCCGCGCGCACGTCGAACCCGTCGGCACCATCGAAACGGCGCACGAGCGGTCCTGGGCGACGGTGCTGCGCGTGCCGCTCACCGACGGTGTTGCCTGGTTCAAGGCGTGCGCGCCGGTGCAGGCATTCGAGCCGCGGCTCACGGCGTGCCTCTTCGCCCGGTGGCCCGACCGCGTCGCCGAGGTGCTCGGTCACGACGAGGAACGGGCGTGGCTTCTCCTCGCCGACGCGGGCACGCCGATCAGCGTGGTCGGTAATCCGCCCGGGGCGTGGCGCGTGGCGTTGCCGCTGTACGCCGAGCTCCAGCGCGGCGAGGCCGCACACACGCACGAACACCTGAAACACCACGTCCCGGACCTTCGGGTCGCGACCTTACCCGCGCACTACGACGACCTCTTGCAGCGGGATCTGCCGCTCGCGGGCGACGAGATCGTTCGGCTGCGCCGTTTTGCGGCGCGCTTTGCGGAGCTGTGCGGCGAGCTCGCCGCAAACGATGTACCGGAGACGGTTCAGCACGACGACCTCCACATGGCGAACGTTTACGCACAGGGCGAGCGGCTGCGCCTGCTCGACTGGGGCGACGCGTCGATCTCGCACCCCTTCGCGTCGCTCGTCGTCACGTTCCGGTTCCTCGAGGAGACCAACCACCTGCCACCAACCGACCCGTGGTTCGCGCGGCTCCGCGACGCGTATTTGGAGCCGTGGGGTCGCGGTCTCGCCGACACGTTCGCGCTTGCCATCCGCGTCGGCACATTCGCGCACACGTTCGCCCACGCCCGGCAGTGGGACGCACTTCCCGACGAGGCACGCCCCGAGTTCGACAAGACGTTCCCAATCGTGCTGCGGCGCGCCGTCGCTCAGACCCTCGAGTGAGCCGGTCGGATTGCTAAGGCCAACGATGCGGTATCGAACTCACCGTAGTCAGCAGTGCTGAACTCGATGCCGTAGA
>JBDUDR010000022.1:0-26274 GCA_040002845.1 Nocardioidaceae bacterium
CCGCAGGGCAGCAGGTACCGGACTCGCGCAGCACCACACGGAAAGGGTGGGCAGTGATGGCTTTGGGTTGGAAGGTCGTCCACGGCGGCAAGACGCCACCACCGGGGGAGGTCGTACGTCCAGACGAGCGCCTGTCCTGGCCTCGGACGGTCGGCCTGGGAGGACAGCATGTGGTGGCCATGTTCGGGGCCACCTTCGTGTTCCCGCTCGTGATGGGGCTGAACCCCCAGCTGGCGGTGATGATGAGTGGGGTCGCGACCATCTGCTTCCTGGTGATCGTCAACGGAAGAGTCCCCAGCTACCTCGGCACCAGCGCCTCCTTCGTCGGTGGCGTCGCGGCCATCGGTGCACAGATCAAGGAGGACAACCCCGATGCGCTGCCCGGCGACATCGCGCCCAGTGTGACGGGTGCAATCCTGGTTGCGGGTCTCGTACTGTTCGCCGCGGGTCTGCTCATCCACTTTCTCGGGTCCGGGGTGTTGCACGCGGTGTTGCCACCTGTCGTCACCGGCGCCGTGGTCATGCTCATCGGGTTCAACCTGGCTCCGGTCGTGGCCGGCATCTACTGGCCGCAGGACCAGTGGGTGGCGTTCATCACGATGACGTTCGTGATCTTGATCGCGGTCGGCCTGCGCGGGTTCTTCGGCCGGATCGCGATCTTCTTGGGGCTGATCTTCGGCTACCTCTTGTCGTGGATATACGACGGGCTGTTCGGCAAGATCACGTCTTACGACCCAGCCGCAAACGCGGTCACCACCCATTTCCGGGTCAACTGGGACAACGTCAAGTCCGCCCACTGGACCGGCTTCCCACCACACACAGAGGCGGGAACAGCGACCGTGGGGTGGCACCTGCCGAGCTTCTCGTTCGCGTTCACGTTGCTGGTGCTTCCCGCGGTGATCGCGCTGATCGCCGAGAACACCGGCCACGTGAAGGCAGTCGCGGAGATGACCCAGACCGACCTGGACCCCGTGATGGGAAGAGCCATCGCCGCCGACGGGTTCGGCACCACGTTGACCAGCCTCATCGGTGGTTCGCCCACGACCACATACGCCGAGAACATCGGCGTCATGGCGGCGACCAGGATCTACTCGACAGCTGCCTACTATGTCGCCGCGGTGGTGGCCATCATCTTCGGGCTGAGCCCCAAGTTCGGTGCGCTGATCAGTGCCGTCCCCGGCGCGGTCCTGGGCGGGATCACTGTCATCCTGTACGGCATGATCGGTCTCCTCGGGGCCAAGATCTGGATCGAGAATCGGGTCAACTTCGCCAACCCGATCAACCTGGTGCCGATCGCGGCGGGCATCATCATCGCTATCGGCAACGTATCCATGAAGATCACCGACAACTTCACCCTGACCGGCATCGCGCTCGGGACGTTGGTGACCGTGATCTTCTACCACGTGGCACGTGTCATCGCACCGGCCCATCTGCGGGAGGAGGGCGCCCTCATCACCGTCGGAGGGTCCGGCAGGCAACACGTCGACGAGGACTAGGGGACACCCGAGTTGAAGCCGTCCGGTTTCGTCTACCACCGACCCGACAGCCTCGAGGAGGCTCTCGAGGTGCTCAGCCAGGTCGGGGACGAAGGCAAGGTGCTGGCCGGTGGACAGAGCCTGATCCCGATGCTCTCGATGCGCCTTGCCGCACCCGCGCACCTGGTGGACATCAACCGGGTCGACGGTCTGGCCACCGTCGAGGTCGCCCACGGGCGGGTGGTCGTGGGCGCGACCGTGCGGCACAGTGCCCTGGAGAGGCACGAGGAAGCATCCCGCGCCATCCCGCTGCTGGCCCAGGCGTTGACCCATGTCGCGCATCCGACGATTCGCAACCGCGGCACCTCCGTTGGCAGCCTGGTCCACGCCGATCCCGCGGGCGAGATGCCGGCCGTGCTGTCCCTGCTGGACGGCACGGTCCAGGTCGCCAGCTTGGGTGGCACGCGGCAGGTCAGCGCGTCAGACTTCTTCCTGGGCCCGATGGAGTCGGCGGTCAAGCCTGGCGAGATGGCTGTGTCCGCACAGTTCGCCAGGCCGCCGAGTGGCACCGGGTCCGCCTGGCAGGAGCTGTCGCGTCGCCACGGTGACTACGCCATGTGCGGGGTCGGCGCCTTGGTGACGTTGGACGCGGACCGGCGCGTCACCAGGGCCCGGGTGGGGCTCATCTCGGTGGGCCCGACGCCGGTGTTGGTAGATGTCACCGAAGCGGTGGGTGGTCAGTCCATCGACGACCTCGACCCGGGTCCGGCGTCCGAGCTCGTCGACGAGGCTATCGATCCTGAAGCCGATATCCACGCCAGCGCGGACTACCGTGGCCACCTCGCTCGGGTGCTGACCAGCCGGGCCCTGACAACCGCTGCGCGGTCGGCTTCGCCGCCTGGCTCGACGGGGGAGGACTCGTGACCAGCGGTGGTGAGCGAGAGAGCATCCACGACGTCACGTTGGTCGTGAACGGGATCCCTCATTCAGTGACCGTTCCCGCCCGCCGACTGCTGTCGGACGCGATCCGCCACGATCTCAAGCTCACGGGCACCCACGTCGGCTGCGAGCACGGGGTGTGCGGTGCCTGTACGGTCCTGGTCGACGGTCGCCCGGTGCGGGCCTGTCTCATGTTCGGCGTGGCGGCCGAGAACACCGAGATCACCACCGTCGAGGGTTGCTGCGAGCCCGACGGGACGATGGGGCGAGTGCAGAGGGCCTTCCAAGCCTGCCACGCTCTCCAGTGCGGGTTCTGTACGCCGGGTTTCATCACCACCATCACCGCCTTCCTGCGCGACAACCCCGACCCCAGCCGCGAGGAGGCCCGCGAGGCCATCGCGGGAAACCTGTGCCGGTGCACGGGCTACCAGAACATCGTCTCGGCGGTCCTGACGGCGGCCCAGGACGAGGCGGGCTCGCCGTGACCACGAAGATGTTCGGTGAGCGGGTGGTCCGGTCGGAGGACCCGAGGCTGGTCACCGGCAACGGCAGGTATCTCGACGACCTCGGCCATGACGCTCTCGCCGCGGCGTTCGTCAGGTCACCACACGCTCACGCGCGCATCGTGTCGATCGATGTCACTCGAGCCCTGGACGTCGAGGGGCTGGTGGCGATCTACACAAACGAGGATCTCGGTGGGCTGGCGGCGGAGCCGCTGCCGATGCTGATCCCGCATCCGTCGCTGACCCGCCCGCGGACGCCGTACGCCTTGGCGAAGGACGAGGTCAACCATGTGGGCGAGGCGATCGCGATGGTCGTCGCTGTGGATCGTTACGTCGCCGAGGACGTCGTCCAACAGATCGACGTCACCTACGACTTCCTGCCGCCCGTGGTAGGCATCGCGGCCGCGCGCGCCGCTACCCACCTCGTACACGAGGACGTACCCGGCAACGTGGCCGCTCGCATGATCCAGGAGGTCGGTGATGCCGAGGCGGCCATCGAACAGGCGCCGCACTGGCTCTCTCTCGAGCTGTCCATCGAGCGCAGCGCGTCGACGCCGATGGAGGGAAAAGGGGTGCTCGCCAACTGGGACGCGGACGACCAGTCTCTGTTGGTGCACACCTCGACGCAGACGTCGACCAGCGTGCGGCAGGCCATTGCGGCCAAGCTGGAGCTGCCGGTGGATCGCGTCGAGGTGGTCACCCCGGACGTCGGAGGCGGGTTCGGCGTCAAGATCGTGCACCCCTGGCCGGAAGAGGTGCTGGTCCCGTGGGCCGCCATCAGGTTGGGGCACCCGGTCAAGTGGACCGAGGATCGGCGGGAGCATTTCGTTTCCAGCGCCCACGAGCGTGGGCAGCTGCACGAAGTGGAGGTGGGCTTCGACGCCACTGGTCGGGTGCTGGGGCTTTCGGTGCGGTTCTGGCACGACAACGGCGCCTATACGCCGTACGGGCTGATCGTCCCCATCATCACCTCGACCCAGCTGCTCGGACCGTACAAGCCGCAGGCCTACCGGGTCGAGTTCGACAGCCTCTACACCAACACCGTGATCGTCACGCCCTATCGCGGCGCGGGCCGACCGCAAGGATGTTTCGTGATGGAGCGGACGATGGATGCCATCGCCGATTCGCTCGGTCTCGACCGCACACTGGTGCGGGAACGCAACTTCATCCGTCCCGAGGAGATGCCGTACGACCACGGCCTGCTGTTTCAAGACGGTCGCCCGCTGATCTACGACTCCGGGGATTTCCCGGCCTCGCTGACCAAGCTGCGAGGGCTGGTGGGCTGGACGGAGTTCGAGGCATATCGCGAACGAGCCCGCGAGCAAGGACGTCGGGTCGGGATCGGCATCGGCTGCTACGTGGAGGGCACGGGCGTGGGTCCTTACGAGGGGGCGCATGTCCGGGTGGAGACGGATGGCACCGTCGTCGTCTCCACCGGCCTGACCAGCCAGGGTCAAGGGCATCAGACGATGCTGGCTCAGGTCGTGGCCGACGAGCTCGGGGTGCCATTCGAACGGGTCCGGGTGACCACGGGGGACACCCGGCGTTTCAAGTACGCGGTCGGCACCTTCGCGTCGCGTACCGCCGTAATGAGCGGGTCGGCGGTGGCCTTGACGGCGCGGAAGGTGCGCGCAAAGGCGCTCCGGATCGCCGCCGAGGCGCTGGAGGCTGCCCAGGACGATCTGGAGATCGTCAACGGCTTCGTACGCGTCAAGGGCGCGCCGGACTCGCAGATCGACCTCGGCGCCGTTGCCGTCCTGTCGAACCCGTTGCGCTATGCGTTCGACGCTGCCGCCGAGCGGGCAACCCAGTTCACGACCACTGCTGACCCCGACCTGCCACCCGTGGCGCCGGGCGAGGAGCCGGGTCTGGAAGGAACCGCCTACTACTCACCTCCGCGGTCGACGTTCGCCAACGGCATGCATGCCGTTGTGGTCGAGACCGACCCTGAGACCGCGGACATCAAGATCCTGCGTTACTGCGTGGTGCACGACTGCGGACCGATGATCAACCCGCTCATCGTCGAGGGACAGATCCATGGCGGGGTGGCGCAGGGTGTTGGTGGCGCACTGTACGAGCGGATGGTCTACGACGAGTCTGGACAATTGCTGAACGCGTCGTTCATGGACTTCCTGATGCCGTACGTCACGGAGGTGCCCACCGTCGAGATAGACCACCTCGAGACGCCCTCTCCGCTGAACCCGCTCGGCGTGAAGGGCTTGGGCGAGGCCGGCGTAATCCCGGCCTCGGCGGCCATTGCCGCGGCGATCGAGGACGCCGAGGGGTTCCGCATCGACGCGATGCCGATATCGCCGAGTCAGCTGTTCGACCTGCGACGCCGCGCGGCCGCGGGTGAGATCCCGATGCTCCGACGGAGGGAAGAGCCATGAAGGTCTCGGGAGATGCCACGTTGCACGCACCCAGGGACAAGGTGTGGGAGGCGCTCAACGATCCGGCCGTGCTGGTCCAGACGATTCCCGGCTGCCAGCGGATGGAGACGATCGGCGTTGATTCGTACCAGATGACGCTGGCGGCCGGGGTGGCGTCCATCAAGGGCATCTATCAAGGAGAGGTTCGCCTCACCGACCAGGCGGAGCCGGACTCGTTCACCCTGAAGGCAGCCGGGGCCGGTGCACCGGGGACGGTAAGCGCCGATGTGAAGGTGACACTGGCGGCCGGGCCCGAAGACACCACAGTCCTCACCTATGACGCTGACGCGATCGTGGGCGGCATGATCGGGGGAGTCGGACAGCGGATGTTAGCCGGAGTGGCCAAGAAGACCGCCGGCGAGTTCTTCGGCAACGTCGACGCCGTGCTGACCGGCGCGCAGGTCGCACCGAAGGAGCCGGCCATGGCGGGTGCTGGAGCTGACCAGGCCGGCGACTCGGCCGCGGGGCAGGGTGTCTTCGTCGCACCCGGCGCGAGCATGGGGCGCGGTGTTCGTAGCGACTTCTCCGCCGGGGTCCTCGCGGGCGCCATCGCCGCGCTTGCCGGAGCGGTGATCGGTGGTTGGCTGAGCTCGAGGCGACGGGGCTAGGGGTGCTGATGCGCGCTTTCACGGCTGCTGCCGTCCAGGTTCAACCAGTCCCGGCCCCGCTCACTCCGGACACGGCAGCGGCGAATGTCGCCCACTCTGCAGAGATGGTGCGACGCTGCGTGGCCGACACGGAGGCCGAGCTGGTCGTGCTGCCGGAGACGTGCACCACCGGCTTCACCCCCGGGTTGAGCTCCGATGACCTGTGGGAGTTGGTGGAGCCGGTCGATGGTCAGCTGACCGCGCCGCTGCATCAAGCAGCCGCCGAGCTGGCCGTCCACCTGGTCTACGGCGCCTACGAACGCGGAGCTGCGAAGGGCACGGTCTACAACTCGGCGGTCCTGGTGGGTCCGGACGGTTCCACAGAGGGGGTCTACCGCAAGACCCATCCGTTCTGCACCGAGATGTTGTCCCGTGGTGGGTGGGTGACTCCCGGCGACGACATCTGCGTCGTCGACACGCCGTTGGGCCGGATCGGGATGATCATCTGCTTCGACGGTGACTTTCCCGAGCTGTCCCGCATCACCGCGCTGGAGGGTGCGGAGGTCATCGTGCGACCGTCGGCACTCTTGCGGAGCGCCGACATCTGGGAGCTGACCAACCGGGCTCGCGCGTACGACAACCACGTCTATGTCATCGGTGCGAACGCTGTCGGCACAGACCCCGCGGGAGTGCTCTATTTCGGCAACTCCATGATCGTGAGCCCGGTCGCGGAGGTGATGGCACGAGCCGCCTCCCACGAGTGCTGGGTCAGCGCCCGACTCGACCCGGAGCTGGCGATGCGGTCCTTGACCCCGGGTTCGAGCGTTCCCCAGACCTTCGACCACCTGGCCGATCGCAACCTCGACCTGATCGCCCGCTACACCGACCGGTTAGCCGCCCCCGCGGCTACTTCCTTCCCCTACCGGCGGCCGACGGGTCCGGGCGATCCTCAGGAGCGGCCGTGACCCGCAGCATCCGGATCGGCATAGACACAGGTGGGACATTCACCGACGTTGTTGCGGTCGACGAGGAGACCGGACAGCTGGCTACCACCAAGACGCCATCGACCCCGGCCGACCCGGCGGTCGGGTTCATGGCCGGCGTACACAAGGTGCTGGCGGCCCTCGACCTCGACGGGGACTCGATCAGCGCGGTCAGCCACGGAACCACCGTGGCCACCAACAAGCTCCTCGAGGCCAAGGTGGAGAACCTCGGTTTCATCACCAACCAGGGGTACGAGCACATCCTCGAGATCGCCCGGCAGTCGGTCCCGCACGGTTACGGGAACTCGTACTTCTGGGTGAAGCCGCCTCGCATCGTTCCCGCCGACCGGGTCAAGACCGTCCCGGGTCGCATGCTGGTCGACGGCTCGGAGCTGCGGCCGTTCGACGAGGGAGCCGCCGCCGACGTGGCTCGGTGGTTTCGCGACCGGCGGATCATGACCATCGGGGTGTGTTTCCTGCACTCGTACGCCAACCCGGCACACGAGATCGCGATGCGCGACGTGCTCGGCAGGGAGCATCCCGAGGCTGTCGTGTCCATCTCCAGCCAGGTGCTCCGCGAATACCGCGAGTACGAGCGCAGCGTCACGACCCTTGTCGACGCGGCGGTGAAACCGAACATCCGACGGTACGTCGCCAACCTGACCGATCGGCTCGACGCGTTCACGACAGGCGGCTCGGGGCCCGCCAAGAAGGTGCCGTTCTATGTCATGAAGTCCAACGGCGGTGTTCTCTCCGCGGTCGAGGTGGTCAACCAGCCGATCTCAACCGTCCTCTCCGGGCCGGCCGCTGGTGCGCTCGGGGCTGCCGTGGTCGCCGAGCGGGCCGGACTGACTCGGGTGGTCACCTGCGACGGGGGTGGGACCTCGACGGATGTCACGGTGGTGATCGACGGCCATCCCGCACTGACCACCGAGGGCACAGTGGGGGCGTACCCGTCGAAGATCCCCATGATCGACGTCGTGACCGTGGGTGCCGGTGGCGGGTCGGTCGCCTGGCTCAGCCCTGAAGGCACCCTCAAGGTGGGTCCCCAGTCGGCCGGAGCAGATCCAGGTCCGCTGTGTTACGGCCAGGGCGGCACGAAGCCCACTATCACCGACGCCCATGTGCTGCTGGGCCGACTCCCGTCGCACCTGCTCGGCGGGGAGGTGCCGCTGGACGTGGAGGCGGCACGCAGGGGAGTGGAGGCGCTGGCCGAAACGCTCGCAATGAGCGTGCCTTCTTGTGCGACCGGCATCCTGGAGATCTCCGCCTGGAACCAGGCCAACGCACTCCGGCAGGTCACCGTCAAGCGGGGGCTGGACGTGCGCGAATTCCATCTCGTCACGTTCGGCGGATCGGGTTCGCTGCTGGCCTGCCGGCTGATCGATCTGCTCGACCTGCGAGGCGTGCTCGTACCGATGGAGCCGGGCAACCTCTCGGCGTACGGCCTGCTGACCGTGGACGTCCGCAACGACTACGTACAGACCGCGGTCGCTCGTCAGTCGGTGCTCTCGCTGGGCACTGTGAACGAGATCCTCCATGCCCTCCGCAATGAGGCTGACCAGGCCCTGGAGCGGGAGGGCTTCCCTGCGCAGACGAGGCGCTTCGCGAGGTCCGCCGACCTGCGGTACTACGGGCAGGCGTTCGAGGTGCGAGTCGACGTCCCTGACGGCACCATCGATGAGGCCGCGGTCACCGCGGTAGCCCAGCGGTTCCACGACGCGCATCGGGCGCTCTACGGGTACGACTTTCGTGACGATGCGAGTCAAGAGGTCGAGTGGGTCAACATGCGGGTGACCGGCATCGGTCCGATCCGCAAGCCCGAGGCCAGGGAGATCGATCCCGGCCGAGGTGCTGCCGCGGCCGAGACAGGGTCTCGCGACGTGTACTTCGACGACTGGGCGATGACGAAGGTCTACGCACGCTCGGTACTTGGCTCGGGTGACGTCGTGCACGGGCCGGCAGTGCTGGAGGAGTTCAGCTCGACGGTGCCGCTGCATCCCGGCTTCCGGGCGGAGGTCGACAGGTTCGGCAACCTGCTCATCACGAGGCCCGACCAGGCTGGGCGAGCGGCATGAGCGCATATCGACTCACCCAGGGCATCGCCGTGGACCCGGTTCTCGTGGAGATCGTGGAGGGATACGTCGCCTCGGTGGAGCAGGAGGTCGAGACAGCCATCGGGCGAACCAGCCGCTCGCCGATGATCCGCGACGCGCACGACTTCCGAGCCGGTATCCATGACCGCAACCTGCGAAAGCTGACGGGTCGGTCGTACTCCTCGCTGGTACACCCGGTCGTACGCGACTATCCGCTCGACGCCATGCGCCCAGGCGATGTGTTCTTCCACAACGACGTCTACCTGTCCGAGGGAGGAATCGGTCATCTGCCGGACCTGTGCGTCACCGCTCCGGTGTTTCACGACTCCGGAGCAGGTCTCGAGGTGGTGGCCTTCGTACAGGCATTCGGGCATCACGACGACATCGGCGGTGCGGTGCCCGGATCGATGCCGAGCCACGCGACCAGCGTGTT
Source organism: Nocardioidaceae bacterium (assembly GCA_040002845.1). Lineage (GTDB taxonomy): Bacteria > Actinomycetota > Actinomycetes > Propionibacteriales > Nocardioidaceae > JBDUDR01. The sequence goes on from JBDUDR010000022.1 coordinate 9,446, forward strand.
CGAGGAGGGGCTGATGGTCCCACCGATCCGGCTGTGGGACGCAGGCGTCCCCTGCGAGCAGGCCCTGAAGATCATGACCCGCAACTCGAGGATGCCCGACTCGCTGGCCGCCGACCTCGACGCTGAATGCTCGGCCTGTCTGATGGGTGCCCGCCGGCTTTCCGAGCTGTTCGCTCGCTACGGCAGGAGCACGGTGGAGGCGTGCTTCGACGCGATCCTGGACAAGACCACGCGCATCTACCAGGAAGAGATCCTCGCGAAGATTCCCGCCGGGCAGTACGTCTGGGAGGACTATGCAGAGCACGACGGGGTGGACGAGCCGCGGCTGCACACGCAGCGAATCACGCTGACCAAGATCGACCAGGACGGCGGCCGGTTGGTCATCGACTTCACCGGCACCGGGCCGCAGGCCAAGGGACCGATCAACCACTGCGGCGACTACGCCGACGGCAACTTCTTGAAGAAGTGGCTGGCCCCGATCCTGCGAAACCTGGCGGATACCCCCGAGCGGATGGCCGAGCTCGACGTCAACGAGGGAGTCGTGCCGCTCATCGAGATGCGCTTCCCGCCCAAGGGGACGTTGCTGACGCCGGAGTTCCCGGCCCCTACCAATGCCCGCACCTTCGTGATCCTGCGATTGCTGGGCGTGCTCGCCGGCGTACTCGCGAAGGCGGTCGACGGCAGGATGCCAGCCGACCAGGAAACCATTCGCTACACCGGCGTCTATGGCAGGGACCGCAACGGGCAGCCGTACCTGATGCGTGAGGTGCTGGGAGGGGGCTCGGGTGGTCGCTACTACGCCGACGGCGAGGACACCATCCACGTGGTGCCCGACTCACGGAATCTTCCCACCGAGTTCTCCGAGTCCCGCTTCCCGTTCGTGGTGGAGCGTCTCGGGCTGGCTTGCGACAGTGGTGGAGCCGGGCTGCACCGCGGCGGGCTCGGGTACGAGAAGCACATCCGCATGCTCAATGACGCTCACTTCATGTCGATAGCCGACAGGTCGATCCTGGCCTGCTGGGGCGTCAAGGGCGGAAGGGCCGGCAAGCCCTTCGACGTCACCATCGACCCCAGTGGGCCGAACGAGCGCGCGGTGGACGCGCTGGCCGACGGGGAACCGGTTCGGGCTGGAGAGGTGATCCGGATTCGCACGACTGGTGGCGGTGGCTGGGGCGACCCGCTGGAGCGTCCGTACTCAGAAGTCGCCTGCGACCTCGCCTGGGGCAAGGTGTCGGTGGAGGGCGCCAGGGTCGACTACGGCGTTCTGCTGTCCCTTGTGGACGGAGATCCCATCGTCGACGAGCAGGCGAGCGACGCGCTACGTGCCCGGCTGCGCGGCGACCGCGGCGGGGTGACGGTGTTCTTCGACCGTGGCCCGGGCTACGCCCGGTTGTCGGGAGGGGCTGCCTTCGCTGAGGTGGACGTGCTCTAGGGTCACCCTCTCGCCGGCTGTCGCGCTCAGTCCGAGAGCAGCCCGTGCCGTCTGGCTATGGCAGCCGCCTCGGTCCGCCCACCCGCGCCGAGCTTGGCCAAGATGTTGGACACGTGCACACTCACGGTTTTCGCGCTGATGTAGAGCTGACGTGCAATATCACTGTTGGTACGGCCCTGCGCCACGAGCGCGAGGACCTCCCGCTCTCTCGGTGTGAGCGGCTCATCGAGCCGGGTCGCTTCCCGCGGTCGCGCAGAGCTCGCGGAGCCGAGCACGCGAAGCTCAGCCAACAGCGGTTGGGCGCCGAGTCGTCGCGCCGTGGCACGCGCCTGGTCGAGGAGCGGACGGGCGTCGCCAGGTCGGCCGACAGCACGCAGGACGGCGGCGAGCCGGCCTCGGGAGCGGGCGATCTCGAACACGTGCCCAAAGCGTTCGAACGCTGACACGGCGTCCTGCCAGGAACTGACGAGCTCATCTTCTCCGGGGGCGTCGATGCCGGTGAGCCAGCGCAACCTGACGTGCTCTGCCTGCACCCGGGCCGCCCAGGCCTGCCCCTCGGGCCCGACCCCGCGCTTGTGTCCGCTTCTGAGCTCCAGAGCTTCCCTGGCCGCGTCGGCGAACTGGTCACCCTGCCGAGCCAGCTGTGCGCGTTCGGACGTGCCGGATCGGGCTGCGTTTGCGGCCAGGTGACCGAGGGCAAGGGCGCTGAGCCGGATGCGTGCCCGGAAGGACTGGACCTGCCAGAGCCGGCTCACCGACTCAACGACATCGTCGTGCATCGCGAGCGCCGACTCCAGGTCGCCACTGTCGCCGTGCAGGTCAATCGCAGCCGATGCGCTGAGGATCGCGATCATTCCGTCTCGGTCCCACCATGGTCGAAGATGACGAATCAGCCCGAGCGCCGCCGAGTCACCGCGACCGGCGGCAACCGCCATGCCGGCTGCCGCCAGGACTGCTTCCGCCGTCCCCGGTGGCGACTGGCCGGTGACGTCGACAACGCGCTCGGCCGTGTCCCAGTCGCCCATGACGTATGAGGTGACAGCCGACATCAGCCGAGCGTCGAGGCCGTAGGGCGCCCAGGGTCGCCCGCTGTCAACGGCCCGAAGAGTGGCCAGCCGGTAGACCGGCAGAGCCTCGTCGAGCTGGGCCAACTCGAAGTGCAGACCGCCCAGGTGGTGCAGGCCGCGCAGCTCGGCGGCGACGTCGCCGTCGGCTCGCGCCTGCGCCACGATCTTCTCGAGTACTCGCTTGGACGTGTCCGGGTCGCCTGCTCTTTCCTCGAGGTTGGCCAGCGTCGTAGCAGCATCGGCCGCAACGTCAGCCAGGCCGAGCTCGTGGGCCAGGTTGAGGGCCTCGCGTGCCCAGCGAACCGCGTCGTCGTCGCGCTGCCGGTCGGCGTTCGCGCGGGCATGAACGCCGAGCAGCCGGGCCCGCAGGGTGCTGGCGGGGTGGATGGGGACGAGGCTCAGTGCCTCGGTGGTTGCCTCCAGGGCGTCGACGTTGGTGTCGCCGAGCAGGGCTGCCGTGGCCAGTGTCTGGAGCAAGATGGCGCGCTGCATGCTGGACGACCCCGCCGCCAGGTGGCACAGCTGGTCCTGGACGAGCGAGACCGCACGATGCGGGTGCCCGGCGGCGGTGACCGCCTCGGCGGCCTTGACGGTAAGAGCGACTATGTCGATGGGCCTGCTGGCGTCGTCATCGACCCGCTGGTCGGTGAGCAGCTCCAGAGCGAACTCGAAAAGGTTTGCCGCCTCATCGGGACCTCCTACCCGCATGGCGTCGTCGCCGGCCTCGATGCTGGCAAGCACTGCCGTCGTCACATCGTGGGCCAACCGGGCGTGCCGAGCCAGCTCGGCAGCGGAGCCTTCGATGTCATGTTCGCGCAGCGCGGCTGTGTATGCGCCGTGCAGGCGCACCCGTTCACCCGGAAGGAGGTCGTCGTACACCGCCTCGGCCAGTAGGGCATGGCGGAACGCATAGCTGTCGCTACCGGCGGTAACGAGCACGTTGGACTCTACGGCGGTCCGCAGCGACTGCTCGAGGGCGTTGTCGTCGAGGTCGACGACGTGCGAGAGCAGTCCGTGGGAAACGCGTCGCCCGGCGACGGATGCAGCCCGAACCGTCGCTCGGCTGGCCTCGTCGAGCTGATCGAGCCGGACCAGGAGAAGGTCGGCAAGGTCGTTGGGAAGCGTTGTCCCCCCGAACGCGGTGGCGACGATCAGCTCCTCGGCGAAGAAGGCGTTCCCCTCCGCGCGCTCGACAATGGCGTGGATGTCGCTCTCCCGCAGCGGTGCGGGATGGATGGCGTGCACGAGGGTACGCACGTTGGCGTCACTGAGCGGGTCGAGCTGCATCCGGCTGACGCCGGGCTGCCGAGCCCACTCCGCCGCGGTCGCCCGCAGGGGATGGCGCCTGTGCAGCTCGTCGCTGCGATATGACGCGACGATGCAGGCGGGCGAGGCGAACTGTCGAGCGAACAAGAAGCTCAACATCTCGCGGGTCGACTGATCCGCCCAGTGCACATCCTCGATGATGACGAGCAGCGGATCAGCTCCGGCCAACTCTTCGAGCGCGGCATGGACGGCCTCGAAAAGGTCCGCCCGCGCCATTCGTTCGGTCTGGCCCTGGTCGGTGTCGGTGACGGATCGCCTGCCAGGCATCAGCCGCGTTACGGCCGGATGTCCCTCGGACAACGACGCGGCCACAGCAGGGGAGGCGCCAGCGAGCCGGCCGAAGATCTCCGTGAACGGGAGATACGGCAGGGCGGTGTCACCGAAGTCGAGGCAGTGACCCACGACCACCCGCCAGCCGGCGCTCTGTGAACGGTCTCGCAGCTCACTGAGCAGCCGCGTCTTGCCGACGCCCGCGTCGCCGGCGAGCAAGACCGCGGCTGATCGGCGGTGATCGCTATCCGTCCCCACCAGCTCGGTGAGTCGGTCGAGCTCGATGGATCTGCCGATCAAAGGAGCGATCGAAGGGCGGTCGCCTTGCACGTCCACCATCATCCCGGGTGGCACCAGGAGCTGCAGCGTCCGCCCCTCGTTCGATGAGGAGTCTGCCACCTGTCAGCGGCTGACCACCGGATGGCTGCGCGCCTGTTGCGGGAGAGCCCGCTGGCTACGTAGCGCGCGGCGTTCCAGGCGGTAACGGCGACGAGCCTCGGCGTTCGCGAAGGAGGCCCTGATCTTCTCCTGTCGGTAGGCGATCTCGGCACTGATGAAAGGTTCGGTCACGTGCAACATCTTGGGTTCCTCCTGGAATCGATCTGATGTCCTCGAGCCTGCGCTCCTAAGGAGGTCCTGCACATTGGGACAAGGCCCTATCTGCGTCTCGTCGGGTGCGGTAGGGCCTTAGACGGCCAGATGGCACCATGACTCCGTGCCCATCGAAGACCTGCCCGCTCGGCCGAGCTGCGCCACCAGCGCCGACTGCGATGTCAGATGAGCGTCTCGCCCCGGGAGCGGGTGGCCGCGCTGGTTCGCGAGCGGGGCGAAGCGCGCGTGGTCGCGTACTGTTCAGGTCTGCTCGACGGCGACGAACCGAGGCTCGACGAGGAAGCGCTGCTTCAGCTGGGGGGTCTGCACGCTCGGGCCGGCGTTGACCACGACAATCTGGACTACTGGCCGCGGGTGTGGGCCGCGCGGGCGCTGCTCTATGTGTGGTCACCTGACGTCACACCGAGCCTGGTGCGGGCGCTGGATGACCCCGCCTGGCGGGTCGCTGAGAACGCGATGCGCGTGATGGCGCGGCGTGAGATCGCCGAAGGGGTGGACAAGGCCGTCTTGTTGCGCGACCACCAGCTACCCCGAGTTCGAGCAACGGTGGTACGGCTGGTGGGGTTGGTCGGCGAGTCCGACCACGCTGACGTACTGCTTGAAGCCCTCGACGACCCGGAAGTCTCGGTGCGCGCAGCCGCCGAGCGCGCGATCGAACGCATGGAAGGTCGGCTCGATATTGATCTGGAGGCCCGCGAGGTCAACAGGTTCGACTAGCCGTCGTTTCTGCCGGGGCTGAGGTGACCGTGTGCGAGTTCGGCAATCTGGGTCGGCGCCTCGCGATGGGGAAAGTGGCCGACCCCGGCGAGGACCACACGTCGGTAGCCGGCGGCGAAGTATGGCTCGAGCCCCTCTGACGAGGAAGGTTCGTCGCAGTAGTCCGACCCGCCTTGGACCATCAGAGTCGGCATATCCAGGACTTCGACGGAGTCCAGCTGCCGACGCAGCCCGTCATAGCGGGCATCACGCGGTTCGTCAGCGAGAAACCGTGCTCGGTATGCGTTGAGTGTTATGGCGACCCAATCGGGGTTGGTGAAACCGCGTGCGGTCGCAGCGAACTCGCTGTCGTCGCCGAAAGGAACCGCGTCTCGCCGGTGCCTCGGTTGTCAGGCATGATCACACGCCATCTCCGCTTGCCGAGGTCCTCCGCGACCTTTCGCCAACCGCGGGCAGAATCTGGCCAGCCATGGATGAGGATCACGGGGGCTCGGAGGCGGCGCCAGTCTCTGTGTAGGAGATGTCGAGGACATCGCTTCTTACCGATGGCACGATCCGCGGCCTCCATTCGAACACGTGTCTCGTGTGCCCTTCGACCCTAGGTGATCTGGATGTGGGCTGGATCGTGATCTCTGCGCTGAAGGGGGGACACGTGTCGGATCGCGGGAGACGCGCGGCTTGGGTGAGTGTCGAGGTGGCAGCGATCATGGACAGGATCTAGATTCCTTGGGGTGAGAGTTCTGATCGCGCTCGGGGGCAACGCAATGACCGGCCCCGACGGGAGTGCCCGACCGGAGGCACAGATCGCCGCCGCCCGAGTGGCCATGGACAAGGTCGCAGAGCTGGTCGCTGACGGCGCTGACGTCGTGATCACCCACGGGAACGGCCCGCAGGTCGGCAACCTGCTGGTGAAGAACGAGATAGCGGCGTCCGTGGTCCCACCGGTCCCGCTCGACTGGTGCGGCGCCCAGACTCAGGCCACGATCGGATTCATCCTGGTCGACGCGCTCGAGCACGCCTTTCTCGAGCGGGGCATAGATCTCCATGCAGCCGCGCTGGTCACCCGGACCCTCGTAGACCGCGATGACCCGGGATTCGAGCGGCCCACCAAGCCCATCGGCAGATATCTGCCCGAGGCGGAGGCCAGAGCGCTGATCGAGCACGGACAGGTGTGGGAGGACCGCGGCGAACGAGGCTGGCGGAGGGTGGTCGCGTCGCCTGAACCGCTGGAGATCCTGGACGCCACCTCGATCCGTACGTTGGTCGCGGCTCGGCATGTTGTCGTCGCCAACGGCGGCGGCGGCATTCCTGTCGTCCGTGAGGCGGACGGCTGGCTGAGCGGTGTGGAGGCCGTGATCGACAAAGATCTCGGGGCCGCCGTGCTCGGCCGCGACCTGAGAGCTGATGTGCTCGTGATCGCCACCGACGTCGAGAACGCGGTCTCCGGCTTCGGTCAGCCGGACGCCAAGCCCATCGAGGACATCGCGGTTGGTCAGCTGCGGCTGCTGGCCGAGCAGGGACATTTCGCCAGCGGCAGCATGGGCCCGAAGGTTGAGGCCGCCTGCAGGTTCGTGGAACAGGGTGGCTCGTACTCCGTGATCACCAGCCTGGACAACATCGTGGCCGCCGCCGCCGGACGGACCGGGACCGTGGTACGGCCCGACACAGCGAGGGAGCAGAGATCTGATGCCTGATGCCATCGAGGTACGCAAGGTCGCGATCGAGCATGTTTCCGACGCCAGCGGGCTCGCGGAGCTGATCGACTCCGGTGTCATGGATCCAGACCGGGTAATCGCTGTTATCGGCAAGACCGAGGGAAACGGCGGGGTCAACGACTACACGCGGATCATCGCCGACCGTGCGTTCCGCGAGATTCTCCTCGACCGCGGCAGTCGCAGCGTTGAGGACGTCAGCCAGATCCCGATCGTCTGGTCGGGCGGCACCGACGGCGTGATCAGCCCGCACGCGACTGTGTTCGCGACCGTACCTGCCGACGAAGCTGTGGAGACCGATGAACCCCGCCTCACTGTCGGGTTCGCCATGAGCGACACGCTGCTCCCAGAAGACATCGGGCGCACCGCGATGGTCTCGAAGGTCGCGGCTGCTGTAACGGACGCCATGCAGCGGGCGGGCATCCCGGACGCCGCCGATGTCCACTACGTGCAGACCAAGACGCCGCTCCTCACCATCCATACGATTCGTGACGCCAAGAGTCGCGGTAAGACCGTGTGGACCGAGCACACCCATGAGTCGATGGACCTCTCGAATGGCTGCACCGCACTCGGCATCGGCGTCGCACTGGGAGAGATCTCGATGCCAACCGACGAGCAGGTCATGCATGATCGCAGCCTGTATTCCTCCGTTGCCTCCTGCTCCAGCGGCGTCGAGCTCGATCGGGCGCAGGTCGTGGTCGTCGGCAACGCAGGTGGCGTCGGCGGGCGCTACGCGATCGGACACTCCGTCATGCGTGACGCACTGGACCAAGACGGAATCTGGCAGGCGATCCGCAACGCCGGTCTCGAGCTCCCGGACCGTCCGCACCCCAGCGACCTGAAGGGGCGGCTGGTCAACGTCTTCCTCAAGTGTGAGGTCAGCCAGGATGGGGCGGTACGCGGCCGCCGCAACGCCATGCTCGATGACTCAGACGTGCACTGGCACCGCCAGATCAAGAGCTGCGTCGGTGGTGTTACTGCCGCTGTCACGGGCGACCCAGCAGTGTTCGTCTCGGTGTCGGCGGCCCATCAGGGCCCTGATGGTGGTGGACCGGTGGCTGCGATCGTCGACCTCGGAGACGAGCCGACCGGATATCCGCTCCCTTGATGGGAAGCCCCTCACCAGGGACCCTTCGGCGTCGCATCGAGGATCCGCACCTGCCCAGCGGCGGGCGGTCGATCCGAGGCTGCATCAAGCAGGATGTCGGCACGCTCGCGCGTACGGTTGGTCGCTGCGAAGGCCGCCTCGAGCCGCATCCATCGCACCCACTCCTCGCGAAGGGGCTCGCCGTCTCGTGAGACCCCACGTGCGAGACGTACCTCGGCTGGTGCCTCCACCCACATCAGCAGGGTGGTGCTGTCTGCGAAGCGGATGGCGCCGGACCCGACACCTTCCAGAATCACCGCGGGACCTACCGGAACGTCGTGCCACTCCGTGAAGGCGGCTCGCTCCCAGTCGTAGCGCTGATATCTGCCAGGTAACTGCCGGCGCAGCGGTGCAAGTACCTGGGCCTCGATGCGTCCGGTTACCTCGTCATTGAGACCGGTCCAACCCCGGTAGAAGTCGTCCATGTGAAGTACCTGGACCTGCCCACCGGATCTCTTCTGAAGAGCATCGCGAAGCTGTCCGGCCAGGGTGGTCTTGCCAGAGCCAGCAGGTCCGTCGATGCATACCAGACGGGACCGCCCGAGGGTGGGTGTGCTGGAGGCGATCGACCCGGCCAGTTCGGAGAGACTCAACTCGGTCACGGAAAACTCACGTCCGACGTACGCTCCGGGAGCGGACGAGGGGACTCACGTCAGGTGATTCCGCGGTTCTTGAGGATCTCCTCGATCTCCGCAAGCTCCTTGTCGACGCCGGGGTCGGCTGCGGGCGCCACCTTGCGCTTGGGGGCGAGCTGCTTGCCCGGCCTGGCTGGCGCGGCTACCGAGGCGGCAGTTCCAGACGACTCCACGGCCGGCCGTCTGCGAGATCGCAGCCAACCGCTGGCGCCGAAGCAGACGACGGAGACGCCAGCCAGGATGAGGCCGAGCCACACCTTCGGGGAGAAGACGAGATGAAGGGCCCAGTCGCCCAGCGACGAACCGATGTCCCAACCCAGCTTCAGCAGGCCGGTCAGGTACAGGGCTATCGGCAGCAGCGACCAACCCACCCCGCGCAGTCCCGCGGCGAGGTCCCGACGCTTCCAGGCCAGCCAGCTCAAAGCGATGCCGATGCCCGACAGCCCGAGGGTCAGCGGCGCCCATGCGATGTCTTGAAAGTCAGGCATACCTCAAGAGTCGCACATCCGCCAAGGAGTGGCCCTCGGGGAAACCCCCGATTTTGACGCACCGGGTCCTGGCGGCGGTTGCGCGTCGCGTACCACGAGATGCACGTGAAGTCGCCAGGCTGATAGGCTCGGTGACAGACCGATCCGGTTCATCCAGTTCAGCCACACCCGCGATGGTGGTTGCCTGGAGTGGCCGGATCCACAAGCGGAGCCCACCTCCCACCCGCACCGACCGTGAGGTCGTCGGGTCAGGTCAGCGGACGTCGATGGATGTCGTTCGCTCGCGACGCCTGGGAATATCCGGCGGCGGTTGGTGGCTTCCGTGCATGGTGGCGCGGAAGTTTTTTCGTGTCCGGTGGCCAACTGAACAACCAACCATCCAACAACCACAGAGCTCAACAGCAGGAGGACCTATCAGCACAGAGTTGCGCGTCAATGACCGGATCCGCGTGCCAGAAGTACGCCTCGTCGGACCCAACGGCGAGCAGGTCGGAATCGTGCGCATCGACGATGCGCTTCGCTTGGCCCAAGAATCCGAGCTAGATCTGGTGGAGGTCGCGCCGACAGCCCGCCCGCCGGTCTGCAAGCTCATGGACTACGGAAAGTTCAAGTACGAGAGCGCGCAGAAGGCCCGCGAGTCCCGGCGCAACCAGACCAACACGGTCATCAAAGAGATGAAGCTCCGCCCCAAGATCGACTCGCACGACTACGAGACCAAGAAAGGTCACGTCGTTCGGTTCCTTCGGCAAGGCGACAAGGTCAAGATCACCATCATGTTCCGCGGCCGCGAGCAGTTCCGTCCCGAGCTCGGGTTCAGGTTGCTGCAACGGCTGGCGGAGGACGTGAGCGAGCTCGGCTTCGTCGAGTCGGCGCCCAAGCAGGACGGACGCAACATGATCATGGTGCTCGGACCGCACAAGAAGAAGGCCGAGGCCAAGGCCGACGCCAGGGCCGACAAGGCCCGCCAGGTTGCGGAACGTGACGCGGAACGCAAAGCCGAGCGCGCCGAGCGGGTGGCCAACCGGCCCGAGCAGGTCGCGCCGAAGAAGCCGCGTGGACGTTCCGAGAACCTCGACCTGGATTTCTGACCACCCGGTTCAGGACCCGCAGTCCAACCGGAGCCTCGAGCTCCGACGACCAGCACGAGAAAGGCCGCAAGGCAATGCCGAAGATCAAGCCGCACTCCGGTGCCAGCAAGCGTTTCAAGGTGACCGGTTCTGGCAAGATCCGCCGTCAACAGGCGGGTCGCCGACACCTCCTCGAGCACAAACCATCGACCCTGACTCGGCGGCTCAACGGCACCAAGGACGTGTCGAAGGCAGACCTGAAGAAGGTCCGGAAACTGCTCGGCAAGTGACCATCCCGGCGATCGATACAAGGAGTAACTCGTGGCACGCGTGAAGCGGGCGGTAAGCGCCCACAAGAAGCGTCGGGAAACGCTCGAGCGCGCATCCGGCTACCGCGGGCAGCGCTCACGCCTCTACCGCAAGGCAAAGGAGCAGGTGGCTCACTCGGCGGTCTACAGCTACCGTGACCGACACGCCCGCAAGGGGGACTTCCGGCGGCTGTGGATCACCCGCATCAACGCGGCAGCCCGCGCCAACGGGATGACCTACAACCGTTTCATCCAGGGGCTGAACGCCGCCGGGGTGGAGGTCGACCGCAAGGTGCTGGCCGAGTTGGCGGTCAGCGACGGACCAGCCTTCACGAAGCTGGTCGAGCTGGCCCGAGGCAGCCTGCCGGCCAAGAACGTCGGCGACGGAGCGGCTGCCTGATCACCCCGCGTCCTCGGTTCCACGACCGGCAGGCGAGTCCCTCAGCCCCGAGTGGCGCCCGGGTGAAGGCGATCCGCAGGCTCGCCACCCGGCGCTTCCGGACCCGCGATGGAGCGTTCCTGGCCGAAGGCCCGCAAGTGGTGCGGGAGGCCCTCACACGCGCCGGTACGGTGACCGAGGTCTTCGCGACTGGTGAGGCGACCGCGGCGTACGGGCAGCTTCGGGAGCTGGCGACGGAGTCGGGCGTCGTCTGGTACGCCGTCGATGACGCAACCATGATCTCGCTGAGCCAAACGGTCACCCCGCAGGCCGTGATCGCGGTGTGCAGATTCCTCGATGTTGCGCTCGACCAGGTGCTGGACCCGGCCCCCTCGGTGGTTGTGGTTGGTTCAGACGTTCGCGATCCGGGCAACGCGGGCACGATGATTCGTTCGGCCGATGCTGCCGGCGCCGGCGGGGTCATCCTCGCGGGGAGCTCCGTAGACCCGTACAACGCGAAATGCGTGCGCGCCTCGGCGGGAAGCCTGTTCCACGTGCCGGTCTGTCACGGTGTCGAGGTGGTCGCAGTGCTCACGCGGCTGGTTGAACGCGGGTACCAAACGCTCGCCGCCGACGCGCGGGGCGATGTCGATCTCGACGAGCTGATCGATTCCGGGCGCCTCGCGCGACCGACTGCCTGGCTGTTCGGGAATGAAGCCTGGGGGCTACCCGACTCCCTTCAGTCGTTGTCTGATGCGGTCGTCCGGGTGCCGATCTATGGGCGAGCCGAGAGCCTGAATGTGGCGAGTGCGGCGGCGGTCTGCCTCTACGCATCGGCTCGGGCGCTGCGACCTGGCTGATTGAACTCGGGCACCGCCGCGGCGCCTCGGTTTGGGCAGGGCTGCTTGTGCAGCAAAGAAAGCGATACTCTCCGTCTTTGGAGGCACGAGGATCATGCCAGTCAGTACGGGTGACCATCGTGGCTTCGCCGCGTTCGAGTTGCTGCCTGACGGGGTCGTCGTGGCTGGAGCCGACCAGAAGGTGGCAGCCATCAACGCCGCTGCGGCCTCCATCCTGCAGACGGATGCCGCCGAGGCGGTCGGCTCACACCTCGGCGATGTGCTTGCCCTCGAAGACCTGCACGGGAGCGACTGGTGGTCGTTTGCGAGGCCCTATGACGGACTGGCCAGCCGGTCGTTGCTGCTGGAGCGGGCGTGGTTCCTGGCGGACGGCACCGAGGTGCTGGTCACCGCCAAGCTCAACCGTTCGCGGCCTCGAGCACCTGTCGAGTCCGTTGTGGTCTCGCTGCGTGATGCGCGCGCCAGGGCACGGGCCGACCGGGAACGCTCGGATCTGGTCGCGACCGTGGCGCACGAGCTGCGGTCCCCGCTTACGGGGGTCAAGGGGTTCACCGCGACGCTGCTCGCCAAGTGGGAAAGGTTCAGCGAGAACCAGCGGTTGCTCATGTTGCAGACGGTCGAGGCGGATGCTGATCGCCTCAGCAGGCTGATAGCTGAGCTGCTCGACGTGGCACGCATCGACTCGGGCAGGTTGCAGCTGCTTCGCCGGCCGTTCGACCTGGTGGCGGCGGTAAACCACATCGCCAACAGGCTCGACCCGGCCGACGGACGTGTCATCAAGATAGAGGCCGACCAGCTGCCCGAGACCTGGGTCGACCCGGACAAGTTCGACCAGGTGATGTCCAACCTGATCGAGAACGCCCTGCGGCACGGAGACGGCCCGGTCCGGGTGAGTCTGCGCGCCCTCCCGGACGCGGTTGAGATCGAGGTCCACGATCAGGGTCAGGGCATCGACGAGTCGGCACGCTCGCGTATATTCACGAAGTTCTGGCGTACGGGCAACGCCAGTGGCACCGGCCTCGGACTGTTCATCGTCAAGGGTCTGGTGGAAGCGCACGGCGGCACCGTGCGGGTCGCGGACTCGTCGGATGCCGGCGCCCGGATGTTCGTCACCTTTCCCGTTGGAGAGCCTGGCGACTGAACCGCATCGGGTCCGTCGCGAACTCCTAGACTTTGCCGCGTCCCCCTGCACACCGAACGTCCCACGCAGCGAAAGGCACCCCGGCCGCATGCCCGGAACCAGCAACGACTTCGACCCCGTCGAGGTGACTCCCCTCCATCCAGCCGAGGTGCAGCGGATGCGGGCCGAGGCCATCACGGCAATCGAGGCGGCCGCCAGCCTGGAGGCCCTCAAACGCGTGCGGCTCGAACACGCTGGAGATCGCTCGCCGCTGGCCCTGGCCAACCGCGAGATCGGGGCGCTGCCGCCTCAGGCACGCAGGGACGCCGGGATGCGGATCGGCGAGGCACGCGCGGCAGTCAACCAGTCGCTGCAGCAGCGCCAGGCGACCTTGGAACAGGAGCGGGAGTCCCGGATCCTGGTCGAGGAGGCAGCGGACGTCACACTGCGCTGGGACCGGTCCCAAACCGGCGCCAGGCACCCGTTGACGACCATCCAGGAACGCGTCGCCGATGTCTTCATCGGCATGGGCTGGGAGGTCGCTGAAGGCCCGGAGGCGGAAGCCGAATGGCTGAATTTCGATGCCTTGAACATCGGCCCTGACCATCCAGCGCGGTCCATGCAGGACACCTTCTTCCTGGAGCCAGAGGACGGCGGGGTGGTGCTGCGCACGCACACGTCTCCGGTTCAGGCCCGCACCATGCTCACGCGCGAGCCACCAATCTTCGTCGTGGTTCCTGGCCGCACCTACCGAACAGACGAGCTGGACGCCACCCACACACCGGTGTTCCATCAAGTGGAGGGACTGGCTGTCGACGAGGGCATCACCATGGCCCATCTGCGAGGCACGCTGGACAGATTCGCGGAGTCGATGTTCGGGGGCGAGCCGCTCGCCCCCGCCCGACCGAAGGGGTCGGCGGCGCCACAGCGGCTCAAGACCCGGTTGCGTCCCTCGTACTTCCCGTTCACCGAGCCGAGCGCGGAGGTGGACCTGGAGTGCTTTGTCTGCCGGGGAGAATCTGTTGGCAACCCCGACCGGTCCTGCCGGACATGTTCCAGCGAGGGGTGGATCGAGTGGGGTGGTTGCGGCATGGTCAACCCTCGAGTGCTCCGGGTCTGCGGAATCGATCCCGATCGATACACCGGCTTCGCTTTCGGGATGGGACTCGAGCGCACCTTGATGTTCCGGCACGGCATCGACGACATGCGCGACCTGGTGGAGGGTGACGTTCGCTTCGCGCTGGCTTTCGGGGTGGAGGTCTGATGCGGGTCCCGCTGTCGTGGCTGCGCGAGTACGCCGACCTGCCCGCCGGCATCACGTCTCGCGAGGTCGGCGCCGCCTTGGTCCCGGTCGGCCTCGAGGTCGAGACGGTGGAGGACGCCGGTGCCGACCTCATGGGGCCGCTGCTGGTGGGTCGGGTGAAGTCGTTCGAGGAGGAACGGCACTCCAACGACAAGACGATGCGATGGTGCCAGGTTGACGTGGGCGAGCGGGAGCCGCGCGGCATCGTCTGTGGGGCTGCCAACTTCGACGAGGGAGACCTCGTCGTGGTCGCGCTCCCCGGTGCAGTGTTGCACGGCGGTGCCATGATCGGCGCGCGCAAGACTTACGGGCACCTGTCCGACGGGATGATCTGCTCCGCTCGCGAGCTCGGTCTTGGCGACGACCATCGCGGGATCATCGTGCTTGCCGACGGGGAGGCTGAAGTGGGCGAGGACGCCTTCTCCGTGCTCTGTCTGCGCGACGGCGTGCTCGATCTCGCCATCACCCCCGATCGCGGGTACTGCCTGTCGGTGCGCGGGGTCGCCCGCGAGGCGGCAACTGCACTCGGCGTCCCCTTTGTCGATCCGGCGCAGGCGGACATACGCGCCGTCGCTGGACCCGGACCCGGCATCGTGCTGGAAGACTCCTTCGGCTGTGACGTGTTCGCGGCGTTGACCATCGACGGTTTCGAAGCAACCGCGCCCAGCCCGCGTTGGTTGCAAAGGCGGGTCCAGCTGGCCGGCATGAGGCCGATCTCCTTGAGCGTGGACGTGACGAACTACGTGATGCTCGAGCTGGGTCAGCCGATCCATGGGTACGACGCGAACCGGCTCGACGGCGACATCGTCGTGCGCCGCGCTCGCGAGGCCGAGGAGCTGACCACGCTGGATGGAGTGCGGCGCCGACTCGACCCGGAGGACCTGGTCATCGCCGATGCTTCCGGCGCCATCGGATTGGCCGGCGTGATGGGCGGCGGGTCCACCGAGATGAGTGAGTCGACGTCGCGACTGGTCATCGAGGCTGCCCACTTCGAACCCGTCACGGTGGCCCGAGCCGCCCGTCGCCACCGGCTGCCCTCGGAGGCGGCCAAGCGGTTCGAGCGCGGAGTCGACCCGGCTCTGCCGCTGGTCGCCGCCCATCGGGTGGCAGCGCTGTTGACGCAGTTCGGCGGCGGCGCCATCGTCGGGGTGACCCTGGAGGGCAAGCCTGGCCCGGTCCCGTCCATCACCCTTCCGGCCGACCTGCCGGCCAGGGTGCTGGGAATGCCGGTCCAGGCGGCGACGGTGGCGGAGAAGCTGCGCTTGGTGGGTTGCGATGTGGGCGGTCACGCAGACCGGTTCACACTCACACCGCCATCCTGGCGACCCGATCTCACCGACCCGTACGACTTCGTCGAGGAGGTCGCCAGGCTGGTCGGATACGACACCATCCCGTCCGTGCTGCCCGCTGCTCCGGCCGGTCGTGGGCTGACCAGAACGCAGCGGCTGCGCCGGCGGGTGGGTCACGTGATGGCAGGCGCAGGGTTCGTCGAGTCGATCGCCTACCCGTTCGTCGGACCAGCCGACTGGGCGGCACTCGGTTTGCCGGACGATGATCCACGCCGGTTGACGGTGCGGGTCGTCAACCCGCTGTCCGACGAGTCGCCGGAGCTGCGCACCACGCTCCTGCCCGGGCTGCTGCACGCGGCCGCTCGGAACATCAGCCGCGGGCGGTCCGGGGTGTCTCTGTTCGAGCTCGGCTCAGTCTTCCTGCCCGAAGAGGGCGTGCGGGTCAAGGCGCCCCGGCTGGGCGTGGACGGGCGGCCCAGCGAGCAGCAGTTGGCTTCGTTGGAAGCCGCCCTGCCACGGCAACCCAGCTACCTGGCCTTCGTTCTCGCCGGTGAGCGCGAGGCGGCCGGCTGGTGGGGTCCGGCCCGCAGCCCCAACGCAGCCGAGACGATCGAGACGGCTCGCCATCTCGCGGACTCGCTCGGCACAGCCGTCTCGACCAGCCGCGGGTCACTGGCGCCGTGGCACCCGGCGCGATGCGCGGAGATCGTGCTTGGGGAGCTGGCCATCGGCTTGGCCGGCGAGCTCCATCCGAAGGTTTGCGCAGCCTTCGGCCTTCCGCCGAGGTCCTGCGCCGCCGAGATCGACCTGGACGTGCTGTTCGCCGCGGCCCCCGCTCTCGCGCCGGCGCCATCATTTTCTGCTCACCCGGTCGCCAAGGAGGACGTCGCGCTGGTCGTGAACGGGGATGTCCCGGCTGCTGAGGTCGAGGCCGCGCTCCGTGCCGGGGCGGGGGAACTGCTGGAGTCCGTCCGGCTGTTCGACATCTATACCGGCGAGCAGGTGGGCGAGGGCAAGAAGTCACTCGCGTTCGCGCTGCGGTTCCGGTCCCAGGAGCGAACCCTGACCGAAGCAGACACCTCGGCGGCCCGTGATGC
>JBDUDR010000023.1:0-25434 GCA_040002845.1 Nocardioidaceae bacterium
CCGGCGTATTCATCCTCTTGACCGGCCATCTGATGGTCACCGCCACGCTCGACTTGGGGCTCGCGGAGAACCAGCTGGAGACCGTGGGCTGGCCAGAGCTGACCCGGCAGGTGGCCGACGCCTACGCCACCATCCCGGCGCCGCAGCGAGCGGATGCCACGATCGTGACGGAGAACTACGGGGAAGCCGGTTCAGTCGAGCGGTACGGCCCCGCGCTCGGTCTGCCGTACGCGTACAGCGGTCTCAACGCCTTCGGCTACTGGGGTCCGCCGCCGGCGACCGCCACCCGGGTCACCGTCGTCGCCGAGGACGGCCCGCCCTTGCCGGTGTTTCGCCAGTGCCGGTTCGTGAGGCGCGTCACGAACAGCTCCGGCGTCGACAACGAGGAGAGCCAGTTCGCGGCGATCTACGTCTGCAGAGCACCCGCCGCGGGATGGGCGGCGACCTGGCCGAGGTTCACCCGGCTCGACAACTGACTCCTCCCGCGATCCGACACTTATTCCGCGCGATCCGACACTCATTCCGCGATCGGATCGGCGCGAATCAACCTAGGCGTCGAGGTCGGCTGCCACCAGATCGGCGATAACCTGCGCGGCGGCCTGATCCTCGCTGCTCACCACCACGCTGTCGCCCATGCCGGCACCGAGGGTCATGATCATCAGCGCCGAACCAGCGTCTACGGGGTTGGCGCCCGGCATGGCCAGGGTGACAGCGTGATCCAACCGAGTCACCGCATCGGCGATGGTGGCCGCTGGCCGTGCGTGCAGCCCAATCGATGACCCGACGGTGACGGTAATGCTGGGCATGGGACCTCCTTTGGCAAAGACTGTCACACCCCTGCCGGCTGTGCGTCTCAGTCGTGCGGGAACCTCAGGGCTCGATGGTGACCTTGATGCCTTCGCCGGCGGCCACGATCTGAAGTGCGTCGAGCACCGACTCCAGGGGTAGGCGGTGGGTGATCAGGTCGCTCACCGGAACCGCCCCGGTCGAGATGAGCCCCAAGGCTTCTTTGTTGTGCTGGGGGCTCGATCCGTTGGCCCCGACGATCGTCAGCTCGCGGTAGTGCACCAGGTTGGAGTCGCAGGCGATGATCGGGTTGTCCTTGGGCAGGCCGCCGAAGAAGCTGATCCGCCCCTGGCGGGCGGTGTACTGAAGGGCCTGCTCTTGGGTGATTCCGGCCGCGGCCGCGGTGATCGCCACGTCGACGCCGCGGCCGTCGGTGAGCTCCTTGACGGACTCGATGATGTCGACCTCGCCGGAGCAGATCGTCGCGTCCGGCTTGACCATCTCAGCAGCCTGCTCGAGCCGCTCGCGGTTGAGGTCGGCCAGGAACACGCGTCGAGCCCCGCGTGAGCGGGCCAGTCGCACGTGCAGGCAACCGATCGGGCCAGAGCCGACGATGATCACGTCGTCGCCTTCTCCTACCCGGGCCAACTCCTGACCATTGAGGACGCAGGCCAGCGGTTCGGCCACCGAGGCCTCGTCGAATCCGAGGTTGTCCGGGATCCGGTTGAGTCCGTCAACGGCCAGCACAGCGCTCGGCACGACCATGTACTCCGCGAAGCCGCCGGGGTACTGGTAGCCCATCGACGTCTGGTTGGGGCAGACGGTCATCCGGCCGCGGGTACATTCCTCGCAGCGTCCGCAGGGTATGGCCGCGATAACCTGCACGCGGTCGCCTGGCTGCCAGCCGGCGACGTCGGGCCCTATCTCGACCACTTCGCCGGCGATTTCGTGGCCCATCACCTGGGGCGGGCTCATGTTGGGGTGCCCGTTCTTGAAGATCTTGACGTCCGTCCCGCAGGTCGAGCAATTGCGGATCCGGAGCTTGACCTCGCCGGGTCCTGGAGTCGGCTCGGGGACGTCTTCTAGCCGTACGTCCCCCGGCGCATAGAAGACAGCGCCTTTCACTCGTCTTCATCTCCTTCGTGGGGACTCAGCAGGTCGAGGACCTGCTGGGCATCGGTTGTGTTGCGGAGCTGCTCGGACTTGTCGGGATCGACCAAGATCATGGCGAGCTTGCTCAGGATCCCGACGTGGTCATTGCCCTGAGCCGCGATGCCGATGGCGATCGTGACCGGCTTGCCGTTCCAGTCGACACCGTCGGGGAACCGCGTGAAGCTCAGCGCGTTGCGCAGGACCGCACCCTTGCTCTCATTGGTGCCATGGGGGATGGCGACGCCTTCGCCCATCACCGTCGACACCGACTGCTCGCGCTCGAGCATCGCGTCGACGTACGAGGGATCGACGGCGTCGATGTCGACGAGGATCTGACCGGTGATCCTGATGGCCTCCTCGGCGCCCCCGGCCGCCGCGTCGAGCTGAATACCTCTCAGCTCGAGCAGCGCGCCGGTCTGGGCTTGATCAGCCATCGATGTCGTCGCCGTTCTTGATGGCGTTGACGACCTTCGTGACCGCCGGGTCGCCGAGGAACACCTTGAAGGTGATGACCGGCTTGCCGGGCGCAATGCCGCGCGCTCGGCTAGCCAGCCCCTCGTGGACGACGATGACATCGGCGTCGTCCGGGATCGAGTTCACCGGAGTGTGCTCGACCGTGATGTTGTTCTTCTTGAGCTGCCCGCGCAGGGTGCTGGCGAGCATGACGCTGCTCCCCATCCCGGCATCGCAGGCGACGACGACTTTGGACACGTCGGATCCATTAATAGTGGGCATCTCCCTAATCTACTTTGGCTACTTGGCCCGCGGCCTTGGTCGCCGCCATCTTTTCCTCGGCCTTGGTCATCTCGACGTCGGTCACCACGTCCTCGTCGTTGCTGCCGCGGCCGAATCCGAACAGCGCCGATGCCACCGTGAAGGAGACGGCGGCTGCGACCGCGATCCCGAGGATCACTCCGACGTAGTCGCCCTTCGCTGTGACGCCCATGAAGGCGAAGAAGCTGCCGGGCGCCGCCGGGCCGGTGAGTCCGACGTTGAAGAGCTGGAAGATCGCGATGCCGGAGGCACCGCCGCAGATCGTGGCGAGCACCATCTTGGGCCGCATGAGGACGTACGGGAAGTACACCTCGTGGATGCCGCCGAAGAATTGGATGATGAAGGCGGCAGGGACGGTTGGACGCAGCGACCGGGGTCCGAAGACGAGATACGCGAGCAGCAGGCCGGCGCCGGGGCCTGGGTTGGCCTCGAGCATGAACAGGATCGACTTGCCCTTGCTGGCGACGTCCTCCGCGCCGAGGGGCGTCAGCACCCCGTGGTTGATGGCGTTGTTCAGGAAGAGCACCTTGGCGGGCTCGATGATGAGCGACGCAAGCGGGAGCAGGCTCTGGTTGACGAGCTTCTCGACGCCGTTGCCCAGCCAGGTGGTGATGTGGCCGACGATCGGCTCGATGACCTTGAAGCCGAAGATCGCCAATCCTCCGCCAAGGATGCCGATGCTGAAGTTGTCGATCAGCATCTCGAAGCCGGGCTTGACCTTGCCGGCGATCGCGTCGTCGAACAGCTTCAGCAGGTAGGCGGAGCCCGGGCCGAGGATGAACGCGGCCAAGATCATCACCTGCCCGCCGAACGGAACCACCTGGGTCGCGGGGTCGATGGCGGCGCCAGCCGACGTGCCGCTTTGGACCACAAGGTACGAGCTCGCCGCGACAACTGCACCGAACGTCGCGACAGCGCCGATAACGGCGCCGCGTTGCCCGTGGACCATCCGGCCGCCGGTGTAGGCGATGAGGGTCGGGATCAAGACCGTGATCATCGGCCCGACCATGCGTGCCAGTTCCGTGTTGGGTGTCCACCCGACATCGATGAACAATGCCGTGATCAGACCGAACGCGACGAACGCGCCGATGTTGGGCATGACCATGCCCGATAGGAAGCTGCCGAACCGCTGGATCCTGGCGCGAATGTCCGTGCCAGTGGCTGTGGGGGTGAACTGGGACATGCGCTTACTTCCTCGGATGTTGCGGCAAGTCGGCTCGCGCTACGGCCAGACCTGCCTGGGTGAGTTGTGCGGTGGCCGCGTCACCGAGCCCCGAGTCGGTGACGAGCAGGTCGATGTCGAACAGGTCGCCGAACTTGGCGAGGTAGTCCTCGTCGATCTTGTTGGTAGTGCAGAGCGATTGCACGATGGTTCCTCAAACGATCTGTCGCTAGGCGGAGGTGGGGTGGGCAGGTGGTCGAGGCGCGCCTCCTTGGCGGTCGGGCACGTCGAGGCGCGAGACGTCGATGTCGTCACGCCTGAGATCGGCAGGTGCGGGCATGGTGGACCCGGCGAGAGATGCGGCCGCGGCGCCGTAGGCGACCGCCATCCGTAGGCAGTCCGCGGGTGGTGCGCCTTGAAAGTGAGCCAGCAGGTAGCCGGCCAGGCTCGCATCGCCGGCACCAACCGTGCTTCGTGGCCGAATCGATGGCGGTCTCGCCAGCCACGCCTCCTGGTCGGTGACCAATACCGCGCCTGTTGGCCCAAGTGTTGCCAGCACAGCGCCGACGCCTGAGCTGATGAGCTCGCCGGCTGCACGCGCTGCGGTCTCGATGTGGTTCTCGATCTCGATCTCGGAGAAACCGGTGACGGAACCCAGCTCCTCCGCGTTGGGCTTGAGCAGGTCCGGTTTCTTCGCAGACCCGACGACTTCGAGTAGTGGCTGTCCTGAGGTGTCCACGGCCACCAGGCAACCGAGCGCCTGCAAGGACGGAGTGAGGCGGGCATACCAGTCCGCGGGTGCACCGGGGGGTAGCGAGCCGGACAGGACCGCCCAGGCGGCCCTGGGACCGTGCCGCAACATGCTGGCGCCGAGCTCGTCGGTCACCTGTTGGGTCAAGGGTTTGCCTGGGTCGTTGAACTTGGTGGTCGTACCGTCGGGCTCGGTGACGGTGATGTTCAGCCTGCAGGCCACGCCGGTGGGCACATTGTCTGGGCGGATGCCCGCAGCCAACAGCGCCCGGACGAGCGGGTCTTCCGTGTCGGCAGGGAGGACCGCAACCGTGGCCGCGCCTGCCAGCGACAACGCGCGTGAGACGTTGACACCCTTACCGCCGGGCTGCTCGCTGACCTTGGTGGCCCGATGAACCTGCCCACGCTCGATCATGCTGTCGATCTCGACGGTCCGGTCGATAGAGGGGTTTGCGGTGAACGTGAGGATCATGCGATCACAACCTCGACATCGAGGGACTCGAGCCGACGGATCAGGCTCCGATCTGCCGCGTCGTCGGTGATCAGGACATCCATCTGGTCGACGGTGCCGAATCGGGACAACTGCTCCTGCCCAAGCTTGGTGGAGTCGGCGAGTACGACGACACGCCTGCCGGCCGCGATCATGGCGGACTTGACTGCGGCCTCATCCGGATCGGGTGTCGACAGTCCGTATTCGGCAGTGAGCGCGTTGGTGCCGATGAAGGCCACATCCACCTTGATCACGCGGAGCGCAGCGACCGTCTGTGGGCCGACAGCGGCATGAGTGCTGCGGCGCACTCGGCCGGGCAGCACGTGCACGTCGATGTTTGGTGCGGTGACAAGCTGCGCTGCGATCGGCACGGAGTTGGTGACCACCGTGAGACGGGGCAGCTCGGGGAGCTGCGCCCCCAACCTCGCGGTCGTCGTGCCGGCGTCCAGCAAGACACTGCCACCGTGGCGCGGGATCAGGTCCATCGCAGCGCGTGCGATGCGATCCTTCTGCTCCCCGGCTGCGAGATGCCGGTCAGCGAGTCCCGGTTCGATGACCGTGAGCGCGGTCGAAGAGACGGCACCTCCGTGCACCCGGTGGAGAAGGCCCAGCCGCTCGAGCACCGCCAGGTCTCGCCGCACGGTCTCGGTCGTGACGTCGTAGGTCTCCGCGACCTCGCTGACCAC
The DNA here is from genome assembly GCA_040002845.1 of Nocardioidaceae bacterium. Taxonomy (GTDB): domain Bacteria; phylum Actinomycetota; class Actinomycetes; order Propionibacteriales; family Nocardioidaceae; genus JBDUDR01. The sequence goes on from JBDUDR010000023.1 coordinate 5,801, forward strand.
GATGCGACCTCGCGTCTTGACGTGCGTGGCGATGGCCTGCTGACGTTCCTCGGCGTACACGTGAACGCTCCTGGCAGTTGGGTGGATGTTGGTTTCAATGTTGTTTTACTTAGTTTTACGCCCGGTTGTATTGACATGTCAAGAGGGCCGGCCGTAAATTCGAGGGAGTATTCCATTTCAAGGCTGAACAGCTGAAGAGCTGAGGGCTGAGGGACTGAGGGAGAGTGCCGATGACTGATTCGCCGCACCAGGTTGTCGGGACACCAGTTGTCCCGGGGCTGGCCTACGCGCCGTGCGTGCACCATGTGCCTGCCGTCGACCTCACGAGCGTCAAGGCCGAGAGCGACCGCGAGCCGGCCGCCGAGCTGGGTCGTTTCGAGAGCGCTGTCGAGGTGGTCTCCGCGCGACTGAGCGAGCGTGCCCGCAAGGCCAGCGGGGCGGCTGGCGAGGTTCTTACCGCGAGCGTGGGTCTGGTCCAGGACCGCGGTCTGCGCGGCGCGGTCGAGCAGCGCGTCAACCGGCGTGAGACGGCGGAGCACGCCGTGGTCGGTGCCGTCGACCAGTTCGCCACCATGTTCATTCAGCTCGGCGGCTTGATGGCCGAGCGGGCCACCGACATCAAGGACATGGGCCAGCGCCTGATAGCGGAGCTGCTGGGCGTCTCCGAACCCGGTCTTCCCGCGCTCGACCAGCCCAGCGTGCTGGTCGCCGACGATCTTGCCCCGGCCGACACCGCGGGTCTCGACCCGACTCAGGTGGTGGCTCTGGTGACCCGGCTGGGCGGACCCACGAGCCATACCGCGATCATCGCGAGGCAGTTAGGTCTGCCTTGCATTGTCGGCGCCGACATCGACGGCTTGCCCGACGGAGCAATGCTGCTGGTAGATGGTGCGACCGGCATCGTGGAGGTCGAGCCAGACCCCGGAGAGGCACGAGCGCGGCTGGCCGAGGCCGAACACAGCCGGGCCGTCACCGACGCCTGGCACGGCCCAGGCCAGACCGCGGACGGCCATGCCGTCGCCGTACTTGCCAACGTTCAAGACGGCGAGTCGGCGCGCCAGGCGGCAGCAGACGTTGCCGAGGGGATCGGCTTGTTCCGCACCGAACTGTGTTTCTTGGGGCGGGACACCGAGCCGACCGTCGATGAGCAGGCGGAAATCTATGCCGAGGTGCTGACGGCGTTCGCGGGCCGCAAGGTCGTGTTGCGCACGCTCGACGCCGGGTCGGACAAGCCGATGAAGTTCGTGAGTCTTCCCGACGAGGCAAACCCCGCGTTGGGCGTCCGCGGCCTGCGGATCGCCTTGGCGGACCACGGCTTGCTCACCCGGCAGCTTGACGCCGTGGCGGCGGCTGTAGAGCAGACCGGCGAGTCACCCTGGGTGATGGCGCCTATGGTCGCCACCGAGGAGGAGGCAGCATTCTTCGCCACCGAGGTACGCCAGCGTGGGCTGACGCCGGGGGTGATGATCGAGGTCCCGGCCGCTGCCCTGTTCGCCGATCGGTTGCTGAAGATCGTCGACTTCGTGTCGATCGGCACCAACGATCTGGCGCAATACACCATGGCTGCTGACCGGTTGGCCGGCGAGCTGGCCTCGCTCACCGACCCGTGGCAGCCGGCGCTGCTGAAGCTGATCTCCATCACCGCACAAGCGGGAGCCGCGGCCAACAAGTCGGTCGGGGTCTGCGGGGAGGCCGCCGCCGATCCACACCTCGCGTGTGTTCTCGTCGGCCTCGGCGTGTCCTCGCTTTCGATGGCGCGCCCGGCACTGCGCAGCGTCGGTGCTCAGCTCGGTTCGGTGACACTCGAGCAGTGTCGCGCTGCGGCAAGTGCGGCCCTCCAAGCCTCGGACCCGGCCTCGGCACGGCCGGCCGTACGCGCCCTGCTCGGCGGCTGAGGCAACCCTCCGGGTGCATGCCAACGTGAGGGTTTGGCCCCGGGAGGCATCACCCGCACTGCGCAAGGTTGCTGCGCGTGGGAGGCTTGGTGCCCGCAAACCCGCCCGCTGTCCTGTTCTTGGTGGTTCACGCAGTGAAGGAGCAGTACGTCGTGCACGTGTGGCGCCAACTGGATGAGGTCGACCCCAGCCTCGACAAGTCCGTCGTCACGGTTGGGAACTTCGACGGCGTCCATCTCGGTCACCGCCATGTGCTTTCGACGGCCCACGAGATCGCCGCGTCGTTAGGCAACCTCCCCGTCGTCGCGATCACCTTTGACCCGCATCCGATGGTCGTCCTGCGCCCGGAGCACGCCCCTACGATGCTGACCACGATCGACGAACGCGCCCGGCTCCTCGGGGCCGCCGGGGCTGATGTCCTGCTGGTGCTGCCGTTCGACAACGAGATGGCGCAGTGGTCTCCGGAAGAGTTCGTCAGACGAATCCTGGTGGACACCCTGCATACGGAAGTGGTCGTGGTCGGTGAGAACTTCCGCTTCGGCCATCGGGCGGCTGGGACTGTCGACGTCCTGCGAGAGCTCGGCGAGACCCACGGTTTCCGGTGCGAGGCGATCGGGCTGGACGGATCGGGTCGGCCCTGGTCCTCGGCTTTGGTTCGCGAACGACTGGCCGACGGCGATGTCGCGGGGGCGGCGGCGGCGCTGGGTCGGGCGTACACCGTTGAAGGGACCGTGGTACGCGGCGAGCGGCGTGGCCAGCAGCTCGGGTACCCCACCGCGAACGTGCCTACCGACGGCCTGACCGCGGTGCCGGCGGATGGTGTCTACGCCGGCTGGCTGCAGCGGCTCGACGAACCCGCGGCCTCGCGGCTACCGGCGGCCATCAGCATCGGCAGCAACCCGACGTTCGACGGCACGCGACGCGTCGTGGAGTCGTACGTCCTCGATCGCAGCGATCTCGAGCTGTACGACACCACCGTCCGGATCGGTTTCGTCGCCCGCCTGCGTGAGATGAAGCGCTTCGACTCGATCGACGATCTCCTGGTCGCCATGCGTCAAGACGTCGACCAGGCGCGGGACATCATGGCAACGCCTGACGACGAGTGGCCGTAGCCGATGCCGGACAATGAGGCGATCCGAGCCGCGGAATTGTGGTTCGACGCGCACGGACTGCCGTACTTCGTCGAGTCACGGCAGACCTCGGTGCGGGTCGCGTTGTCGCGTGGCCGGCTGCTGAGCGTCGGCTGGCTGGGCTTGGGGTTGTCGCTGGCCGCCGGCGTCGGCGTCTTGTTCTTGACCTTCCTGTTCATCAACACCGAGGCTGCCGAGGAGGTCTACCGGACGGTGCGATCAGCGACGCCGTGGTCCTGCTGTGGACTGGGCATCATGCGACGTCGCTGCAGATCTCAAACGCGCGATCGCGGTTCACACCGTCTACCGGAGCCTGCTGCGGGTTCCCGCGGACTAGAGACGGTCGCCGCCGATTCGGCCCCAGCAGGTCCGCGCTGATAGCCTGGTAGGTGCCGTCTGACGGCCGCGGAACGATAGTGCCCGGGTGAACAGGCCCCGGCGCGCCGCGCAACGAACCCCGAAGGGAGATCGCGTGTCACTTGATGCTGCGACCAAGAAGCAGATCATGACCGAGTACGCCACCAACGACGGTGACACCGGGTCCCCGGAGGTTCAGGTGGCGTTGCTGAGTCGGCGCATCTCAGACCTGACCGAGCACCTCAAGGAGCACAAGCACGATCACCACAGCCGCCGAGGCCTGTTGCTGCTGGTCGGGCAACGGCGCCGGCTGCTCAACTATCTGCGGAACCATGACATCGAGCGCTACCGAAAGCTGATCGAGCGGCTTGGTCTGCGTCGTTGACCTCACGCCGGGAGCGGCCCTCCACCGGGAGCGGACGCTCTCGTCGTACCCACACCGCCCGACCGTGGTGTGACAAACCAATACAATTGAACATTTAGTTCCACTCCAACCAGTTGGAGCGAAACGCGAACCGGCACGACGACGCCGGTCCTCGGTAGTGGCCCTCGGGCACCGTCTGCACAGACGGCCCCCGCAGGCCTCGATCGAAGACCGGCACCTGAGCCGGCCGGCACGGCGCGCCGCAGGCGCGGCAACGAACGCCTCTCGCGTGGAGCTCCTCGAAACAGAGAGGGGTATCCCTGTGCAGGGACCCGAAGGCACAACCGTCGAAACCGTCATAGACAACGGCTCGTTCGGCACCCGTAGCATCCGATTCGAGACCGGGCTGCTGGCCCGGCAGGCCGCCGGCGCAACCGTCGCGTACCTCGATGAGGAGACCATGCTCCTGTCGGCGACCACAGTCGGCAAGCACCCCAAAGAGCAGTTCGACTTCTTCCCGCTGACGGTCGATGTCGAGGAGCGCATGTACGCGGCCGGGCGGATCCCCGGTTCGTTCTTCCGCCGTGAGGGCCGGCCCTCGGAAGACGCCATCTTGACGTGCCGGTTGATCGACCGTCCGCTGCGTCCGACCTTCGTCAAGGGACTGCGAAACGAGGTGCAGGTCGTCATCACGGTGCTGGCGCTGCACCCCGAGGACTCCTATGACGTCCTCGCCATCAACGCTGCGTCGTTGTCGACGCAGCTCTCCGGCCTGCCGTTCTCGGGTCCGATCGGAGGTGTCCAGGTAGCGCTCATCGACGGGCAGTGGGTCGGCTTCCCGACCCATGTCCAGCTCGAAGCGGCCGTCTTCGACATGGTTGTCGCCGGGCGGCTGCTCGACGACGGAGATGTCGCGATCATGATGGTCGAGGCGGAGTCGACTGAGTCCACCTGGGACCTCGTGAGGGGCGGCAGCCAGGCCCCGACGGAGCAGATCGTGGCCGAAGGCCTGGAGGCCTCGAAGGCCTTCATCAAGCAGCTTTGCGAGGCGCAGAGCGCACTCGCGTCGCAGGCGGCGAAGCCGGTTGCGGAGTTCCCGGTCTTCAGAGACTACGAGGACGACGTTTTCGACGCCGTCAAGGCCGTGGTGGCCGCCGATCTCGCGGAGGCATTGAAGATCGCGCCCAAGGCCGAGCGCGAGGAGCAGCTCGACACGATCAAGGCCACCGCCTTGGACAAGGTCGGTTCGGACTTCGAAGGTCGCGAGAAGGAGATCGGCGCGGCGTTCCGCTCGGTCACCAAGGAGCTCGTTCGAGAGCGGGTGCTGCGGGACAAGGTGCGCATCGACGGCCGGGGCCTCACCGACATCCGTACGTTGTCAGCAGAGGTCGGAGTCGTGCCACGCGTGCACGGCTCGGCGTTGTTCGAACGGGGCGAGACCCAGATCCTGGGCATCACCACACTGAACATGCTCTCGCTGGAGCAGAAGCTCGACACGTTGTCGCCTGAGACAACCCGCCGGTACATGCATAACTACAACTTCCCGCCATACTCCACAGGTGAGACCGGCCGGGTCGGCTCACCCAAGCGCCGGGAGATCGGCCACGGGGCCCTGGCCGAGCGGGCCGGGCTGCCGGTGCTGCCTGCGCGCGAGGAGTTCCCGTACGCCATCCGCCAGGTGTCGGAGGCCCTGAGCTCCAACGGCTCGACGTCGATGGGTTCTGTCTGCGCCTCCACCTTGTCGCTGCTCAATGCTGGTGTCCCGCTGCGTGCGCCGGTGGCAGGCATCGCGATGGGGCTGATCAGTGGGGAGGTCGAGGGCAGCACCGACTACGTCACCTTGACCGACATCCTCGGCGCCGAGGACGCGTTCGGTGACATGGACTTCAAGGTTGCCGGTACGCGCGACTTCGTGACCGCGTTGCAGCTCGACACCAAGCTCAACGGCATTCCCGCGTCGGTGCTGGGCGCGGCTCTCCAGCAGGCTCGGGACGCCCGGATGGTCATCCTCGATGTGATGCTCGAGGCGATCGACGTGCCCGACGAGATGTCGCCATACGCGCCGAGGATCATCACCGTCAAGATCCCCGTCGACAAGATCGGCGAGGTCATCGGGCCAAAGGGCAAGGTGATCAACCAGATCCAGGACGACACGGGGGCTCAGCTGTCCATCGAGGACGACGGCACGATCTACATCGGTGCCGACAACGGAACCGCGGCAGAGGCCGCGCGCGACGCCGTCAACGCGATCGCCAACCCGACCATGCCCGAGAAGGGTGAGCGTTATCTCGGCACGGTGGTCAAGACCACCAACTTCGGCGCGTTCGTCTCCTTGCTGCCGGGCAAGGACGGCCTGTTGCACATCTCGAAGTTGCGGACCCTGGCGGGCGGCAGGCGGGTGGAGGACGTCGAGGACGTCGTCTCGGTCGGTCAGAAGATCCAGGTCGAGATTGCCGAGATCGACGATCGCGGTAAGTTGTCGCTGATCCCAGTTGTCGAGGAGGCTTCGGCCGCCGTCGCGGGTGACTCCGCTACCGGCGACCAGTGAGCCTCCTTTCGTGAGTCGCAGCTTGGCTGCCGCTTCGCAGCAGCCAGGAACGACCCGAACCCTGCTCGTGGAGCATGGTGAGAGCGGGACCGTGGGTTCGCGGGTCCGGCGCACCGTGCTTCCCGGCGGGTTGCGAGTGATCACCGAGTCGGTGCCGAGCGTACGTTCGGTGACGCTGGGGATCTGGGTCGGCGTGGGGTCGAGAGACGAGGCCCCTTCGGTGGCAGGCGCGACTCACTACCTGGAACATCTGCTCTTCAAGGGGACGCCCACCCGCACTGCGTTGGACATCTCGGTTGCCCTGGACGGCGTGGGTGGCGAGATGAATGCCTTCACCGCCAAGGAGTACACCTGCTACCACGCGCGGGTGCTCGATGACGACCTACCGCTGGCGCTCGACGTGATCGCCGACATGGTGACCGCGTCGCTGATCGCTGCCGAGGACGTCGCCGGTGAGCGAAGCGTCATCCTCGAAGAGATCGCGATGCACGATGACGACCCCGACGACGTCGTGCAGGAGCTGTTCATGCGGCAGATCTGGGGTGACGCTCCACTCGGCAGACCGGTGATCGGCTCCGTTGACTCGATCAATCGGTTGACCCGGACCCAGATCGCCGGATACTTCCGCCGCCGCTACCGGGCTCACAGGATGGTCGTTGCGGCCGCCGGCAATCTCGACCACGCCGCGCTCGTGCGCTTGGTGGAGAACGCGTTCGGCAGGGTCGGCTTTCTCGACGACGAGGATGTCAAGCCCGAGCAGCCCCGCATCGGTGGTCGCGGATGCGGCTTCGCCACCGGCGCGAGCCTGGTGAACAGGCCGGGGGAGCTGACCACGTTCGTACTCGGAGTCCCAGGGCTGGCTCGTACCGACGAACGTCGTTATGCGCTCGGCGTGCTCAACGTCGCGCTCGGAGGTGGCAGCTCAAGTCGGCTGTTCCAGGAGGTACGGGAGCGCCGCGGACTGGCTTACTCGGTCTACTCCTTCGCCGCGAACTACGCCGACACCGGCTACGTGGGTGTCTCCGCAAGCTGCAACCCCAACCGGATAGGCGACGTACTCGACATCTGCAGAGATCAGCTCCACGAGGTCGCCGTGCACGGCATCACCCAGAGCGAGCTGCGCCGTGGGCAGGGGCAGTTGCGCGGCGGCACCGTGCTCGGGCTCGAAGACACCGGCTCGCGCATGTCGCGCCTCGCGAAGGCGGAACTGGTCTATGGGGAGCTCCCCAGCGTGACCGAGGTGCTCGCGAGGGTCGATGCCGTGACCTTGCAGGATGTACGCAAGCTGGCGGCGGAGACGCTCGCCGCGGCCCCTGCGCTGGCCGTCGTCGGACCCTTCGATGACGTGGCGCCGTTCGAGGGCGCCATCGGCTGATCGCTCGCGGCAACCCGTCGGGAGTGTGAGAATCTGGCGCATGGCAACCGGTGAACCAGTCCTGAAGGTCGGCGTTCTAGGTGCCCGCGGCAGGGTCGGCCACGAGATGTGCCGGGCCCTCGACGCTGCCGATGGCCTCGAGCTCGTTGCCGCGGTGGACGTCGACGACTCCATCGAAGAGCTCGTCCGTGCGAACGCGGAGATCGCGGTCCACTTCACGCACCCGGACGTAGTGATGGACCAGGTGGCGTACTGCATCCGGCATGGCATACACGCCGTCGTGGGAACGACGGGGTTCACTGACGGGCGGCTCAGGACGATCCGCAACCAACTCGGCAAGGAGCCCACCACGGGAGTCCTGGTCGCCCCCAACTTCTCGGTTGGGGCGGTGCTGATGATGCGGTTCGCCGCCGATGCGGCGAGATTCTTCGAGTCCGTCGAGATCGTCGAGATGCACCACCCTGACAAGGCAGATGCGCCGAGTGGCACGGCCCGGCGCACCGCCGAGCTCATCTCTGCTGCCCGGCAACGAGCCGGGTGCGACCCGGTCCCGGACGCGACCACGCAGGAGGTCGCCGGCGCGCGGGGGGCCGAGATAGCCGGGATCAGGGTCCACAGTCAGCGCGTACGCGGTCTGGTTGCCCATCAGGAGGTCCTGCTGGGCGCGGCCGGTGAGACATTGTCGATCCGTCACGACAGCCTGGACCGGGTGTCGTTCGTACCTGGAGTGCTGGCCGCGGTGCGCGGGATCGCGGATCGTCCCGGTCTGACGGTTGGCCTCGAGCCGCTGCTCGGACTGGACTGACCCTCTCTCCGCGATCCGACACTTATTCCCCGCGATCCGAAGTGCTCGGGGTGGGCTTGTGTCAGCGACGGATGTGCCTCGCAGGCTCGGCGCTGGTGTGCGGCTGGCGGACAAGCACGGCGCCTGCGCACATCCCGGCCAGCCCTCCGGCGAGGACCCACATGCTGCGCCCTGCCCCGAACTGGGCAGCCCAGGTGCCGCTCATCAGTCCAGCGGCGGTCGCGATCATCAGCACCAGCAGGCGATGCAGTTGGGGCAACGGACCAAGCACGGCTCTCTCCCATCTCGCGTCGAAACGGACATCTATCTGGTACGACGCACGAAGCCACCTGTGCGTTGCTGCTGCCCGCTGTGAGTTTCATAAGAGCGATACGAGGCCGGGCGCGGCGAGCGGACGTGGTTGAGGGCGCCTGGACCGGTCATCGGCCCAGGCGCCCCCACGCGTTGGCAGGTGCCGCTCAAGCACCCACGGTCGAACTCGTTCGACCCATCGACAGTGAGGAGGCTCACGGGCCACGATGGGATACATACGATTCGGGATGTATCAAGAACGAGCAGCGTCTACTCCTCGGGGGCGTGGACCTATTGCAGGCAACGACCCCGTCAGGAGTTGCATTGAGTCCTTCAGTTCCGCGACAGTCCGGCCGCGACCCGATCGATGATGCAGCCTCGGGATCCCACCTGACACCGGAACCCGACGACGGGGGCACGCGGCCTTGGTCGGTGGCGGCTCGGCACTTCACGCGCTGGCGGGCCGAGGAGGCCGGCGCGCTCGATGACCTCGTACTCGAGCTGACGCCGTTGTTGTGGCACATCGTACGTTCCTACGGCCTTGATCGGCAGAGCTCAGAAGACGTGGTGCAGACGACCTGGCTCAGTTTGGTACGCAACGCGGACTCGGTGCGCGACCCGCAGGCGGTCCTCGGCTGGCTGACCACGACGGCGCGTCGGGAGGCCTGGCGCGTGTCCAAGGTCAGCCGGCGCCAGGTGCCGATGTCCACGGACACGCTGGCGGTGGCCCTCCCCGAGACGGATGGTCCCGAGCAGGAGGCTCTGCTCAATGATCGACAGAAAATGTTGTGGGCGATGGTTGCCGAACTCTCCGAACGCTGCCAGCGACTGCTGCGGGTGATCGCGTTCGAAGACCGCCCCGACTATGCGCGGCTGGCACTCGAGCTGGAGATGCCCGTTGGCAGCATCGGCCCTACCCGAGGACGCTGCCTGGCCAAGCTTCGCTCCCTGCTACCCGACCAAACCGACTGGAGTCTGCTGTGAACCCCGACGACAGAACCCTGTTGGCCCGGTTGCGGAGCATGTGGGAGCGGCTGGACCCGCCGCGGGCCGGCCTGGCCGACAAGATGATCGCCGCGATCGAGTTGGACTCGCTGGATTTCGAGTACGAGCTGCTGGCGTTGACCCAGCCGGTGCAGCCGTTGGCTGGTGCCCGGGGCTCATCCGATGCCTCGACCATGACCTTCGGCGGGGATGAGGTGACCGTCATGGTGCATGTGACCCAACTCGGCGCCGGGCGGTTGAGGCTGGACGGCTGGGTGGCTCCGGCGACCACCGCCCGGCTGGAGATTCGCAACCGGGATGGCCGAGACGAGTCGTTCGTCGATGCATCGGGCAGGTTCTCCTTGCCCGACGTTCCATCGGGGATGACGCGTCTCGTCCTCCACCCGACCGACACCTCAGGCCACCACCTGAGCATGCCTTTCGCCACGCCCATCGTGGAGCTGTGATGAGCGTTGAGAGCCCACAGTTTCGAGACCGTCGTCCACGGCCGATCGTTCGAGACTTCGATCCGCCGATGCCGGACGTCAGGCTGCTTGCGGGTTACAACGCTCGAGTGCTCGACCCGTCAACCGCCTCTGTGGTCAGCGGCCAGCCGGCCCCACGGTCCACCGTCTACAGGTCAAGATCGTTCCGCGCTCGATCCAGACGGATACTCGCAGGGGTTCGCGGTGTGGAGTGGTACGTCGTTCGCAGCACCGGTCATCGCAGGCGACGCTGCCGCAGCCTTGTTGGCCAACTCCGAGTCCGGTGACGCACCCCTCGGCGACTGTGCCCCGCACCGGGCTGTGCTCGGGCGGCTCAAGGCGTTGGCCTGCGTGGTTGAGCAGTGGGACCATCCCTGACGCACGGTCGGGGCAACGGTTGGCGGGGGGCTGAGCACGGTGATGGTCGTGGCGTCTGCGCATCGACGGTCTGCCGCGCCCCGGGAGATACTGACGAGATGTTGTCAGCCGAGACGCTGTACGCACGCGCGATGGCTGACGTCGATCGGGGCCGCTTCGCGGCCGGCCGGCGTGCTCTCCGGCTGGCGCTGGCGCGAGCCGATGAACCGTTGTTGCGGGCTCGCGTACTCCTGAGTCTTGCCTACCAGGAGTCCGAGCGAGGACACGTCAACGACGGCATCCAGCTGATAGACGAGGCTGCGAGCATCCCACACCTGCCCGATCACACGATGGGCGTACTTCGCGCAGGACGGGGCCTCATGCTCATGCGCACGGGCGACCAGGCCGGGGCGTTGTCGGAGTTCAATTCCGCCTTGCGGGTTCTCGATGACCGGGAACCCGCGGCTCTCGTCAAGACCCTGCTCAACCGTGGAAACGTCTTCCTGCAGGCACGGGAGCTTGCCGCGGCTCACGCAGACTTCCAACGCTGTGCCGACCTCGCGGCTGAGCACAGCCTGGACATCTTCGGCGCTCAGGCGCGGCACAACATGGGCTACGTCGACATGCTGGCGGGCGAACTGCCTTCGGCGCTGCGTGAGATGGACGCTGTCCGGCGGTCGCTCAGCGACCTGTCGCCGGTCTTCGTTGCGGTCTGTGACGCGGATCGAGCCGAGGTGATGACACGAGCCGGCCTGTTCAGCCAGGCGGACGACTCGCTGGCGACGGCAGCGGCGGCCTTCGGATCGAGGCGACTTCGCCAGAGCCAGGCAGAAGCCGAGCTGGCGCGTGCTCAGTTAGCCCTCGCCTCGCAGAGGCTCGGCCAAGCCATCGGGCTGGCCCGCCGGGCCCGGGCGCGGTTTGCCCAACGCGGCGCTGAGACGTGGGTCCTGCAGTGTGACCTGGTGACCCTCGCCGCGCGGGTACGGCTCGATCGTCAGCTGAGGTCGGCGGTGGTCGAGGGGACTGCTTTGGCCGTTGATCTGCGGGAGCGGGGGCTGGCCGACGATGCGCTCACGGCATCTCTATGGGTGGTCAGTGCTCTCACGCGACAGGGCGAGCTGGGCCGGGCCCGTTCGCTGCTGGTTCGCTGCCGCCTCAGCGCACGGTCGCCGATCACCACCCGGCTGCTAGCCCATAGCGTGCGCAGCGAGCTCGCGCTCGCCGGCCGCGGTCGTCGTGCCGCTGGCGCTGCCGTCCGGCGCGGTCTCGCAGAGCTGCACTCGTGGCAGTCTTCCTTCGGGAGCCTTGACCTGCAGACCGGAGTGGTGGCCCACGGGCGCGATCTTGCCAGGCAGGGGCTGCGGCTCGCCGTCGCTGACGGTCGTCCGACGGCGGTCTTCGACTGGAGCGAGCGGGCCCGTGCCTTCGCCTCCCGCGTAGCGCCGGTACGCCCGCCGGCCGACCCGGCCGCCGAGGTGGCCCTGGCGGAGCTGCGTCAGCTCCGGATCGAGATCCGCGAAGGTGAGCTCTCGGGCATTGCGGACGCCGCGATGAGGCGTAGATCTGAGGAGCTCGAGGAGCAGATCCGGAGTCGGGCCCTTTACCCACCGGGTCCGGGCGTGGTCGCTGAACCCCTGCGGCTGGGGGACGTCCAGGCCGAGCTCGCGGCCGACGGCGGAGCACTGATCAGCTACCTGAGCGTTGACGGCACTGTGCACGCGCTGGTCGCCCGTGCCGTCGAGGCCGCCTTCGTTCCGGTGTGCCCGCTCGCCGATGTCGAGTCGTTGAGTGGGGGGCTGCGTTCCGATCTCGATGTGGCCGCCACGACCCTTCCGGCCGGGCTGCGGGCCGTCGTCAACACCAGCCTGCACAACGTTCTCGCGGGTCTGGCCAAGCTGCTCTGGGACCCGGTCTCGATCCGCGCGGGCCTCGACGGTCCGGTGTTGCTCGTACCCTCGGGAACGCTTGCGGGGGTGCCCTGGTCGCTGCTTCCGGGCCTGGCCGGCAGACCGCTGACGGTGGCCGCGACTGCCTCAGCGTGGGCAGCGACCCGCACCGGCCGCGAGCGCATCCAGCGGGTCGGTCTGGTCGCTGGTCCGGAGGTGAGTCGGGCCGAGGAGGAGGTCAAGCGAGCCGCCGCCCACTGGGCGGACGCCACCTGTCTGGCTGGTCATGACGCCGTGGCCGGGTCGGTGGCCGATCTGGCCTGCCAGGTGGACCTGCTTCACGTCGCGGCCCACGGCGAGCACTCCGCGGAGAGCCCGCTGTTCTCGGCCCTCGAGCTGCATGACGGTCCCTGGTCCGGCTACGACATAGCCCGGGTGGACCGGGTGCCCGGGCACGTCGTGCTGTCAGCGTGTGAGCTGGGCCGGTCATCGGTGCGCTGGGGAGCGGAGACCATCGGTATGACGGCCGCGTGGTTGCATGCTGGGGCCAGCAGCGTGACCGCGTCACCCACCCGGGTAAACGACGATGTCGCATGTGAGGTGTTGTCGGAGTTCCACCGCGAGCTTTCTCGGGGCCGTAGTCCGGCGTTCGCGTTGGCAGGCGCGACCTCGGTTGTCCCTGACGACGGCCCTCCCGCGCCGTTCATGTGCTTCGGCGCCGGCTGGTAGCCAGCCCTCTTCTCCACATCGACAGGCTATGTTTTGCTGTTTCTCGCGAGATGGAACAGCAATTGTTAGCCTGTCGACGCCATCCCCGGTGGCTCCGTCGAGGGGGCTAGCAGCGGCGACCGAGAGAACACTGGCGGGCATGGAACCGATCACGGTGCGCCGCCTGGGCCCGGAAGACTGGCGAGTCTGGCGCGACGTACGCCTGGCGGCGCTCGAGGAGGCGCCCAACGCGTTCGCGTCCACACTGGCCAGAGAGCTGGCCTTCGGGGAGGAGATCTGGCGTGGTCGGATGAGCGGACCCGGCGTGCACGTCATGTCCTTCGCTAGCCAGCAGCCGACGGGGATAGCCGCCACCTTCGTCCCGGACCCGTCTCCGGCACCCGAGCTGGTCAGCATGTGGGTGAGGCCCGAGTGGCGGAGCCGCAAGGTGGGCATGGCTCTCGTGCGTGAGGTGCTGGCCTGGGCCTGCGAGAACGGGCACGGCGAGGTTCGACTGTGGGTTATGGAGGGCAACACAGCGGCCGTGCGGCTCTACGAGAACACCGGGTTCGTCCCCACCGGGCAGTCCCAACCTAACCCGACCGATCCGCAGACAACCGAGGTCCGGATGGCCCGCCGGCTGATCGTGGCCGGTTAGCTCCACGGTTGGTCAGTTGTCGGCGGTGACGTCTGTGTGCAAGCGGATCTGCTTGACCAGGACGGTGCCGTCACCGTCGAGATCCAGCTCGCGGTGAGCGCCGTCGGTCGACCAACCTGCCTCGACCAGGAACCTGCGCGCCGAGTCGTCCGTGGCATTGAGCCAGACCGTGCCTCGCGAGAACCGGTCCTGGCGCATGGTGTCGACACAGGCCTGCAGGAGCCGTGATCCGTGGCCGTTCGAGACGGCGTCGGGGTCGATGACGAACTCGGATATCTCCGCGTCGGAAGCTGGATCGCTGTCGGGGTCATCGGACACCGCCGTCACCGCGAAACCCTTGACGTTGTTCCGGTCGAGTGCCACCAGGACGCGCTGCCGGGCGTCCGTGGTTCTGGACAGCGACGTCTGCCACTGCTCGGCGAACAGCCTTGGGTCAAGGCTCGCGAGCGTGTCGGGTGGCAGTACGTCCGCGTAGCGCAAGCGCCAGGCGCGTACCTGGACGTCGGCCATGGCGGCGGCGTCGTCCGGCCACGCCACCCGAACGCTCACGTCTGCGGTCGGTCGGCTCACCTGCGCCATCCTGACACCTAGCCGACCTCAGTCACCGCGCGCCGCCGAGCGCGGTAGTTCCGCGTCTTCTCGCGGTTGCCGCACACCCCCATCGCGCACCAGGTCTTCGACCGGTTCTTCGACGCGTCGAAGTACGCCCACTGGCAGTCGTCGGCGCGACAGATCTTCAGCCGCTGCCACGTCTGGTCGGCCACGGCCTCTGCGACTGCGACGAGCACCTGGCCCAGGGCCGCTTGACCGGCGGTCCCCTCGGGCACCAGCCGAGGCACGTCGCCGGTGAACGAGAGCCGCAACGGAATCTGCGCCGTTGCCTGGTCGAGCTGTTTTGAGCCTGCCCCGGACCCATCGCCGTTGGCGGTCATCCGCTCTCGCAGGCCGGTGCGAAGTCGTACCGCCAGCTGCAGGTCGGCGTCGGTCGCGGGCGTACGACGGCCGAGGAGACCTTGGTCACGCAGCCATCCCGTCAGCCCACTGACGTCTGACAACAGGTCAGAGCCCTCAGACACGTCGACCGTGTTCGCGAACTCTCGCAGCAGGGTCACGTGCTCCGGTGGGTCGTTCGTGGCCATCGTGGCCTCCTTCATATAGACACCAGCATAACGCTTAAGGAGGTTGCTTTTCATCCGACACCAGTGTAACGTGTTTACTGGTGTTCAAAGAGAGGAAGGGCAAGATGTTGTACTACGTCATGGAGACCCTGGCACGTCAGCGGCAGGAGGAGCTCGCCGCCGTCTCAGCCAGGCCCATCGGGCTCGCGCCCAGGTCGAGGCGCACCGTCCGGGCAGTTCGGTCACGGGCAACCAGCGCTCAGTCCGTGTCTTGTCAGCGGGCGGCTGCGGTGACGAGCGGCACGTCATGACCACGCGCACCGACGTGACCATCAGGCCCACGGCGGTCGTGGTCGATGTCACCGACCTGGACCGAGAGATCGGGTTCTGGACCGCATTGCTGGCAATGGGCGTCAGTAACCGGAGTGAGGACTGGGCAGATCTCGAGCCGCTGGGCGGCTCGGGTCCAGTGTTGGCTCTTCAGCTGGTGCCCGAGACCAAGCGGAACAAGAACCGCCTGCACTTCGACCTCGAGGTCGACGACTTCGCGACGGCCACCAGGCGTGCTGCCGAGCTCGGAGGTCAGCCGGTGAGCGCCGTACACACGCTGAGCCAGCCGTGGCAGGTTTGGGCGGACCCGGAGGGCAACGAGTTCTGCCTGATCACCGCGGACTGAGCCAACGGACCAGCCGGAGCGTGGTGACCCAGCGCGGCCGCGCTCCGGCTGTGCACGCGCTGAATCATGTCGATGTGACAGTTTGGCCGCGCAAGTGCGGTAGATCTGTCACATCGACATGCTAGGCTGGAGCCCCCGGACCGGTTTGGGAGGTTCCGTGTACGGCAACGACTTCGGTAGCTCGCCAGACCCCAGCGACTCATCCGCCGACTCAGCGGCTGACGTCGACCTGGAGGCGGCGTTCCGGGAGATCGTGGACTCCGACGGGCGGATCGAACCCCGCGACCACATGCCGGAGGCCTACCGCAAGAGCCTGATCCGGCAGATTGCGCAGCACGCACACTCGGAGATCATCGGCATGCAGCCGGAGGGCAACTGGATCACCCGAGCCCCCAGCCTGCGCCGCAAGGCGATCTTGATGGCGAAGGTTCAAGACGAGGCCGGCCACGGTCTGTACCTGTACGCCGCAGCCGAGACGCTGGGTGCCGACCGGGCAGATCTGCTCGACCTGCTTCACTCAGGTCGGCAGAAGTACTCCTCGATCTTCAACTACCCCACGCTCACCTGGGCCGACATGGGTGCCATCGGCTGGCTGGTCGACGGAGCTGCCATCGTCAACCAGGTGCCGCTGTGCCGGTGCTCCTACGGGCCGTACGCGCGGGCGATGGTACGGGTGTGCAAGGAGGAGTCGTTCCACCAGCGGCAGGGCTTCGAGATCCTGAACACCCTCGTCCACGGGACGGCGGCCCAGCAGGCGATGGCCCAAGACGCGCTCGATCGTTGGTGGTGGCCGAGCCTGATGATGTTCGGTCCGCCAGACGATGCATCGCCACACTCCGCGCAGTCGATGCGGTGGGGGATCAAGCGCTTCTCCAATGACGAGCTACGCCAGCGGTTCGTCGACATGACTGCCGACCAGGCCAAGGTGCTCGGCCTCGTCATCCCCGACGAGCACCTCGTCTGGAACGACGCGCGTGGGCATTACGACTACACCGAGCCCGACTACGACGAGCTGTTCCAGGTGATCAAGGGCAACGGTCCGTGCAACGCGCAAAGGATGGCGCACCGTCGCCATGCGCACGAGTCAGGTGCGTGGGTGCGCGCCGCCGCGGACGCGTACGCCGCCAAGCACAGCCGGCCGACTGCAGACCAGGGAGCCGTGGCGTGAGTAGGCAGGACGCCGAGCGCAAGGACTGGCCGTTGTGGGAGGTCTTCGTGCGCGCGAGGCGTGGGCTGTCGCACGGCCACGTCGGGAGCCTGCACGCCCCCGACGCCGAGATGGCCCTGCGCAACGCGCGTGACCTCTACACCAGGCGTCAGGAAGGCGTGTCGATCTGGGTGGTCGAGGCCGCGGCGATCACCGCCTCGTCGCCCGACGAGAAGGACTCCTTCTTCGACCCTGCCGGTGACAAGATCTACCGGCATCCGACCTTCTACACAGTCCCCGACGGGGTCGAGCACCTGTGACCGCGGCTGACTCGCGGGGCTCGTCCTCGGCATCCACGGGTGAGGTTGCAGCGTACGTGCTGCGACTCGCCGACGACGCGCTGATCCTGGCCCAGCGGATGGGGGAGTGGATCACGGCGGCTCCTCAGCTGGAGGAGGACGTGGCGCTTGCGAACATCGGCCTCGACCTGCTCGGGCAGGCTCGATCCCTGCTGACCTACGCGGGGGTAGCGGAGGGCCGGGACCGAGACGAGGACGACCTCGCCTATCTGCGCGACGAGCGCGACTTCACCAATCTGACTCTGTGCGAGACCGACAACGGCGACTTCGCTCTCACGATGGCGCGGATGCTGGTGTTCTCCGCGTACCAGTGTGAGCTGTACGCGCGGCTGGTGGCATCGACGGATGAGACGCTGGCCGCGATCGCGGCGAAGGCGGTCAAGGAGGTCGACTACCACCGCGACCACGCGACCCAGTGGGTGCTGCGACTCGGGGACGGGACAGCGGAGTCACATCGCCGCATGCAGGCCGGACTCGAGACGATCTGGCCGTACGTCGAGGAGCTCTTCGAGTCAGACGAGCTCTTCCGTTCGGTGGCGGAGCGCGGCGTGGGGGTCGACCCGGCAGAGCTGCGTGGTCCCGTGCTCGCGTACGTCGATCGAGTGCTGAGGCAGGCAACGCTGAGCCGGCCCGAGACCTCGGTGAACCATAAGGGGGGTCGCGTGGGGATCCATTCGGAGTCGATGGGATACCTCCTGGCCGAGATGCAACACATGGCCCGATCACACCCTGGTGCATCGTGGTAGTGCCTGCGGTTCGCGTTCGCGAGATTGTGGCCGCCGTTCCCGATCCCGAGGTTCCGGTGCTTACCATCGACGACCTCGGCATCCTGCGCGATGTCACTGTGGACCCCGCCGGCGGGGTGCATGTCACGATCACGCCGACGTACTCAGGATGCCCCGCCATGGATGCGATCAGGGCGGACGTGACCAGCGCCTTGAACCACGCAGGGTACGACGACGTCGGCGTCGAGCTTGTGCTCTCGCCGGCGTGGACGACCGACTGGATGAGTCGGGAGGGGCGGCGCAAGCTGCTCGACTACGGCATCGCGCCGCCGGCTCCACGTGCCACCTCCGGGTCCGGGCCCGCGATTGCCCTCGCGCTGACGCTTCGCTGTCCGCAATGCGGGTCTCCGGACACCCAGGAACTCAGCAGGTTCGGCTCGACGGCGTGCAAGTCCTTGTGGGTCTGCCGCGACTGCCGGGAGCCGTTCGACCACTTCAAGGCGCACTGAACATGGCCGCGCGGCACGCGGTCTTCCACCCGCTGCACGTCAGCGACGTGGAGCGACTCACCGATGACGCCGTCGCGCTGACCTTCGATGTCCCGGACGACCTGCGCGAGCAGTATGCGTTCACACAGGGCCAGCATCTCACCGTGCGCACGCCGTTGGCCGGGGATGAGGTGCGGCGCAACTACTCAATCTGCTCGCCCGCCGGCGACGGAGCTCTGCGCATCGCCGTCAAGCGGCTCGGCGGCGGTGCATTCTCGTCATACGCCCTCGATCGGCTCCGGCCCGGGGACACGCTGGAGGTGATGACCCCGACCGGGCGGTTCTTCACCCAGCTCGACCCGGACAACGCCAAGCACTACTGCTGCATAGCAGCCGGGTCTGGCATCACGCCGATCATGTCGATCATCTCCACCGTGCTGTCGATCGAACCCCGTTCGCGGGTCACCCTGCTGTTCGCCAACCGCACGACCAAGACCATCATGTTCTTGGAGGAGCTCGAGGATCTCAAGGACCGCTACCACGAGCGGTTTCACCTGGTGCATGTGCTGACTCGGGAGCCCGCTGACGTCGAGCTGTTCACCGGGCGCATCGACGGCGAGCGCCTGCGGCGCTTCCTGGACACGATCATCCCGCCGGACTCGGTGGACGAGTGGTTCCTGTGTGGCCCGTTCCCCATGATCACCGATCTGCGGGAAACCCTGAACCAGGCTGGGGTCGACCGGCGTCATGTGCACACGGAGCTGTTTCATGTGGAGACCGTCCCGCCGGTGCGCCGACCGGCCGAGCTGGCCGACGACTCAGGCGGGTCGGAGGTCACCATCGTCCTCGATGGCCGGCGGTCTCAGCTGCGGTTGCACACCGACGACGTGTCCGTGCTCGAGGCTGCCCTAGCTGTACGCAGCGACGCGCCGTACGCGTGCCAGGGCGGGGTCTGCGGGACGTGCCGTGCCAAGCTGCTCGATGGAACCGTGCGGATGGACCAGAACTGGGCGCTGGAGTCGACCGAGCTCGACAAGGGATACGTGCTGACCTGTCAGTCGCACCCCACCTCCGACACCGTCGTACTCGACTACGACGCCTGACCCCTCCTCTTTTCCCGGCGAGACGCCGGTTTTTCGGCAGTTTCGTCGGCGTGTCGCGCCCTTTGTGGCGTCTCGCCTGCCACTTCGCCCCGCGTTCCTACCGCGCGAACGTCGTGAATCTCAGGGTTCCCTGCCCGTGGATGTCAGGGCGGACTCGGGGGGTTTCTGGATGGGC